>PJMF01000012.1 GCA_003173865.1 Minisyncoccota bacterium
AGCCATGAATGGGAAGATAAACACCGACATTCCGACGAGCAACGGAAAGATACACAGGGTAATAAAAAATAATGTTTTTTCAATTGCTTTTTGCAAAAGCTTCTTGTCGTGTTGTAAACGTGAATAGGTTGGAAAAGTAATTGAGATAACGTTTTGCACAGTTAATTGGTATGGCATCAACGACCATTGCTTGGCAAATGTAATGTAACCAAACTCATTCAATGGTAAAAACCATCCCAACGTCAAGAAAAATAATTGATCTTTAATTCGGGCAATAAAATCATTTAGCTGAAACTTGGCGCCTTCTCCAACCATTTCTTTAATTGCTTTACGATCCCACGCAAACCCAAACGGCCACCACTGCAAATACAGCATCACAACTACTCCCACAATTGATCTTGCCAACACCGCGAATGTGTATGACTTCACACCCAAGCCACGAACTGCGCAAAACACCACGATGCCATTAAATACCAGTTGCTCGCAAATCTGTGGAATCACTAACTTGGAAAAATTGAGATAACGTTCGAGCATGACTGAAGGAATCGTTTTAATTGAAGCCAACGGAAAAGAAAGTCCCAGTGCTAACAAAACCATGACTCCATCAACACCAATTTTAGGTTCAAATACTTTTGAAACTGCAATTAAAACTGTTGCCAAGAAAATTGACCAAGAAAGAATTTGTTGAATAGTAAAAACAGTTCGATACTCAACCAATGTCGGTTCTTCTTTTTTCTGAATAATTGCAGAAGCAAATCCGATGTCAGAAAAGAATGTCAGTAAACCAATAATTTGAGAAACAAATCCATAGATGCCAAACTCAGCAGTTGTAAGATATGCCGCCAAAATTCCCGAAGACACCGCGCCAATTCCATACAACACAATCGTGCGAGTCATGTAAGAAAAGGCACCAGAAACAGACTTCTTTTTAATATCTTGGACAACTTCATCGTGCAAAGCGGGATGCTCAAAAACTTCTTCTACTTCACTTGTTACGTCAGCGCTTGTTTGTGACTTCATATTATGTTTTCTTTGCTTGAGGACGAACTTCAATCAATACATATGCCAAAACAAGCAAACTTCCCAAACTTACCACGTCACTCCACCAGCGAACTGGAGAATCTGTAAATAAAACACCAACTTGATGCTCACCCTGCGGAACTTGTGCTGCGATATTTCCCAGAGGCATCACTTTCTTTGGCACTTGAACTCCATCAATATACACATTCCATCCTGGAAAGTCAGCAACCGCAAATTGTAAGGTTGTCGGATTCGAGAAGTTTGTTTGTACAAGTTTTTGTTGTGGATCGTCTACGAGCGTCGACGTTCCTTTTGGTAATACTGCCGCTTTGTCTTTAGTCGAAGGTTCTAAAAAGTACGGTACATCAACGGGAAATAGTTCTCTGGTTGTCGAGTCAAACTGCATTTGCATGGGAATGTAATCATTTAAAGTTCGACTCATGTCATGACGAATGCGCTGAGGATCGGTATAGTAAAAGCTTTCAGTAACATCAATAAAATTTTCTGGCTGAAAGTATCGAAATGTCGTTACAATCAAAATAATACTTAATACCATGGCGTAGATTGGTCTATTAAATCTAGAAGAAATAAACTTCGTGCCGTATCCAATTAAGAGAGCTTCCATGACTGACACAACCGATAGCCAACGCCAAGGAAACTGAACTGCGACCATAAACGAAAAATGATCCCAAATAAAGCTCGATTTTTTCAACGTCATGAATATGCCAATCGCAAAAAGAACCAAGATCCACATATAAAAAAATAATGATTTCCAGGTAGTTTTGAGTGACTTTTGCTTGAGTTTAGAAAAGAAGTAAATAACAAGAAGAACTGCACTTAGTCCCAATCCTAGAAAGTGACCATATCCAAAGAAAAAAGAAATGCCGTTGTAGGGCCAAGGAGCCGAGCCACCATATCCCCATTTATCTTCAAAAAATTGTCTCAGCAGAAGAAAATGATTCCCATAGTAAAAATAGCCTTGAAAAACACCATTTACGATCGTTAAATTATTTTCCAAAAGCGCGGGTAAAAGATAAAACAAACCTAAACCAATTGCCAATACATAGCTTCCTATTAGCTTAGGAAGCTTCTTCCAGTCGTGATGTTGTATCAGCCAATAACCAAAACCAAATAAAATACTGATTGGTACAAAAAGTAATGTCGTAATGTTATGACTCAAGAAAAGCGCGAGTAATCCAATGACCAGCGTCAACCAACCTTTTTTTTCACCTCGAACTACTTGAACAATTCCCAGCAAAATCCAGGGCAACGCCATAATGCCCCATGCTTCACTCAGTGCCCCCCGAACGAATAAATTGACCGCGCGGTAGGGCGCCATCGTCAATGCCACAGCTGACAAAACTCCACCGGATTTACCAAACAATCGACGACCAAGCTCATACATTCCGAGAAATGTAACTGCAGAACATAAAATATACAAAAGCTTGATGGAAAGCACGACATTTAACCCCAACCAATAAAAAATTGCCCCTGTGTAGTATGGAAGAGGTGCGTAAAATTCAAAGAGGGGCATCCCGTATCCAAAGCCGAAATTACTTGACCACCGAACTGGGAAGTGGCCACTTTGTAGTCCTCGTAGCACTTCACCGATGCGAGCTGCGTGCACATAGTCGTGAAGACGAAACATTCCCGGGTGGAAAAGAGCCCAGCTACATGCGAAGAGGGAAAACAAGAAAAATACGACTACAGCACATTTTTTCATCAGTAGTGTTTTATTCTATCAAACATTTATGTAATAATGTCACTCTATGACGTCCGAACCTGAAGTTAACCCACACCAACCCACTCTCATTGGCCTTTTTTTAAAAATTACTTTATGGACTTTTTTCTTCCTGTTTATTTTTTTTGTTCTGACGTTCATTGGAGTTGGTCTGTATGCATGGCGAAAGGCTGAAGTTTTTGCATCAAATGCACAGCTTCCCTTACATCAGATTATTGATACTGCAAAAATTGGCTGGAATACCACTCCACACCAAACAGATCATCGCGTAAACTTTCTTGTTTTAGGGAGTGATTCGCTCAGTAATCGGGGCCACGCTACTGAGCTAACTGATACGATGTTGCTCGTTTCCGTGAATTTGCAGAATGGAAGCATCTCACTCTTTTCCATTCCTCGTGATTTATGGATTGATGACTATAAGACCAAAATTAACGCCTTGTATCAGTACGGCAAAGATCGTTATCCCAGTGATCCTCAACGCTTTCCTCGTGAAGTTCTAGAAAATCAATTGGGGCTAAAAATTCACCACACGGTTTTAATTGACCTGAGCACTTTGGCAAACTTAATTGATGAAGTCGGCGGGGTTGACGTCAATGTCAAAGAAGGTTTTGTTGATCCCATGTTTCCACGCGAAGATGTTGATGTGACGAAAGAAAAGGATCCGAAGAAGTTGTACGAAACCGTTGAGTTTAAAACTGGAGTTGAACACATGTCTGGAAAACGTGTTTTAGAGTATGTGCGTAGTCGTCACTCCGCGAGTGATCAAGGAAATGATGTCGCCCGCGGGCAACGTCAACAAGAAGTTATTTTTGCTTTATTAAATCAAATCAAACAACCAGCCTTCTTTAAAGACGTCGCACGGGATGGAAAGCTTTATCATTTCTATGAACAAAACTTTGGTCAATACTTGCCAGTCACAGAAGCAATTGGTATGGCGAAACAACTTTATCCTCATGTGAGTGCACTGCATTTTGTGACGGGCTCTCCAAGTATTTTTCCTGATGATCCCAAAGGAAACATTTGGCATCCTCCACTCTCAAAGAATAATCAAAATCAATGGATATATCAGATAAAAGATGTTAATGGAGTCAAATTAGAACTTCGCTCAAAACTCAACCTAAACGATAATTAATACGATATAATGGAAGCACTTATATGAAACTTCTTGTCACTGGCGGCGCAGGTTTTATTGGTTCAAATTTTATTCACTTTTGGGTCAAAAATCACCCAGAAGATCAAGTTGTGAACTTCGACAAACTCACGTACGCAGGCAATAAAGAAAGTTTAAAAGACCTTGAAAGCAATCCAAACTATCGTTTTGTACACGCGGACATTACCGATCCAACAGCCGTGGCATCCGCCATGGCAGGACATGACATTGTGGTTCACTTTGCTGCCGAATCCCATGTTGATCGTTCAATTTTAGGACCGGGCGTTTTTTTACAAACAAACGTCATTGGAACGCAAGTGTTGCTCGACGCTGCATTAAAAGCGCAAGTGAAGCGTTTCCACCACATCTCGACTGATGAAGTATTCGGTTCACTCGAGTTAGGGAGTTCTGAAAAATTTGATGAACACACACCGTATGATCCTCGCAGTCCCTACTCAGCCAGCAAAGCAGGCTCTGATCACATCGTTCGAGCATATGGTGAAACATACGGTTTACCATACAGCATTACGAACTGTTCGAATAATTATGGAGAGTTTCATTTTCCGGAAAAACTCTTTCCCCTCGCCATCACTAATCTCATCGAAGGTAAAAAAGTGCCGGTATATGGTGATGGCTTAAATGTTCGCGATTGGTTATATGTTCAAGACCACTGCAGTGCAATTGAAGCGGTGTTACTGAAAGGTAAAGCTGGCGAAACCTACACGATTGGTGGCCTCAAAGAGGATGTGAGCAACGTAGAAGTTGTAAAGAAAATCTTGCAGTTAATGGGTCACTCGGAAGACATGATTGAGTACGTTAAAGATAGACCAGGTCACGATCGTCGGTATGCAGTTGACTGGACTAAAATGAACGAAGAACTTGGCTGGTCACCTTCCGTCACCCTTGAAGAAGGATTGCAACGCACCATTGATTGGTATAAAAATAATGAGGCGTGGTGGAAACCACTCAAAGAAAAAGCACAAGGATTTTTCCAACAAAACTATAAATCACTCTAAAATAGAGAAAAATAAAAAGGATTTTATGCAGATTGACCAAAAGTATGCCCCAAACGTAACGATGCAGTCCTATGGGCCAAAACCCAAAATTGAAGGCGTTGAGCTTATTGTGTTGCCATTACAAAGTGATGAAGGCGGGAATTTTAGTGAAGTTGTTCGCATTACTGATGGCATGGTCGAAGGGCTTGCTGCTCCATTTGCAGCACGTCAAGTGAGTATGTCGATACTTACACCTGGCGCAGTGAAAGCCTATCACTTACACGAAAATCAGGATGACTTGTGGTATACATCACCTCAAGAGAGACTCGTAGTTAATTTACATGATGTTCGAGAAGGTTCACCCACTTTTGATGTTCATATGAAACTGGTTTTGGGTGCAGGGAAAAACGTATTGCTGCGTATTCCAAGCGGCGTTGCACATGGTGTTGCAAATTTGTACGAACGCAACATGAATCTTTTCTACGTGACAAATCAGCAGTTTAATCTCAATCAACCTGACGAAAAACGTTTGCCTTGGGATATTTTCGGTGCACACGTATGGGAAATTGCGAAGGAATAACATGTCCACACCAATTTTGGGTACGGGTTTGTCTGGTTTAGTGGGTTCACGCTTCGTGAAAGATTTTTCTGATCGGTATCAATTTCAAAACTTAGATCTTTCAGATCCGCACAACCCCGTTGATATTACTGACCTCACCCAAGTCATGTCGGCTATACAAAGTTCAATAGCAGAGTACATCGTGCACTTCGCCGCATTTACGGATGTGACTAAAGCGTGGGAGCAACGCGATGACAAAAATGGCGTTGCGTATAAAGTCAATGTGCTTGGCACTGAAAATATTGTCAAAGCAGCTGAAGAAACGGGCAAACATTTAATTCATATTTCTACAGCATATGTTTTTGATGGAAATAAAACAGAGATGTACCTTGAATCTGACGAAATATGTCCCATCGAGTGGTATGGACAAACCAAAGCATGGGCAGAAGAAAAAGTTCAAGCGTCGAAAGGAAAATGGACAATTTTGCGAATCGATCAACCCTTTCGGTCCGATCAATTTGCTCGCCCTGACGCTGTACATCGAATTATGAATGGTTTGAAAACAGGAAGTTTGTATCCTCAGTTTACGAATCATTTTTTTGGCCCTACATACATTAATGACTTTGTGAAGGTTATTGATTGGGTCATACGGACTCGCACAAGTGGTATATTTCATGCCACTGCCGGTGAAATGTGGACAGACTATGATTTTGCTTGTTTAATCAATGATGTTATGGAGTTAAAGGGCGAAGTAAAAATGGGAAGTCTTGATGAGTACTTAAAAATGCTCAATCGTCCTTACCAACGCAACACCGCTTTGGATTGCAGCAAACTGAAAAATCTACTTGATTTTCAAATGATGAGTATTAAAGATGCAGTCGCACAGGTAAGTTAAGGTTTAAAAGTTGTATAGGTCGAAATTTGAAACTCTGGTTCACCAGAAAAAATAGCCATTAAATTGTTAATAATATAGTTATTTAACTTTACATATTGGCGCTCTTCTACTCCATCGGCATTTAAAGATGTTTCTGTTACAGATATATTCGCGTCATAGTGATAAATGCGAATAAGAGTATCTGCATTTACTTCCATTCCTTTTTGAATGAGTTCTTCGACAGCAATTAACAGAGAAAATAAATTCCAATCATCGATTATCCTTTGACCTTTTTTCAACTTCTCTTCATCAAAAATCCTGACATCTTTGAATCTTCCCATTGGACTTATAGCAACAACCTTAGCAAATTGAGTTACCTGCGCTGCTCCAACTTCTATTATTCCTGCTTTTTGTAGATTATTATTAATTTCAATGTAAAGCGACATAGTTTCCTTATTTTTGAAATCGATTCTTGATTGGCATGACAAATTGCTCTTTAGTTAAAGCATTTTGTGAATTTGCCAATGCTATAAGAAATTTTACTAATTCTGCTTCTTTAACTTCTCTAAAATTACTTAATTGGATAGGTTGATAATCCCTAGTCAACCCAAGAAGGACATTGCGGGCAACCATGAATGGTTGCCTATTACGTTCATTTCCAGCGTAACCGAATGCTTCAAAGTCATTTTTCCAATTTTGAGCCATAAGAGAGTCAATTTCTTGGTTACCTTGAGACATCATTTCTGCTCTGTCATTCACTGACTTAGCAAAAACTCTTATAATCGGATTGAAAAGATACCCAGGAAGGTTCGTCGGAAAATTTATATCAGGTTTTTTCCCCTTAGGGAGGGGAGCAAATATTTTCTCTTTTAAATGCTCACTAACTCGTGGAACAATTTTAATCAAGTCCCTAGGTATAAATATTTCATTGCGTACGTTTGTTCTCATCCCCATCCTCTCTCGAGTCTTTACGCCACTTCGCAATATTTGCTTCGTGACCGGTCAGTAATATTTCAGGCACCTTCCAACCTCGATATTCTGACGGACGAGTATACTGCGGAAATCCAAGTTGTCCAGGACGACTGTGAGATTCATTCACGTTGCTTAACTCATTTCCTAACACACCAGGAATCAAGCGAGCAATAGCATCAGCAATCACGACAGCGGCGGCTTCGCCACCAGTCAGTACATAATCACCAATGCGTACTTCTTCATCAATTAAGTGCGCTGCTACCCTCTCATCAACGCCTTCGTAGTGCCCACAAACAATCACCAACTCATCACACTGAGAATACTCAATTGCTTTTTGCTGTGTAAACATGACGCCTTTTGCAGAAGTTAAAAGAATTTTCCGGTTTTGACTTTTTGCTTTTTTAAGTAAAAACTGAAGTGCTCCATCAATTGGTTCAACTTTCATCACCATCCCAGGACCCCCGCCAAATGGTCGATCATCAGTCGTTTGGTGTTTATCACTCGCAAAGTCACGAATATTAATAATCTCAAACTCTACGGCTGCTTTTTCTGATGCTCTTTTCAGGATCGAAACACCCAAAGGGGAATCAAAGTACTCGGGGAAAATTGTCAAGATGGAGATTTTCATTGTAGTGAATTATAGCTCATCACCTGATATACTTACTGCATGAAACTTTGCGTTATTGGGACAGGTTTTGTCGGTGTAGTATCTTCTGCTGTTTTTGCCTCGTTTGGTAATCAAGTTGTAGGTCTGGACGTGGATGAAAATAAGATCGAGAAGTTGAAACAAGGCATTGTGCCTTTTTACGAACCAGGTTTAACTGAGCTCCTTCTTGAACAGCAAGGTCATGGAAACCTGAGTTTTACCTGTGACTACCAGGCTGCAATACAAGACGCGGACGTTATTATGATCGCTGTGGGAACTCCTTCAGCTCCAGATGGGCAAGCTGATTTAAAGTATGTTTTAGCGGCATCTGAGTCATTGGCTCCTCATCTGAAAAATAATGCCATTGTCGTTATCAAGTCTACTGTCCCCCCAGGAACTCTCGAGAAAGTCGAAGCCAAAATTAAACAACATACTCAAGTACGTTTCTTTACCGCTTCTGTTCCCGAGTTTTTAAAAGAAGGAACGGCCGTTTTTGACACACTGAATCCAGATCGAATTATTATTGGTGCCGATGATCCAGGCGTATTCGAAACATTAAGTGAACTACATCGACCATTCAATGCACCGATTGTGAAAATTTCGCCCGAATCTGCCCAAATGGCAAAGTACGCCGCGAATTCTTATCTGGCTACTCGCATTACTTTTATTAACCAAGTTGCCGACCTCTGTGAAAAAAATGGTGCTGACATTCAAGATGTCATTCAAGCAATCGGATTTGATAAGCGAATTGGTAAACATTATTGGTATCCAGGTTTTGGATACGGTGGCTCATGTTTTCCCAAAGATGTGAAAGAGTTGGCTGCATATTCGCGCGCAATTGGTGAGTCGGGGAACTTACTGAATAAAGTCAGTGAGTTAAATGAAGAGCGTATCGCAAAGTTGCTGGACGGCTATGGAGCAAAAATGGGTGGATGGGAAGGAAAAAAGATCGCAGTTCTCGGTCTTTCTTTCAAGCCACAAACAGACGATATGCGAGAAGCTCCGAGTGTCAAAGTCATTCCTTACTTAACATCACACGGCTCAACTGTGATGGGCTATGACCCAAAAGCGCTTCCAGTTGTTTCTTCCTTCATTCCTGAGCACCCACAAGCGAGTTACACCGACTCGATTCATCAGGCAGTAAAAAACGCCGACGTAGTTATTGCCCTCATTGAGTGGCCAGAAATTATTGGTTTTGATTTTGCTCCTTTTGGCAACAGCAGTAACTCAACTTCAAAATGGTTTATTGATGCGCGCAATCAATTTGATAAACAAAAAGTACTGAGTTGGGGATATCAATATCTAGGAGTTGGCCGTTCATGAATCTAGAAGCACCTATCTTGATTACAGGCGGCACTGGTTTCGTTGGGTCTCACCTCCTAGAAAAATTAATTTCTTTGGGATACCACAACATTCATGTGACATCTTTTAACGGTGTCCCGCCTGAAATAGCAGCAATTATTCCCGCTAATCACGTTCATATGATTGATTTGAAGAATCACGAGCAGGTTAATCTGCTTATAAAAGAACTTAAACCTGAACACATTTATCATCTGGCTGCGTTTGCAGCAGTTGGCTCGAGTTTTGATCAATGCAAGATGGTTTTGGAAAATAACTCGGAAATTCAGTTGGCACTCCTTGAGGCAGTTCGTGATCATGCGCACGAAGCCCGTATATTGGTGATCGGCAGTGCGATGGAGTATGACTTAATTGGGAATACACAACGAGTAATCAGCGAAACTCATCCGCTTGGTCCCGTGAGTCCTTACGCCGTTTCCAAAGTGATTCAGGACCTGCTCGCATTGTCGTTCTTTTATTCCTATCGATTACAAATTGTGCGGGCTCGCCCGTTTAATCATATTGGCGAACGCCAAACTACTGACTTTGCAATTCCCCATTTTGCACAACAAATTGTAGCCATTGAACGCGGTCAACAAACCGAAATTCATGTAGGAAATCTTGATGCGGTACGTGACTTCACTGACGTGAAGGATGTTGTGGAAGCGTATGTATTACTGATGGAAAAAGGAACTACGGGAGATGTCTACAATATTGGCAGTGGCCGCGGATACACCATGCAACAAATGCTCGATACCATGTGTCATTTAGCCAAGACGCCCGTGAAAGTGATTACTGATCCAAATAAGGTTCGTCCTCTTGACGTCCCTGCAATTATTGCCGATAGTAGTAAGATCAGAAAGCTTGGCTGGCAACCCAAAATCTCGATTGAAGAAACAGTACAAAGAATTTTAAATGAGTGGCGTGCAAAATAGAAAGGCTCCTATGAAGAAAGCATTTATTACCGGTATTACAGGTCAAGACGGTTCGTACTTGGCTGAGTCTCTCTTAAGTAAAGGCTACAAAGTGTATGGTCTGACACGACGCACCAGTACGCAAAATTTCCAACGTATTGAACATATTATTCACCATGAAAATTTAGAACTTGTTTCTGGTGATTTACTTGACCAGCACTCCATTACCGTTGCTCTCAAGGAAATTCAACCTGACGAAGTGTATAACTTAGCCGCTCAATCATTTGTGAAAACAAGTTGGGATCAACCGGTTTTAACTGGTGAGTTTACGGCAATTGGTGTTACACGGATGTTAGAAGCAGTTCGTTTTGCTTGTCCAGAGGCGCGATTTTATCAAGCGAGTTCTTCGGAAATGTTTGGCAAAGTACAAGAAGTACCTCAAACAGAAAACACACCATTTTATCCTCGTTCCCCGTATGGCGTCGCGAAAGTGTATGGGCACTGGATCACAATCAATTATCGTGAATCTTTTAATATGTTTGCTGTATCAGGTATTTTATTTAATCATGAATCTCCCCGACGCGGACTTGAGTTTGTCACTCGCAAAATTGCGAACGCAGTCGCTCGGATTAAACTTGGTAAACAACAATTTGTTGAGCTTGGCAATTTAGAAGCGAAACGCGACTGGGGCTTTGCCAAAGATTATGTCGAAGCAATGTGGTTAATGTTACAACAAGACCACGCAGACGACTTTGTCATTGCAACTGGCGAAACACACTCTGTGGGTGAGTTTTTGGAATTAAGTTGTCAAGTTGCAGGAATTTCAGATTGGAGAAGTGTTTACCGACATAATCCAAAGTACGATCGCCCGGCTGAAGTCGATTTGCTTATTGGTGATCCAAGTAAAGCAAAACAAAAATTAGGCTGGGAACCTTCTGTCACATTTGCAGAGCTAGTAAAAATCATGACTGAAGCAGAGCTCATTGAGGAAGCAAAAGATCGAGATTAATTCATGAAGAAAGCAATTGTTATCATTCCGACATATAACGAGCGTGAAAACATCCAAAACGTGGTGCCGATTTTGTCTGATGTCTTTAAAAAAATTCCCCACTGGGAAATGGGCATCTTAGTCGTTGATGACAGCTCACCAGATGGCACAGCTGATGTTGTTCGTGAACTTCAACACAAATACAAAGAACTTTTCTTGTTAGTTAATCCCAATAAAAGCGGACTAGGAGGAGCCTATTTGAAAGGAATGGCCGAAGCGTTCGGACCGCTCGGCGCTGAAGTTGTCTTTGAGTTTGATGCTGATCTCTCTCACGATCCCACGAAGATTCCGGCTTTTCTCGAAAAAATTGACGCTGGTTACGACATGGTGATTGGTTCGCGCTACATGAAAGGTGGCGGTATTCCGGATAACTGGGGACTCCATCGGAAGTTTTTGAGTGTGTTAGGAAATAATATTATCCGTTGTGTCTGGACAAACTTTAGTATTCACGACTGGACAGGTGGCTATCGCGCATTTTCAAAAAAAGTATACGAGGCAATTTTGCCAGAAATGCAGAGAGAGATCTTTACTGGATATACATTTCAAATTGGTTTTTTACATAAAGCTGTACAGAAAAAATTTAAAATCGCAGAAGTTCCTTTTAAGTTTGTCGATCGAACAATTGGTCAATCCAAGCTGGGAGCTGATTATATTAAAAATGCGCTGTTGTTTGTTTTTCATGCTCGATATAAAGAAATCGTTGATCATCAGATCTTTAAGTTTGCTGTAGTGGGTGGTATTGGCTTTATGGTCAACTTAATTTTTCTCGAGATTTTTCATCGCTTTTTTCACATTGAAGCTGGAAATGCCGCAGCGCTCGGAGCCGAAGTTGCCATCATCAGTAACTTTATCATTAATAATTACTGGACTTTTGCCGCACACAAAGTCACCAGAGCAACGCAAATGATCTCAAAATTTGTGCAGTTTAATGTGGGTTCCCTGGGTGCCGTCATTATTCAAAAAATCGTCGTTGGATTAGGAACAAAGTATACTTCTGACGCACTTCGTCTCGAGTGGTTTGTGCTTGCTGTTTTGATCGGCATGGTCGTGAACTACTTCGTTTACTCACGTTTAATCTGGAAAACGACAACAAAAAAATGAAACGATTTTCGCTCACTCAATGGATTGTGCTTGCCGCAATAATTGTTGGGAGTTTTTTTCGTTTATGGAACTTCCCTAATACACTGCAATTTCTCGGGGATCAAGGACGAGATGCTTTAGTTGCTTTACATATCTTTAAAGATCATCACTTTGTGTTGATTGGTCCCGTAACGAGTACCGGCAATATGTACCTTGGTCCGTTGTACTATTACTTCATGGTTCCCTTTTTGTACTTGAGTTATCCCAGTCCTTTAGGTCCGGCCTATGCAATTGCGGCACTTTCAATCGCTACAATTGTGCTTATTTACTACTTAGGCAAAGAATTGATCGGTGAACGTTCAGCGGTGATTGCGAGCGTGGCGTTTGCATGTTCAGCAGCTGCCGTGACGTATGCACGCTTTAGTTGGAATCCCAATCCGGCTCCATTTGTTTCTATAATCTTGATCTGGGCTTCTTATCGCGCGCTTGTTAAAAATCCCTGGTACTTCGTTCTCGTTTCTGTCTGCATCTCGATCTTAATTCAGTTGCACTATGTCACTTTACTTACTATTCCAGCTGCAGGAATTATTTGGTTGATGACTCTTTGGAACATTGCGCATACTCCACAAAAAAAATGGAAAGTCTTTTTTTTCAGTACGATTATTTCGGTGCTTTTATTTTTGAGTTCATTGACACCGCTAGTACTCTTTGACTTGAGACATCAATTTTTAAATCTGCACGCATTGCAGTCATTTCTGTCCCAGAATCAAGGCAACTTAACACACACTACGAACTCACTGAAAATCATTCAGGTCGCAAAAGAAACCGATGGACGCAGTCGACAAGTTTTATTTGAGCCGTTTATTGGGAAACATTTTCACTTAAATCAAGTGCTTTTGGCGATTTTTTTGTTGAGTTTTATTATTTTGGCACTGCCGAACAAGCAGAAAACAAATACAGGGATTCAAGTTATCGCAGTTTATTTTTTTGTCAGCATTGCGGGATTGGCATTTTATGAAAGTACGATTTTTGATCACTATATCGCGTACTTATTTCCCATCACCATGATGGTGTACGGCATACTCATGGACCGTCTTCTGCAGCACAAATTTGGCGTTGGAGTGGCTGCCTGTATCAGTCTTGGCTACTTGGGGTGGAACATCACTCATATGCCACTGCAAACAATTGGCTGGAGTATTTTTGACATGAAGCGCACGGCACAAACATTAATTGATCGTGTGAAACCGGGCGATAAATATAACCTCGTGTTATTGACGAGTACGGGCGATATTGAAGGCCAGAACTATCGTTACTTTTTAGAAACAAGTGGAAAACCGCCGCTCCCAAAAGAACGTTGGGGCGAAACAGAAACACTTTTTATTATTAACGAAGACGGTAAATTGAAAAAAGTCACTGATTCGCCAATTTATGAGATTGTGGTTTTTCCCAACAAAACGCCAGCTGAAGTGTATACTATTTCTCACGGTCCTCAGGTAACTGTCTTAAAAAAGTAGTTTTTAACTTTTATGAATAAAATGCCTTTGACATCAGCACCATTTCTCTCCGTGGTCGTGCCGTCGTATAACGAGATGCATAACATCTCCCGTGGTGTGCTCGATCAAATGTTAGAGTATTTAAAAAAACAAAGTTTTGATTGGGAACTGATTTTGAGTGATGATGGATCGAGCGATGGGACCTTTGAAGTGCTCGAGGATTTTGCCAAAAAATCGAAACACATCGTGCTCCTCAAAAATATTCATGCGGGAAAAGGACCGACCGTTCAAGCTGGAATGTTAAAAGCAAAAGGCCAGTGGCGTCTCTTTACTGACTTTGATCAATCTACACCACTCAAAGAAGTTGAGTTATTACTTCCGTTCACTGACCAGTATGAAATCGTGATTGGTTCGCGCGAAATCTCAGGCGCACGCCGCCGCCGTGAACCGTTGCATCGTCATGTGATGGGCAAGGCGTTTAACATTTTAGTACAGTGTCTAGCTATTCCCGGAATCCAAGATACTCAATGTGGATTTAAACTTTTTTCAGGTAAAGCTACTGAAAAAGTTTTTCCAAAACTGTTTGTGTATGGGCGTCAACCCGAGCGCCAAGATGCGTTTACCGGTGCATTTGATGTTGAGGCGCTGTATATTGCCCGTAAATTTGGCTTTCACATCAAAGAAGTTCCTATTTTTTGGCAACATAACGAAACCGATCGTGTAAGTCCAATTAAAGATTCTTTGCGGATGCTCAGAGATATCGTCAGAGTCAGATTAGTTGATTTGAGCGGAAAGTATAAGAGTTGATGAAAATCAATCAATTGAAGTTTGCTTTTCTTTGCTATTTTGTGGTTTTGATTTTTTACACCGTTTTTTCATTTTCATTAACTGATCCAAATCTCGTTTTGCTTTCATGGGGACCATACTGGAACTTTCAACAGTTCATGTGGCATACTTTTTTTGAGAATCACGTGTTATTAAGCTGGACATATGCAGCTCTTATCACAGCACTGTTCGGGGCGTATGCGTGGATCATCAAAGCGTCTTCAAACAGTACATTGTTGATGAACTGGAAGCTTGCGGGATGTTATTTTTTGCTTCTTCTCCCCCTCTTTTTTTCATACAATGCGCTTTCTTATGATGTGTTTAATTATATTTTTAATGCCAAAATGGTCTTGATTTATCATGCTAATCCTTATGTTCAAGTTGCTTTAGATTTTGCTCAAGATCCATGGGTACGCTTCATGCATAACACGCACACGACTGCTCCTTATGGATATGGCTGGACTCTCTTTTCGCTGCTCCCGTTTGAACTAGGGTTTGGAAAGTTTGTGCCAACTTGGCTGATGTTTCGTTTCTTTAGTGTACTCAGTATTTTTTTACTGTATGTATGTATTAGCTTTGCAAAGAAAAAAGAATTTTTGGTTCGAGAGTTTGTCATTTTGTTCCTCAATCCGTTGTTTGTTCTCGAAGTGGTCAGCAATGCACATAACGATTTGTGGATGATGGTGCCTGCGCTCTATGCGGTTGCAATGGTATTTGACCACAAAAAAGGATCTCTAAAAAAATGTCTCATCGCAACTGCGTTAATGATTTTTTCGATCTCAATGAAGTTTGCATCTTTGCTTTTACTGCCTTTAATCGGAGCGAGTTTTCATCACAAAGTGAAACAATACTGGCCAGAAATTGCTGCCCTTCTCATGTTTGTTCTTCTGCTCACCAACCGCTCACAACAATTTCATCCTTGGTATTTGACGTGGGTACTTGTGTGGTTTCCATTTATAAAAAACAAATTACTTAAACAAAGTATTTTAGTGCTTTCCGTGAGTTCGCTCTTTCGTTACGTACCATGGATGTGGAATGGTTACTTTTCTGACCAAATTATTTTGCAACAAAAAATGATTACGTGGATTCCCCTTGTTCTCTTTTTGATAGTAATGAGTGTAAATAGCTTATGGAAAAAATTATTGAAATGAAAAAAAGAAATTTTTTACTTCCAGCAACACTTGCTCTTTTTTACCTAGCAACTCATTTGTTAGGCTTGTTGAAGCTACCTGTTTTTGCAGATGAGTCAATTTATATTCGTTGGGCTCAATTAATTACAGATGACTGGAAACAGTATCTTTTTTTTCCTTTAAATGACGGCAAGACGCCCTTATTTATTTGGACATTGGTCCCTTTTCAACAGTTTTTTGCGTATCCATTACTCACCGCACGCTTGGTTTCAGTGGTGGTTGGTTTAGTGCAAGTATTTGTCATTGGTCTCATTATCAAAAACTTGGGCGGTCGTTCAAAAACCCAGTGGCTAGGCATGCTCTGGACGACGATTTTACCTTTTTGGTACTTCGCCCATCGTATCGCACTCATGGATGGCATGTTGACACTGTGGATTTCACTTTTTGTTCTTGGTGTCATTAAAATCACACAACAAAGAAAAATCACATTGAATTGGATTTTTTTTAGCGGAGTTTTCTTAGGACTTGGACTGTGGACAAAACTGCCCACTTTATTTGCGGTGCCGATCGTCTTTGTCTGGCCATTGAGACAAAAAGAAGTTCGTTTAAAGTTTTACTTCCATGCAGTTATTCCCCAAATTATTGCAATTTGTATTGGAATGTTTTTGTTTGCGACGCTACGAATAACTCCATCTTTTGGTCAGTTATTTCATCGTGGAAATGATTTTACGTATCCCATCGCAGATGTTTTACTTCATGGCAAATGGATGACCACACTGGGAAATATTCCTACATATTTAACTTTTTTTGTAGCCTACTTGACACCAGCCATTTTAATCTTAAGTTTTGCGGGTCTTTTTTCTCGACAATTTCGACGTACTACTGTCTGTTTGTTACTCTCTGCGGCTCTTTTTTGTTTCCCAATCGTGTTGTTTGGGAAGGTCGTTTATCCTCGCTACTTATTTCCGGCGTCGATATTTTTCACTTCAGCGGCAGCCTTGGCTTTTCAGGGGTGGTATGACCGATACTTTAGTGCTCGTACCAATCAAAATATTCAGTCCAAGTTCATCGTTGGCTTAATTTTAGCGTTACTGCTCGCACAAACGGTAGTTTCGTCACTCCAATTTATGACATTCGCGGCCACAGATCCAAATTCTTTACCCCTAGTAGCTGCCGACCGAGAGCAGTACCTCGAAGAGTGGTCGTCAGGTCATGGCATCCTTGAAACTGTCGCCTTCATTCAGCAACAAGCACAAAACCACAGCATTGCCGTCGCTACAGAAGGTCGGTTTGGCACGTTGCCCGACGGTTTACTTCTCTATTTTCATCACCAAGACGTTCATAACATTTATATCGAAGGAACTGGCGAGTATGCCCCAGTCAAAGATATTCCCGATTTTTTTACTCAGCGAGCCAAAAGCTTTCAGCAAAGCATTTTAGTTGTGAACTCACATCGCATGGGTATTACTTTGCCGAAGCAAAATCTTCTTGCAGAGTACTGCCGTCCTGATCACGCTCCTTGCTTGCAAATTTGGGACATTACTTCACTCGTCAAAAAATAAACTAGCCTCGCATGACATAGCCGTATCCCCTCACTGTCTGCAACATTTTTCGTCGTGAACCCATGATGATCCGAATTCTTCTAATATAGACATCAACAGTCGAGTACGTAGGAATCTCGCCATCTTCCCAGATGTGATCGATCAACATCTCCCGAGTAACAATCATGTTTTTATGCTTAATCAGAAAAACCAAAATTTCGAACTCTCTTTTACGTAAATGCACAACTCGTCTGCCGAACTTACAAATGCCTAAACGGGGAAAGATCGCAATATCGCCGCAAGGCAATGTATCCACCTGGATATGTTTAACTTTCATCAATAATTTTTCAACTTTTAGCGAAAACTCGTCCATCGAAAATGGTTTTGGCAGATAATCATCGGCTCCTCTGCGTAATCCTTCGATCCGATCACTTAAAGAAGTCCTTTCACTAATCATTAAAATCGGCATCTGTGATTGATTGAGCTGCAAGTAACGAATAATTTCTAAACCGTCTCCATCTGGAAGTCCTCGATCTAAAATCAAGAGATCAAATTTTTGTTTTGTTAAATAGATGAAAGCTTGCGAAAGGGTCGCCGCGCTTTTAGTGCGATATGCTCGGTCAACTAGCGACGAGTGAATCAATCGCGAAAGATCAAAGTTGTCATCAACGATCAATACTTTTTGCATGACGACAATATAGAGTATATTTCTTAAATCCAGATTAAATAATAAGAGCAAAATATGCCGAAATGACCTCAGTCCCAAATCAAATCACAACTGGTATAATTCCCCCACGCCATCAACTATGCCGGATCGTCTAGCGGTAGGACAATGGACTCTGACTCCATTAACCTTGGTTCGAATCCAAGTCCGGCATCGTAGACATTTTGTATTCAACTTCTTGCCTGGAGAATTTATAAAATTGAGAACGTCGGGTTTTGCTTTTTGATATACTTCATCATATGGACTCTTCGTCGCTCAAAAACTTTATTCAAAATATTACTGAAAAAATGCTTGAAGCAGGCGAAATTGCAGAAAAGTTTCAAGGCAAGGTTGCAAATATAAAAAAAGAAGTCGATCTCGATAATAATGCTCCTCAAAGAATTAAAGATCGAAATCAAGCAAAAACCGAGATTGATGAAAAAGTTCAAGAAATGCTTTTAGAGTGTGTGAAAGACACTCTTGGGATCAACAATATTAGAATTGATGCCGAAGAAGATACAGCATTGAAGCAACTTTTTCCAAATGAAGCAGCTCAAGTAACCATCGTGATTGATCCTATTGATGGTACCTTAGAGTATCTGAATGGAAGTGATAGGTATTCGATTAACGTTGGGGTCGTTTCTCATGGAGAAATGCTTGCCGCTTTAATTTATTTTCCGAAACTGAAAAAACTTTATTTCTTGGATAATCAAAAAACTTCCTACGAAGTAGCCTATACTTCTAGTCTAGAAGTTAAAGATAAAAAAGTTCTAAAAGGAAATGAACAACCGCAAAGAAATAAAGTATATGTAAATAATCGGGTGGCCACAGATTTAGTAGACAACTTAGAAAAAGCAGATTTTTCAGTAATTCAGGATGATGGAGAAGTATCTTGGCCAGATGCGCTTTTAAAATGCATTTCTGGTGAATACTTTGCGAGTATTTTTCATAGTCCTCAAACAAGGGATGTTTTACTTGGAGCCTTAATTGAAAACTTAGAAAATGGATGGAAAGTGGACTGGGAAGGAAATAAAATTACTTGGCCAAATGGAGGGAGAATTCCTAGAGTGATTTTTGGTACAGGAGCTCTTCCGCGAGAAATTTTTGAGAGTTTAGAGTAAAACAGGTCCTGACATGGTCCACTAGTGCCACAATAGATATTGTATTATTTTCTTATGACACAAACTGATGGACAAGAAACGAGTTTTGATCCTTTTGCAGGAAAATATCAATACGTGCCAAAAACTAATTATTCACAAGTGAGGTTCCATCACGAATATATAGAAGGAATGAAGTACGTGGGGCAAAAATATATTAACGAGATTTTGCCCGCTATTCATCCCAAAAAAAACGGCAATTATCTTGATATCGGTGGTGGGTCGGGAGAAGTTGCGGAAGCTTTAGAGCAAATGTATGGGGGTCATACGGTAGTGACTGATATCTCTCCAGCAGGATTAACAATGTTTACCGATAAAAACAAGGCTGTATCAGATGCAATACACCAACCTTTTGCTGATGGTTCATTCAATTTAGTTCATCTCAAGGATGTGCTCGTGCATATTGAATCTCATAAAGATCTATTAAAAGAAATTTTTCGTTTACTGAAAGAAGGAGGTATTGCTGTAGTTACAACGGAAGAACTCAATGAAGGCAAGGCGACGCTATATTATGGATCTGAGCCAAATGAACGCGCTTCTATAAAAATTGATACACTCCAAGAATACAATGAGATTCTAGAAAGATTAAAAAATGGAGAAAAAGACTCAGAGGTCCTTACAGCCCATTCAAAAAAAATAAATAAATCAATCCCTCCAGATTGGTCAGCAATAAGCATATCGCCTCCGTTCTTTAAGATTAATTTAGAAGAATTGTTGCAAATAGTTACGGAGCTTGGTTTTGAAGTAAAAGATATTAAAGACTATAACTCATCAGGAGATACTGATTGGTATAGAGAGTTAAATCGAAAAGTTGTTATTCTCCGTAAACCACTAGCATCAGTTAAAGAAAAACAGAAACCTTTCCTTCTAAGAAGCTTATTTAAGTAATTAATTAGTATTGTTTAACACAATACGTTCGAACACTGTCTATCACTACCATCGTGATCAATGTTTGTGATAAACTAAATGATAATATGTCAAACCCTTTAGAAAATGAAAGACTAGATCGTCCAGGTATGGGAGGGAGAAAAACAATCTTGTACGAAACTGATCTCGATCTTATTCCTGGAGATAAAGTCGTTGTGACAGAACATAAAAATGATTTAGATAAAAGAATTGAGAAACCAAGAAGAAAATTAGGAGTGCCACTAGATGACGGAAAACCAAACAACAATGATCAGAAGTAATTAAGATAAGAGAAGGAATTTTCCTTTACTTCAGGTAGTTAAAACCATTGCACAACATGACTTCAGTTCTTCATCTTCAAAGTAGTGCTCGAAGAGTAATGAAGAGTTTGATATGATCACAAACATGAATACTGATGCTCGTGAACCCACAATGAGTGTATTTCGAGCTGGCAAAGGAAACACTCACGCTGTAGATGTTCCCATCAACGATCTTCAGTTTATTGGTGAAGGAGCAGTGGGAACTGTACATCGAGTTACCATTTCCCCTAGAAGAGAAGGTTTAGAACCACTTTATTTTGCTTACAAAAAACTAGACAGCTCAGATCCTAACCGTATACAAACAGCCTACACCATTCATCAGAAACTTCTTGAGTTACCCCACGGGAGACAGTTCACCGTGCAAACATTCCGTTTTACTGATGAAGGTCTTTTTATGACAGATCTATCAGAAGGAGGAAAAAATTTGGTGGTGTCTTCTAATGATCTTGAGAAGGATGTTCTTTTAGAGGCAAGGCAAATCAATAAAAAAAATCCCAACTTTATCTCAAACTTCGTACAAAAAGAAGACCTTATCGCAAATGAAGAAGAATGGGAGGCTGAGTTTGAAAAACGCGCAGACGTTATAGCCCGCGAAACTGCAGAAGCCGGAATTAAATTACAAGGAGATAGTATCTTTTTTGTTATTTATCCTGATGGTGAGTATAGGCTTTTTGTTGTTGATCTTGATAACGTCAAGTTATACGAAAACTATCCTTCCGACAACCTATATCAAATAAATTTGCGCGAGATTAAAGATTTAAAGCCTCATCTTTTAGGGTTGTGGTTGAGCCTGGAAAAATTACTCTAAATAAATTCCCCACTTCATGAAAAAAAAGTACTTTCTTATTTTAGTCATTCTGATCTTCTTAGCATGTACTTGGCTGGTCACAAGTGGCACACTTCTCGCACTCATGGCGAACGGAGCTGATTATGTACTTCGACCCTTGATTGGTGAAAAAAATACAATTAAACTCGAGTCAATCGTGTTTCAGCTTTCTGACAAAGCTCATCAACTCCACTCACAAAAAATTTCTTCTGCCAAGTCACTCCTCAAAAATACATCAAGCTCTTCTCCCCGTTTGAGAACAGACCTTGATTTGAGCCCTGTTGCAAATCCAACAAAATTACCTTCTTTTGAGGGTGAAGGAATCTGGGAGCCCATCCTTTTTGATCAATTTCCCAACGAAGAAGTCATGGCTCAAACGGTGATTCACGTTGATAACGATCGTTCGTTTGCGTATGTCGCTTTAGTCAAAATCGATACTCGTAAAATCAAGATTGGTGCAGTTGCGGGAACACGTCAACCCGGCGGCCCGATCGGCAATCCGGGAGAAGGAAAAGTTCCAGATGACATTAAACAAAGTGGGAAGTTACTGGCAGCGTTTGATGGAGGATTTCAGTATCGTGACGGAGCATATGGCATGATTGTGGACCAAAAAACGTATGTGCCGCTGCGACCAAATTTAGCCACTTTATTTATTGATGAAAATGGTAAACCGTCGATGTCTACATATCACGGCGAACCACTTTCCCCACAAACGGCAACAGTTCGTCAAAACGGGGTTCTCTTGGTCGAAAACGGCCAAATTACCCCATTTACTGAACCCGGCGCAGACAACTGGGGTCGCACAGTAACCAACTCAATATATACTTGGAGATCTGCTGTAGGTATCACCAGAGATGGCAGTTTACTTTTTGCAGTCGGTCCCTCATTGCGACCAGATACATTAGCACTAGCCCTGAAAACAGCAGGTGCGGTTACTGCAATGCAGTTAGACGTCAACCCCTATTGGGTACGATTTGCTATTTTTCATCCTGCGGAAAATAATACGTATCAATCAACGCCACTCTTGAATGATTTACAGAATGGCGGCTATAGTTATCTTCATGGTTACCAAAAAGATTTTTTCTATTTATACGCAAAGTGAGAACGGACGATTGCAATCTTAAACATCTGAGGTAAACTGAGAATTTGCTGAAAAGGCAGGCTGCTAACAAGTTTTTAATATGCGTTACTTAATCATTAATGCTGACGACTTTGGCATGAGCCAAGAGATTAACGAAGGCATCAAGCGGGGCATCGAAGCAGGTGTGATCACCAGCGTTTCGGTCATGGTGAACATGCCATTTGCCGATGACGCAATCAAGTTTTTAAAAAAACATCCTGAAGTCTCTGTTGGATTACATTTTAATATCACCGAAGGATCCCCAACTCTCAAACCAAAACAAATTACGACTTTGCTGAGGGAAGATAATAGTTATTTTCACTGGAGTTCTTTAGTTATTAAATTGCTGCTCGGTCAATGTTCTTTAGACGAAATTAATCTGGTGCTCATCAGTCAATATCGGAAGTTGAAGAGTACCGGCCTGAAAATTACACATTTAGATAGTCATCATCACATTCATCTATTTCCCACCATTTTTAAAGGATTTGTTGACTTTGCGCATCGGGAAAAAGTAGCTGCACTGCGGTCGCGCCGATTTAATCTCTGGAACTTAACGAGCAGTCTACGTAAAGGAATCACTTCCAAACAATGTTTAATTTTATCGATGTGTCTTTTTAATAATTTCTTTACTAAGAACTCGCTTGACCTCTCCGGCGGAAATAGCATCTACGACTTAAACTGGGATCCTAATCTCACTGAAGCAAAGTTTCTCCGCATTATCCAAAACTTCGGCCCTGGTGTAACGGAAATCATTTGTCATCCTGCCATCGCAAGTAAAGATGGCAACGAAAAGTTTTTACGACCCAGAGAACGTGGGCTTAACTTACTGCTTAGTCCAGCCTTTTTAGCAGAGTTGAAAAAAAATAAAATCAAGTTAATTTCTCGAAACGCCTAGACTCTATACAAATCCTGGAAAGTAATCTTTTTTAATCCGCTGACGCTGTACCCCCATACCTAATAAAACACTTTCGTACGCTTCAACCATTGCGTGCGGACCTGAAAGATAAAAAAATCGCTCAGCAAAATCGGGAACTTCTTCTTTAATCATGGCGTCATTAATTCTCCCCACTTTTCCTTTCCAATCTTTTGGAACAGTTTCCAAATCAGTTAAGGTATAAACAACTTTAATGCCCAGTTGGGTTTCAGCTTGAGAAAATACGTCACTATACGCAATCTCTTTTGCTTCTTTATTCGCATAAAAAAGAATGATTGGCCGCGGTTCGTTTTTATCAAGTAGGTGCTTCAACATGCTTCGAAATGGTGTTACTCCGATACCACCAGCGATAAAGACGCATTTTTGCTGCGGATTTTCGGGCAGTGTAAAGTCTCCCGAAAGTTGAGCCCCAACGATCAGAGTGTTTTCGTTCATTTGCGACATTGCCTTTTTATATGAACTGCCTTTAGGATAAAACTTGACTCCTAAGTGAATCATGTCTTCACTGGGTGAAGATGCAATCGTGAAGTAACGGCGATTTCCTCGATCGTCAGAACGCCGGTGAGGCAACGTCCACTCCATGTATTGTCCCGGATTAAAAACAAAATTTTTAGGTCTCTCAAATTGAAAATCCACTACGTCATCCCCATACTTCACCTGATTTTTAAGCTGCAACATTAATTTAAATTTGGGACTCACAAAATAAGAAAAAATATTTCCGATTCCCAGCGCAACTTCCGGCGTTGAGTAAAATTGGGCGATATGAATTTGCGGCGCGAACAAAAAACCAACCAATGCTCCGTAGATCATCTGCAGTTTTTGAGTGGGAGGTGTCGTCAACGGCTCTGTTAACATGACAAAGGCCAAGAAAAAAAGTGGCGAGTCAAGTGCAACTGTTTTTACGGTTGTCATGACGTTTCCACCACTCAGCAAAGTTAAACCAAATATAGTAGCTATCGCGAAAACAAAAAAAGCTGCCACCAACCGAGCGCGACGCATTTTTCGTATTAACAGTGCTCCTCCAATAATCACAAATGGAGCAAGTAACGCTGTTCCTATCCACCAGCTTGCCGCAACATTGAGCCCAAAAGAAATCAACACCACTCCCACCACGACGGGATTAAAAAAATGCTTTTTATGGAAAGCAAAAATATACTTAGAGGCCATCGTCAAGATAGAGGCCCAAAAAAGCACCGGCACTTCAGATATATTTTTGGCGGGATCAAGAATTAAAACGAGTATCAGCGCCGAAATAAACACCGACTCCACGTTAGTGGGCGCCGAAAAAATCATCGCGAAAATCTCATTTACCAGCCAGCACACCACTACAATAAATTCAGCTGACAGCAGCAACGAAAGAGCTGAAAAAGGCATAAGGCCAAAAAGAGCAAAAATAAAGGCGATGATCACGAGGACAATTAAGTAATACAAAACCAAACGATACATCGTAATGAAGTTCAAAAAGTTATCGATTTTTTCCAGTACGTTCATAGCTTTGCCTTGTTCAATGCGGACTGCAGTGAAGTGATAAATGCTTGACTCGTGGCAGTCGCACTTGTCACGATATTGACCTGTGCGCTTTGCGCTTGAATTGCTTCTTGTTGGAGGATTGGCATTGCAGTGGCATTCAACATTCTCGAGTGATTGACCTTATCTGGATACTGTAAAAATTGAACGTTCATGATCTTGCCATTTTGAATACTAGCCTGGACTTGTACGTTTCCGTAGTATGCGTCAACCACATCTCCCACGAATAGACCATCACTATATCCACTTGCTGGCCGAGGGGTAGGTGTTGGCCACGGCGTTGGCTCAGGCGTGGGAATAACAAAGTATGTCGGGTAAGGCGTTGGTGTGGGAAACGGGGTTGGTTGAGAAGTTGGCCAAGGAGTGGCCTGATACGTAGGATATGGAGTAGATCGAGGTGTCGCCGTGGGAAATGGTGTTGAAAACGGTGTGGGGTAATACGTAGGCCGCGGAGTGTTTGTGTATGAGACGAGCCTTGGTGTCGGAATTGGTTTCGGTGTAGGTGGAAGTGTGACTAAAACCGGAGCTCCAGATAAATCAGGGGACGGTGAAGGAGAAGAAAAAGTATCTGAAGAACTCTCGGCATCGCTTGCGTCAGAAGAATCACTCAAAGTCGGAGTTGGCGAGGGAAAGTTCGTTAAGGTATTTTGATTGGGAGTTGCAATCAGCGAAGCAGCAAGCCTACTCTCCTGCCGACGATAAAGCAAAGAATAAAAAGTAAATACTCCAAGTACACTAAAAGAAAAAATGAGTTTTTTCATTCGTGTAAAAAGTATATGTCATTTCGGATTCTAGGAAAAGGAAAAGATCTAGTTGAACAAACTCTTTTTGCCGAATAGAATTGATGTATATGTCTAAATCCTCTTTTTCAATCTCTGATTCTTTTAGTAAAGCGTGGGAGGCCTTTAAGTCTCATTTTGCAGATATCATGCTGGCGGGAATTGTGGTATTTTTTTGTTCGATTCTTATTGGTGTTTTGGGCAGACTTTTCTTTGGTTCTCTTCCCGCTCAAGTTATTTACCGCATTGTCAGCGCCGTTCTAAGTGCCTTTTTAAGTATCGGATTGATTAAGATTGGGCTTGGAGCTTTACGTGGAGGATCAACTGATCTTTCTCAATTTCAGCAGCCAGTAAGCAAAGCAGTGAAGTATGTCGTTGCGTCGTTCATGTTTTCAGCGGTCATGCTTCTGGGTATCATTTGTTTTATCATTCCAGGTGTGTATTTTGCGCTCCGATATCAGTTTGTATTTGTTCTTATTGCCGATAAAGATGTCGGAATCTTAGAAGCGTTTGCCATGAGTTCGCAGATGACAAAAGGTTCCAAACTTGATTTGTTTGGTTTGGCGATCATGAACTTAGTAGTAAATGTTTTGGGATTTTTCGCGCTCCTAATTGGTCTTATTGTGACTATTCCGGTAACTCAACTCGCTAAATTGGCTGCGTATCAACAATTAATACCTAAAGTTAACAAATCATTGCTCCCACAGCAAAAAAAGAATGATCAAAATATTTTCGTGCTTGTACTTCTCTTCTTGATTGTGGTTGCGTTTGCTTCTGTATTTGCGTGGAAAGCCTTTCTGCAAAATCGCCATGTTTTTCAGTCAGCAGAATCACTCGGCATCCCTACTTACCCTCCCAGCCTAAGTGCCGGTACCTCAAACCCAAGTTCAAGTACTCAACTTTTTTACAATTGGTATCTTGCTTGTAATAAGGCTCATCTAAACTGTCTGGATAAACTAAGTTTATTTGCTGTCGATGGTAGTTTGGCTAGTCAATTTCTTCCCAAACGAGCTCTTGATCCAATTGTCTGTGCTCAAGACATGCCACGTTCAGTTGAAGTAATAGGTCAGAGTCTTTATCCAAGTGGTAATCAGGCTACTATTTACGCAAATGGAAACTTTGATAGCGGAATCGTTACTCATATGTCGGTCCTCACGACGAAAGTCAACGGGGCGTGGAAAATTCAAAACGTGACGTGTTCGAAGTAGGTGCGGACGAAACCGTGCTGGTTCTGTACTTTTCTTGACCCAGAAGGAAATTGTTGGCAATTTGTGGGAAAGCGGGAGTAAAATACAGGATCATGACGAATGCTGAATTTTCTCCTAATTTCACAAGTGCAGTTGCACTTTTAAATAAGGAAAGCCTATCTTTGGAAGAGCAAATAATACTGATGACGCTAAAAAAGTCACTTACCCCTAAAGAGAAAATCAAACTTTCAATGGTCGAGTACATTGCAGGAAACAAAAAAAGATTTTTAGATCAAAATAAATAAGTATCTAACACAACCTCATTGCACTTCCGCCCAAAACCATTTATCCTTTTAGTAATGCCCTTTACTCCTGACGCAACGCATCCAATTGCTTTTTTTTGTGCTGAGTTTGGTGTTGATTCTGCGCTTCCTATCTATGCCGGTGGACTTGGAGTCCTTGCCGGCGACATTCTCAAAGAGGCCGCTGATCAAAACTTACCGTATGTTGGTGTAGGTCTTCTCTATCGCGGTGAAGGTGCAGTTCAAGAAATTTCCTCAGAGGGTGAACAAATTGAAAAGAACTACTCATTCGATCCCTTAAGCCTTGGACTCGAGCATGTGTACCTCGATGAAATGCCACTTTTTATTAAAGTGCATTTAACTCAACTCGATATTTGGGTGCGTTGTTGGAAGAAAAAAATTGGTGAGACGGTAACGCTCTATCTCCTCGACACAGATACGGAACAAAATCATGCGAGCGACAGACGCATTGCCCATGCGCTGTATGCGGGTTCAGAAGAAGAGGTGATTAAGCAGCAACTCATTCTAGGAATTGGCGGGGTAAAGTTACTGCATGCGTTAGGCATTCATCCAAGTCTCTATCATGTCAATGAAGGTCGACCTGCATTTTTACATTGGCAGTTAATTCGGAGTCACATGGATGAAAATGGAATGAGCTTCAAAGATGCCAACGAACTTGCTCGGCAAAAAACCGTGTACACCAACCACACGCTTGTAGAAGCTGGCAATCAACAATTTACTGCACATTTTTTACGCGCATACGGGACATACTACGCAAAGCGCATGGGTGTTGAAATTGATGATCTTTTAAAGCCGGGCTTAGATCAAAGTGGTGAACACTTTAGCATTACCGAGTACGCGTTAAATACTTCTCGCAAAGCATCTGCTGTGAGTCAGCTGCACTATCAATTTTGTCAACAGCAATGGCCCACTGCACATTGGGTCGGGATTACAAATGGTATTCATTTGCCAACTTGGCAAAATTCTGAAGTGGCTACTCATCTGCATGACCCAAATCAATTGTGGTTTGCTCATCTTGGACTCAAGCGCCGAACCATGGAGTACATTCAAAAAAGAACCGGCTTTGGGTATGATCCCAATCGCCTCGTTCTCACTTGGTCACGCAGAATTGCAGGATATAAACAAATTGACGGATTATTTGCTGATTTGCAAAGATTGAAATCAATTCTGTCAGTTTCTAATAAACCCGTCCAACTCTTAATTGCCGGGAAAGCTCACATCTACGATACAGCCGCTAAAAAAACATTACAAAAAATCATTCACTACCTGCAAACAGATCTGAGTGGCTATGCGCTTTTTATTCCCAACTTAGATATTGAGCTCGATCAAATGCTCGTCAGTGGCTCTGACGTTTGGTTGAACACACCGGAATACGGCAAAGAAGCATCGGGAACTTCCGGCATGAAGGCGTTATCAAACGGTGTTTTACAATGCACCGTCGCTGACGGTTGGGCAAACGAAGTTGAGTGGAACGGAATCGGTTGGAAACTTGATCCGCATCATTTATCAGAAAGTTTTTATCACTTTATGGAAAGAGATATTCAACCACTTTTTTATGCACGTTCGAGTGAAAGAGTTCCCCTTGAATGGGTGCGCCGCATGCAAGAAAGCATTCAACTTTCTTCAAAGTTCTCAGCAACGCGAATGATCAAGCAATATTGTGATGAGCTCTACTCATAATCCTCATAAATTGTGCTATTCTAATCTTAACTACTTGTAGATTAGGGGCACATATGTCCAACATTCAACGCCTTCAGGCACGTCAAATTTTAGATTCACGCGGAAATCCAACTGTGGAAGTGGATCTTTTTCTTGACGATGGTTCTTGGGGCCGTGCTGCAGTGCCAAGTGGAGCGAGCACTGGATCACGCGAAGCACTTGAACTGCGAGATGGCGATTCCGCCTATTTAGGAAAAGGCGTCCTCAAAGCAATTCAACATATTCGTGAAGTGATTGCTCCAGCAGTTGAGGGGAAAAGTTTTTCTCAAAAAGAACTTGATGACCTGATGCTTCAACTTGACGGCACTGAGACGAAAAGTAACTTGGGTGCAAATGCAATTTTAGCTGTATCTATGGCATATGTCGTTGCACAAGCACATGCACAACACCTGCCGCTATACAAATATATTGGTCAGTTAGCTGGAAATACCGATTTCCACCTCCCAAAACCGATTTTTAATTTACTCAATGGTGGCGCCCACGCAGATTGGACCACTGACATTCAAGAGTACATTCTTTTTCCAATGAAACATGAACCATATGCTGAACAGTTGCGCAAATCAGTTGAGGTCTTTCATCATTTAGGCAAAATTTTAATCAGTCGAGGATACTCTACACACGTTGGGAATGAAGGTGGCTACGCACCAAGTTTACAGTCAAACGAAGAAGCATTTAACTTAATTCCCGAGGCCGTGCAACAAGCAGGCTATACCATGGGGCACGACGGTGACTTCATGTTGGGTATTGATGCCGCGGCATCTGAGTTTTTTAAAGAAGGAATGTATCATCTCAAACGAGACGGCGCGACTAAAAGTTCAACTGAAATGATTGCGTGGTATCAAGACTTGATGACGAAATACCCCATTTTTTCGCTAGAAGATTTACTTGCAGAAGAAGATTGGGATGGCTGGAAACACGTCACTGCCCAAATTGGAGCAGACGTCCAAGTGGTTGGCGATGACTTAACTGTGACCAATCCTCGCTATATTCAAAAAGCAGTTGATGGCAAAAACTGCAACGCCGTGATCATCAAACTGAACCAGATTGGAACGGTGAGCGAAACACTGGAAGCAATTCGCTTGTGTAAAGCTGCTGGCTGGGTTACCATTGCCTCTCATCGGAGCGGCGAAACAGAAGATACGTTTATCGCACATCTTGCAGTCGGTGCGGGCACCGATCAAATCAAAACCGGTGCACCTTCACGAACAGATCGTACAGCGAAGTACAACGAGTTACTGCGCATTGCAGAAGAACTTTTATGATTAAAAATAAAGTTGACGGGCCAGTGGTACTCATCGTTTTGGATGGATGGGGTGTGCGCGAAGAAAAAAAAGATAACGGAGTTGCCCTCGCTCACACTCCTTTTTTTGATTCATTACTTGCTAAATATCCCCACACGACGCTTCATGCTTCTGGCGAACACGTCGGATTACCCGCAGGTCAAATGGGTGGCAGCGAGGTGGGACACACTACCATCGGGGCCGGAAAGGTGCAGTATCAGCAACTTGTCAAAATTAATAACGCAATTAAGTCAGGTGAATTTGCTCTAAATCCCGCTTTTCAAGAAGCATTTGCGTATACATACACGCATCATAGCCAACTCCACATCATGGGATTACTCAGTCCAGGTGGTATTCACTCACATCAAAATCATTTTTTTGAGTTAATTAATGCAGCTCTTGCCGCGAAAGTAGAAAAAATCATTTTACATCCATTTCTGGATGGCTCGGATACCCCAAGAACTGCCGGCTCCGGGTACCTCGAGTCACTGGAAAAATATATTGAGACACGGCCAAGTTGTCACATTGCGACAGTGATGAGTCGTTACTTTGCAATGGATCGCAATACGAACTGGGATCGAATTCAGGTAGCTCTTGATGCAATCCAGTTTGGCAAAGCACAAAACACATACACTGGAGAAGTCAAACCTTCACGAGTTGTGAGGGATTTTTATAAAGACTCTGTCTTTGACGATCACATGCCACCTTTAGTCTTTGGTGAACCAAACCCTTTTACGTTTCAAAAAAACGATGCCGTGATCTTTATCAACTTTCGTTCTGATCGTGCGCAGCAACTCAGTCAAAAAATTTGCGAAGTTACTGACAAACTTCAGCTTTGTTTTGTCACCATGAGTAATTACGGGAGTTCTGTAAAAGCAAAAGTTGCATTCGAAGTCGATAAAATTGAGCACACGCTTGCAAGTATTCTTTCCGCACATCATTTTACGCAAGCGCATCTGGCTGAAACTGAGAAAATTGCTCACGCAACTTTTTTTCTGAACGGGGGTCGCGCTGAACCCTTCCCAGGCGAAGAACACGTCTTGATACCCAGTCGTAAAGACGTCGCAAGTCATGATCTCGCTCCTGAAATGAAAGCCAAAGAAATTTGTGATGCAGCACTCGAAAGATTAGATCGAAGTAATTTTCTTTTTATTAACTTTGCCAATCCAGATATGGTTGGGCACACTGCGGTTCCTCACGCAATTATCAAAGCAGTTGAAACAGTTGATCAGCAGCTGGCGCGACTGGTACCCGCGGTCATTGCAAAAAATGGCGCTTTGCTGATTATTGCCGACCACGGCAATGCAGAAGAAATGGTTGACCAAAAAACTGGGGAGCCACACACCTCGCATACTACCAACCCAGTCCCATGTATTTTTGTACACTCCAGTTTTCATCCAAAATTAAAACACCAAGATCAAGGATTAAAAGATGTCGCACCCACTATTTTGGAGTTATTTGGTATTCAAAAACCAGACATCATGACGGGGAAATCACTTTTTCTCTCCCACTACATGACCCCCAAACTCACTTCTTAAAACGTTAACGACTCTATTTGCATAACGCGGATTATTTGCAGATTCCTTTCGAACGTTGAGTGAAGCTTCAATAATGGGTACTTGTACATTCAGCTCTTGAGCAGTTTCTACTGTCCATTGCCCTTCACCACTATGCGCGATCGTTGTGGCAATATCTTGAAGTTCAGTGCCTTGATGCAGATAACCAGACTGTAACCAACCAATTAAGCGTGACTCGATCACACTGCGATTGTTATAAACTTCACTCACTTTGAATAAATCTAAATGAAACGGTGACTCTTTGAGTACCTCAAATCCTTCTCCAATTGCTTGCATCATGCCATACTCGATGCCATTGTGCACCATTTTGACAAAATGTCCGGCGCCATTTCCCGAAAAAAATTGCAGCGCATTTGGAGCCGTGATGTCGATAAATAACTGCTTATACATTTCGAATGCATGAGCATCACCACCTATCATTAAACACGCCCCACTCCGTGCACCTGCTGGCCCACCCGAGACACCCACATCAATAAAACGTATTCCAGCCTTTTGCAACGCAGCTGCTCGCTGCATGGTATCTTTATAAAAAGAGTTTCCTCCATCAATAATCGTGTCACCTTTGGTCAGTAAGGGCGTAATTTGGTCAATCATCTCACCCGTGACGGCGCCTGCGGGTAACATCAGCCATATTACTCGGGGAGTTTTCAGTTGGGCAATGAGTTGTTCAATACTTTCAACTGTCACTGCACCTGCTGCTTCAACTTCTGCGCGTGGCTCGGCAGAACGATTCCATGCCACTACGTCATGCCCTTTTTCTAATACATGCAACACCATATTCTTGCCCATTTTCCCTAAACCAATATATCCAAGCTGCATACCTTCCTTTCACATTTCAACACTTGGTTGAATCCATTGACGTTTATCTTGTTTAATTAATTGAGTAAATGAACTGGGACCCCAGCTGCCTGCTTTATATGCCTCAGGCCGAAACTTCGCTCTCATTTTGTAATCGAGGAGTGGTTGAACAAAATGCCAAGAACTTTCAATTCCATCTGAGCGTGGGAAAAGCGTTGGATCACCTTGAACTGCATCATAAATTAACTTGACATATGCTTCGACGAGTCCCATCTGAAACTCATTCCGATAACCAAACTGCATCGGGACTTCATTGAGTTGTAAATGAAGACCTGGTTTTTTGACCTTTAAGCGAACGACGACTCCTTCGTTTGGTTGAATGCGCAAAGTAAGTACATTCCCTCTTTGCACGCGATCAAGTTCTGAAAACATTGCATTGGGCGGCTCTTTAAACTGAATTGAAATTTCTGTCACTGTACTTTCAAGACGTTTCCCTGCCCGAATATAAATAGGTACATTGCGCCAACGGTCACTATCCACAAAACAACGCAGCGCTGCAGCTGTTTCCGTTTGCGAGTGCGGTTCGATATGATTTTCTTCTAAAAATCCTCGAACGATATTTCCGTTGACTTTTCCGGCGATATACTGACCAAACTTCACGTCACGATCAATCTGGTCCAACTCAAATGGCCGAAGATTTGCAAGTACTTCATGGCGTTTCTGTCGAACATCCTGCGCTTGCAAGCTTTTTGGCTCATCCATCAAAGTAACAGCCAGCATCTGTAGTACATGATTCTGAATCACATCCCGAATGGTCCCTGTTTGGTCATAAAAAATTTCTCGCCCATCTATGCCTAAGTTTTCGGATGCAGTAACTTGGATGTTATCGATAAAGTTGCGATGCCAAAGGTGTTCAAAGATTCCGTTTGCAAAACGAAAAACGAGTAAATTTTGAACTGTTTCTTTTGCTAAAAAATGATCGATACGAAAAATCTGGTCTTCTTTAAATACAGATGTTAGCGCCTCATCGAGTTCGTGTGCAGATGCCACGTCCGTACCAAACGGCTTTTCCAGCATGATTTTTGTCCAACCACATGGCGCTTTTCCCATTCTAGCTGCTTGGATGTGCCGAACCGTCTGGATATACAAACTCGGCAACGTTGCAACGTACCACAGATGATTGCCGCACGTAGCAAAGCTTTCATGGAGCGAGCGAATTTGTTCAAACGTTTGGCGATGATCAACGTCCCCTGGCAAATAGTAAAGACTTTTGGCAAATTTTTTCCATTCCGACTCATCTTTTGGTTGAACGACGCTGTACACGAATTGTTCAAACTCGTGGTGAGTCATCACTTTGCGAGAGTTTCCGACTAAATTAAAAATTTCTGGTAGTAAACCTTCTTGATGAAGTGTATACAGCGCTTTCAAAATTTTTTTCTTGGCAAGATCACCAGTCGCTCCAATCAAAAAAAGAGTAAGGGGATGTTTAATTGGCTTCATATGATAAGATGTCCTAGTATTGTGACACACTCTTCTCAATTTCGCTTTCACATTTTTTCTGCTGAAAAAGTTGCGGTCGAAGCTGCTCACTCCTTGGCGAAAATATTAACAGACTCGTTGTCTCAAAATAAATCCGTACTGCTATTACTCTCCGGCGGATCGGCAATTAAGATGTATGGATATATCTTTCAATTTTTAGAAACAGGAACTCATTTACAGCACTTGAACCTTGGCTTAGCTGACGAGCGTTTTGGCCCGTTTGGTCACCCAGATAGTAATGAGCAACAGTTACGTGATGCTGGCGTTATCAAAGCGTTTGAAGATCGAGGAGCTCACTTTTTTGGTATGTTAACTCAAGATCACCTTAATGAAAAAGAAACTGCTAAACGAGCTGCGACAATTTATCGCCGCCTTTTTGAAGAGGCAGATACAATCATTCTTTCGGCAGGAATTGGTGAAGACGGTCATACGCTCGGCTGGTTACCAACCCAAACACGTAAAGAATTTATGCACCTTTACGATTCACCTGCAGACGTTACTTTTTATACACTCGATCCTCGCAACTCACCGAATCCGTTTCGCTCACGCTTGACACTTACACTTACAGCAGCCAAAAAAGCACATCGTATGTTTGTTTTTGCTCAGGGAAAAAATAAACGTATGGCTCTGCAGAAGTTAACACAAGAAGTAGGTCCAGTTCACACTATTCCTGCTCGAGCGCTCTTCCAAAGCCTGCATCCACTCGAAATTTGGACAGATCAGGTGGTAACAGGTAAAAAAATAAAAAACGTCGTCCCAACTCCTTCTTCAGATCTGAATGAAATACTTCCGTGAAAATCTTCTTGGATAATTTGTTTTGAAATTGATAAACCAATTCCCATTCCTAATTCTGGCTTTTTGGTAGTAAAGAGTGGTTCAAATACTTGGGCACGAATACTTCTCGGAATGCCACACCCATCATCATGAATCGAGACAACAATTCCCTCTTCCGATTTCTTTGACTGAATGACCACAGATTTATCAGAAAATTCGCTCTCTCTATTATCTTGATATGCATCAATTGCATTCGAAAGGAGATTGGTTATCACTTGATTAAACTTCAAGCTATTTCCGAACAAAATCAACTCTCGATCTACCTCAGACTTCATTTTTACTTGTTTCTTTTTGGCTTTATACGAGAGAACTTGAATTGAGTGTTGAATTTCTCGACTCAGCGAGAAACGAGAGCTTAACTCCTGCTTTTGAATTTGTTTTCGCGCGGCAAGAATGAATTCTTCCATTTGTCTCAAGCTCTGCAACGCTCTTTTTACTGCGAGTAAATCATCTTTATGAGGTTTGATTCCTTCTAAATTTAACGACACTGCCGTTAAGGGATTAGTTAGGTCATGAAATAATCCAGAGGAAATTTTGCCTAGTTCTGCAAAACGATAGAGTTGAAGAATTTTTTCCAGTTGCAGCTGTTTGAGTTCGCGAGTGCGTTCTTCCACTTTTTTTTCTAACAAATCACGCTCTTCTTTTAAAGCCTGTTCGGACCGGTGAACGCGTTCATATGAAAGTTCAATTTCTCGACTAGAAAGCCACAGTAATCCAGCAAAAAAGAAACTGGGAAAAAATGCGACGAACATGTTAAAGTAATCACTTAAAACAATTGCCACCACAAAAGTGAACAACATCCCACTTATTAAAAGTCTATTTAAAACCAGCTCACGCCGGGCTAGTAATTTGGGTAGCTTAATCAATTTTGTATCCTAATCCACGAATAGTTTGAATTCGATGTGATCCATGTGGTTTATCGATCTTATCTCGCAAAAACTTGATATGAACGTCAATGGTATTGATCGAGGGATTTGCATTGCTCTCCCAAACATGCTCGAAAAGCATGTCACGGGTCACTACTCTTCCGGCGTTGCGCATCAAGTACTCGAGAATTTGAAACTCTCTTCGTCGTAACTCAATTTTTTTTCCGTGGAGAAACACTTCTCCTGATTCAGGATCAAGAATTAGATGTTTAATCGAGATTCGATTGTACAGTATTTGTGGGCCTCTTCTACTTAAGGCGCGAAGTCGCGCATGTAGCTCGGCGAAGCTAAAAGGCTTCGAAAGAAAATCGTCAGCACCGGCATCCAAGCTGCGTACTTTATCTTCAACAGCAATACTAGCCGTTAAAATTAAGATCGGAGCAGTAATTTTATTTGCGCGAATACGCTGACACAGTTTAATCCCGTCTGAATCAGGCAAATTTAAGTCTAAAATAATTACGTCGTATGATGAGGACTCTAAGTAACTCAGCGCTTCACGGGCGGTTTCAGTCAAGTCAATCGCATAACGATGTTTTACTCCATCGCGAATCGTTTGAGCTGTTTCAAGATCGTCTTCAATTAATAATATGCGCATAAGAAAGAATCCCTCGGGCAGACTCATCACTTATGACACACAAAGATTAAAAATTCATTAAATAATATCCGCAGAATTTGCGTTATTAAACTTTAAACTCACCCTCGACTAAAATTTCCTTGCCATTCGCTAACACTTTAGAACCAGAGAGCCGCATATCTTTGACCATATCCATATGAATTGCAGATTGGTTGATACCACCACAATCTGGGAACGCAAAACCAATTGCCATGTGAATGGTGCCCTTCATTTTTTCGTCAAAAAGCACGTTGTTCATATACTTTGTGACACCTGGATTTCCACCAATTGCAAACTCACCCAAACGCCGGGAACCTTTGTCTGTATCAAGGATGTGCTCGAGAAACGCTTGGTTTTCAGTAGCCTCAGCTTTGACGACGAGTCCTTTCTCAAAAAACAAGTGAATGTCCCGCATCGTTACGCTTTGGTACGTTAACGGATAATTAAAGTAGACTTCGCCTTCAACTGAGTCATCAACTGGCGCAGTAAATGTTTCGCCTCCAGGAATATTGGCTTTCCAGTCATCAAAAATCCAAGTGCGGCCTTTTGTTGAGAGTTTGAGATGCGTTTTTTCACCAATGACTTCAATTTCCTTATTCGTCAACGCTTTTGCCAATTTTTTCATTTGCTGTTCGATCTCAGTCCAATCTTGATTCACAGAACTAAAGTAAAAATCTTCAAGCTCTTGTAAATTCATGTTGGCAGCTTGAGCCATCGCTGGCGTTGGATAGTACGTGAGCACCCAAGGCTTTTTAGAAATAATGCGATGATGCGGTTCAATGATTTTCGCGCGAACTTGAATCTTCTTCGGATCGACATTAATCATGTCCCGAGCATTGACTTCAGAACGAATAACAATCGATTTATCAAAGTGACGTGCGTTAAATGCATAAAGATCTGGTTCAACTTTGAGCTGAGCATCTGAAGCATTTTTGTAGTACCAACTTCCCAGCTCTTCTACTGCGATATCTAGATATGGAAGCCCGCCAGCGAGAATCACTTGCTTATAGACTTCTTTCGCCATGGGTAAACCAATTGGATCAGATAAACGAATCCAAACTTTTTCACCTTTTTTGACCGAAACTGATTTATTCACTAGATTTTGCGCGAGTTGGATGAGACGTGAATCAGTCATAGACTTAAGCGACATTATAGTGAATTACTTTACGTTGACAATACGCTTCGTGTGATAATTTAAGGGCAGATACAAATTACGCCTCACATGCATACACACACATTTTCGATTGATTAAATTTCTGCGCAGCATTCGTGCTGTGCTGATAATAGAGTGTCTTGATCTTTGACTCCCAAGCAAAAATGTACAAGTTATTAATATCCTTGGCTGGAACGCTTGGGTTAATCATCAAGTTCAATGACTGACCTTGGTCAATATACTGTTGACGTGTTGAAGCCTGATCAATAATCGCAATCTGGTCGATTTCACAAAATGTCTTGAACACTTCTTTTTCCTGTTCTGATAAAAACTCGAGATGTTGGACTGATCCGTCATTATTACGAATTGAGTTCCAGACTTCTTTGGTATTCTTGCCTTTTTCCTCGAGCAACTTCTCGAGTGCCGGGTTTTTGATCGTCACTTTAATTTTTGCGATGTCTTTGACGTAACAGTTCGACCAAATTGGCTCAATACTTTGAGAAACTTGCCCAAGAATAAATGCTGATGATGTGGTCGGCGCAATTGCGTTGAGCGTGGTGTTCCTTCTACCGTATCCTTTCAGCAGTGAAGGCTCTCCAAACTCTTTTGCTAAATCTGCAGAGGCTTGGTACGACTTCTCTCGAATTGATTTGAAGACTTTGGCGTTGAGTTTTTTGGCTTCAATGCTCTCAAATGAAATCATTTTCGATTGAAGGTATGAGTGCCAACCCAACACTCCCAGTCCTAACGCTCGATTCGCAACTGCGAAGTTATATGCGCGTTCCATGAAGTAAAATGCTCTGCGGTCACTCTCTTTTTTAGAATCCCGGAAGTGTTCAAGCTTCTGAATAAACTCAGTCATGACTGCATCGAGGAAGTACACCATGGTTTCGACTGCATCCGTATCTTTCCACTCGTCGTAATGTAAAAGATTGAGCGAAGATAAGTCGCAAACAAATGACCACTCATCGTTCGTGGGTAACATGATTTCTGAACATAAATTACTGTGACGAATTGGCAGTTTTTTATCTTTGTATACGTCGACTGTGTAATTATTGACGTTATCTTTGAAAAAGATATACGGATATCCCATCTCCACGCGGCGCTGAATCACTTTTGCCCAAATTTTGCGCTTCTTTGTATCGCCAGCAATCATTTCTTCCATAAATTTATCTGTTACCGTGACGCCATGCGTAAGCTCTTGAATGGGGTTGCCTTCTGTCCCAATCTCCAAAAATTCTTCGATATCTGGATGCTCAACTGGCAAATAGGGCGAGAAAGCACCTCGCCGAGTGGAGCCTTGACTCACCACATTAATAATGGTTTCAAACAACTTCATGAAGTGCACAGATCCGGATGAAACTCCATTATCCGTAATGTCTGCCCCACGAGGACGTAAATCACCAAAGTAAGCACCCGTCCCGCCACCAAACTTCGTCATCATTCCCACCTCTGCTTGGGCATATAAAATTTGACTCATACTGTCCGAAATGTGCACGGAAAAACAACTAATGGGTAACCCTTTTTCCAGTCCAAAATTGGCCCAGATTGGAGTTGATAAAGAGTAGTACCCTTTTGCCATGTAGGTATAAAATTTATCCGCAAACCCTTTTTTCTTGAGGATTTTTTCAGCACGCTTCGCAATAAACTCAATGCGCTCCTCTGGAGTCACTCCTTCGGCGAGGTAGCCTCGATCGAGGAACTTGCGGCTGTTTTCATTTAACCAGGTGATTGGGGTGGTGTTTTTTTTCATAGGGTGAAAACTCCTTGAGCCTAAAATAAATCCTCGCTCGTAATACTTTTACTCCTTTTGTTGTAATTAATTGATCGTTTCACAAAAAAGTCTCCGTGCTTGGTCGCAATAATTTCATCGTCAAACCACTCGGTTTGTTCAAGCAGTTTTTTATCAATCGAAAAAAGACTCTGCAACCCAATACTCTTGAGCGAGTTATTCAGACGATTTTTAATAAACTCTTTAATCACTGCTTTTGGCAAAAAGTCTAGTTCACCTTCTTCAAAGATCCAGTCGATGATGTCACTTTCTGCGTCATAAGCAGTCTGACATGACTGCAGAATCAGCTCTTTAAAGTGACCATCAAACCAGTCCGGATTTTCTTCTTTGATAATATTAATCACGTCAATTCCAAACAGCCCATGAATTTGTTCTTCTTTAGAAGTAGCCTCGACCGCGTTCGAAATCCCTTTAAACATATTTTTAAATTTATTAAACGACATGATGATCAAAAATTGTGAGAAAAGTGAAACGTGCTCAATAAAAAGCGAGAAAAGTAAAATCGAACGGGTATACTCTTTGTTATCTTCACTTTTTGCAGTCGCGAGCGCAGTACTTAAGTAGTGAATCCGTTCATTCATCACGGGAATCTTGAGAATGCGTTCGAACTCACTGTTCAATCCGAGCACTTCTAGTAAATGAGAGTACGCATCAAAATGCCTGACTTCACTCTCCGCAAATGTATACCCGACTGCACCAATTTCGGGCTTCGGAAGTTTTTTAAATAAATCGCCCCAGAAAGTTTTGACTGAAACTTCAATCTGGGAAATTGCCAGCATCGTATTCTTCAACGCATTTCGTTCGGCTTTCGTGGTGTTTACTTTAAAATCTTGGATGTCCGCTGTGTAGTTAAACTCTGTGTGCAACCAATACGAGTGACGAATAGCGTCTACATACTCAGCCAATTGAGGATATTCATAAGGCTTGAGAGGAACTCTCTTTTTGAAGATATCTTTTTTGCGTTCAAGTCGTTTTTTTTCGCGATACAGAATGTACGCTTTCGCCACTACGAGAAAATTACTTTCCATTAAGGTTTCTTCCACAATGTCTTGAATTTTTTCGACTGTTAAAGGATGTTTGTTACTTTTCTTCAGTTTAATTTCTACCTTCAGCGAAACTTTTTTGGCATCTGGTTTGGTGCCCACTTTGACGGCTTTCATTGCCGCCCAAATCGCTTTGGTGATTTTTTCGTTATTGTAGGTTTCTAAAGTACCATCTCTTTTTTCGATTTGCGTTATCTTCATAAGTGCCTCTATAACAAAAAGCCACCTTCGAGAGGTGGACAAATACGACTGCATACTCCAGCCGATGTTCCTTGCTCGAGAAATTAAAAGAAGATTCAGGCAGTCTGACTTATCCGTTTAAGGACATTACAGTTACGGCATAGCCGTGGAATCGCACCACACTTCCCCTGACGGGCTGAGGTCTGATTCTCAGTATCTTCTGCTATTTAGTTTCTGTAATCAATATAACATACTAGGGATTGTGTTTGTCAATGATTCGAATTCTTCCTCAGCAATCCTCTTTTTTCTTGTTGTCGAGTTTGATAATATCGGAACACATGGATAATTCTTCAGAAAAACGGAACTATAGAGAACAAATTATTTCCTCTCATCAAGAAGATGGTTTGACAACTGCTGAAATAAGAAAGGCTTTGTGTGAACGATTAGAAAATGGAATTACCGTGGAATTAGAGGGTAACAAGAAAGTAGTTTTTAGACTTAAAAAAGAGATTCCGGAAGGTGTCCCTGCAATTATTTGGAGAATCGCTGTTGACACAACAACTGGAAATGAATTGGCATTTTGTCAAGCAGAAACAGGAGAAGATAACGTGCAGGCTTACGATTTACAGAAATACTACACTGCATTTGCACCACCTGAACTGAGAGGAAAAGGACTTATTACTAATTGTAATGCCCTCCTCTTTCAAGTTTTGCGAGAAAAAAATGTAACGTCAGTGATTTCCGTTATTAATAGCACAAATATTGCTTCTATTCGCACTAAACTCTCTACACCTGACATCGTGGGCGGTGGCTATTTTTATTCAGAAATTACTAATATCACTCACAACGATGAGCTTCACACGAGTCATTATGAAATCACGACATATTTAGATGATGCAAAAAAAATTGAACAGCCTCAAGTTTTTGATCCAAAAAAAAACTTATTGACCTAAAAACTCTTTCAACTTTGCTACTGCGCGCGCACGATGACTTATCATATTCTTCATTTTGGGGCCAAGTTGTGCAAATGTTTGGTCGTATCCTTCAGGAATAAAAATGTAGTCGTATTCAAAACCTGAGTCGCCTGCTTCTGCAAAAGCAATTGTCCCTTTTACCTCGCCACGAAAAAAATGATGAGTCTTTAAAACTGGGTCATATACACAAAGCACAGCCACAAACTTCGCAGATCGGTCACTGGAGTTTTTTAATAACTCAAGTACATAATGATTGCGATCACTTGCAGACCCTTTAATAAAACGTTTCGAGTGAACTCCCGGTCGCCCACCTAAGGCGCTCACTTCTAATCCTGAATCATCGGCAATTGTCACCATCCCACTTTTTTCTGCAAACGCACGCGCCTTAAGAAAAGCATTTTCTTCAAATGTCTGACCAGTTTCTTCGACATCAAAATCAGATCCGATCCCAACTGCACTGGGTCCAATTAACTCAACATCTGGAAGATGAACGAGCTGTTCTAACTCACGCCGCTTGTGTTCGTTTTGACTTGCAAGAAGAAGACGCATGCAGTCCTCGAGAACTTTAGTTTTGACTACCACCAAGCATGCCACCAAGACCACCAGTCATTTGTTGTAACTTCTTGGCGGCCAGTTCTTGAGATTTCTTAACTGCCTTATTTAACACATCAATGACATCTTGACTTTGAATTCCTTGAACTGACAACTCGATAAATTGCTGATCACCACGAATCTTGACGACAATGTCACCTTCTTCAATGGTAATAATCTCTTCAGCAAGTTCTTGTTGCATTTGTTTGGCCTGCTTACGGAGTTGATTAAGGTCACCTAATGCTTTCAATGGATTTGCCATACGGCTCCTTTAATAAAGTTACTTCCTTAATAATTGTGGTGATTGTACTACACTAGTATTTCTTTAGCGAGCTGAATCAAGTGATCTTCTTCGTTTACTTGACCAGAAACGCTGGAGAGCTGGGCACCTACCTTCGCATGATCAGCCAAAATAAACTCGAGAAGTACACGTGCTCCCAAAGTCGACTCGAGACATTCTTCCAAAATTGCCAAAAATTTGGGTTGTTGCAGCTGCTCTCGATGAAATTGATAATAGACTTCAATCTTGGCTTTCTGACCTTCCGTTGAGACTATTTTGGAGGAACGCAGCAGTGCGGCAATTGAAGAGTTGCGCTGATGAACTCGTAGTAAAAACTCATCCCATTTTTCCAGTAACAGTTCGGCTTGTACAAATCCAACAGTAGTAGAGGGACTCACTGTTTCGTATTGTTTTTCCGGGACCGTTGGCAGAGGTGCTAAAGTGATCGAGGTCGGTTCAACATTCACCACTTCTTTAGCGACTTGACTTCCCGGAGTTTGAGGTGATGGAGGTGAGTTTTTTGGTTCAGAGCCTTCGCGCTCTTTCGCTTTAAATACGAGTTCTAAGGCCTTTAACTCCAACGGTAAAAAAGGAACGGTATTTGTCTGTTCTATCTTCACGCTACTCAAATGGGTTAATAAATAATGAGAAATTTTTGCGGTAAACTCAGCTGCTCCTGGACCTTCGGTAACTGCAGTCAGTAACTGTTGATGCAGATACTCCAGTAAACGTTTGTGAAAAGTGACTGGATCTTTGCCTGCAGCTCGTTGGTCTTGAAAGATACTCACGACTTTCTCAGGCTGTTTTTGGATAATTGCGTTGAGTAGTTGTTTGAGAGTACTTTGCTCGGGACTTTTGAGAACTTCTCTGACACTCGCTTCTGTAATGTTTGCTTGACCATTGGCAACACTTTCGAGTAACTTCACTCCATCCCGGAAACTCCCATCAGCAGCTTCAATAACTAACTGCAGTGCGGCAGGCTCAAAAGCAATTTTTTCTTGTTCTAAAATTGCCTGCAGTGCGGTTAAGAGCTCTTTGTGAGTCGCACGATAAAACTGGATGACTGTACATCTCGACACAATTGTGGGTGGTACTTTTTGTAACTCGGTAGTAGCTAAAATAAAAACAACGTGCGCAGGCGGCTCTTCGAGAATTTTAAGGAGAGCATTGAACGCCTCAGTCGTTAACATATGCACTTCATCAAGAATATAGACTGCGACGAGACCATCCTGTGGCGGCAACATTATTCGCTCTTTTAAGAGTCGAATGTCATCAATTCCACGGTGACTTGCGGCATCCATTTCAGTTACGACAAATGAAGTGCCACGTTGGATGCGTTGTACCACTTCATTTGTTTGGTCTGGTTCTTGAAAGACAAGTTTTTTTGTTGTCGGTTTTTTTCCAAAAAAAATAGTTTCGACCGTGGCGGCATTGTGAGGATCGTTCAATAAAGCTCCAACAATTCGCGCGGTTGACGTCTTGCCTGTTCCCTTTGGTCCAGTAAAAAGCAGTGCATGAGGGAAATTTCCTGCAGTTATCATTTTCTGCATCGCTTCACGCACTGCAGTCAGATGCAAACCAGCAATTGTAGTAGGGCGATACGTTCTGTACCAAGACATACTGTTTTTCTTCTTTTTAATTAAGCAGCATCTGCGACCGCGGTTGGAGCAATCTCGTTTTTCTTATACGTGTGTATCCTCCTGCTATTCTTCGTGATGATACCCTAAAAGATGCATGAGACCATGTTCGATGAAAAAACAAATCTGGTCATCAACCATTTTTCCATAACGGCGTGCGTGTTGAATTGCTTCGGGATAACTCACAACGATATCACCCAAATGGGGTGGCACTCCGTCAGGCAACGGAAAATCATCATGTTGATGCCGTTCATGTTGTGGAAAAGAAAGAACATCTGTCGTTCCCTCATGCTTTAACTCTGATTCATTGAGCTCTTTGATTTTGCGCGCACCAACAATTGAGATATCAACTTGAGCAGATTCTACTTTATTTTCTTTTAGGACACGTTCTACGGTGGCGCGAATTTTTTTGCGCCCAACCGGATAACGCGACTGAACAAAAAGATTAATTAGGATCATAAAATTACTTATATCGTAGGTCTATTACTCCCAACGGAACCTTGTTTTCCTCATCATCAACAAAGAGAACAAATACTTTCCCTCTACTTTTTATACTCCATAAAAGACCTTCACGCACCACTTCTGGCGAAGCCCCAAACTGATACTGCATCCACTCAGCTGGGCCTATGGTGCCTATCTTCCCAACAACAGCTCTTTCTTCAGCAGGATTAATGACAATCATCTTCCGCCATTTGTACCAATTTTTGGACTCCGGATCAAGTGAAGGCCACCCTTCCACGAAATCGGCCTGCACGGCCAGAAAGTATTTTTCGGCAAGTCGCGTTTCCGAAGTTAATTGACCCATTTGGGTAAACCATCCAAACATTCCTCGAGTTTTTTCTAAGCCAGCTTCACGGTACTCATCGTGAAGAGCAAGCTGATCTGTAGGGTAACGACGAAGATGTGCAAGCGCTTTGATCTTGCCAATTGAATGATTCAGGCGATGCCCTTCAAGCTCAGCTACAACTTGAAATCCGAGCATGTCGCTGAGCTGCTGTTCTAAATATAATTCGTCTTGTTTAGGAAGGTGCCCCGCTGGCTTTTGCACTGCATCAATGATTTTTTGAAGTACAGCCGCATGTTCCTCTTCTGAGATTTGCAGATAGATAGGAGTATTACTCATAGTGTGGGATCTATTGTGACATAGGCAACGAATCAGTGAAAGTGGATTGTGAGTCTTTTCAAAACTTCTTCCCGGCCAATAACACGCATTGTTTCAAAAAGTGGTGGAGTTGCTTGCTGACCAGTGACCGCAATACGTAACATCATAAAGTATTGACTCTTCTTCCAGTTATTTTTTTCTTGCAGTTGGCGAATAGACTCTTCTAGAGCTTCGTGACTCTGCCAACTTGCCTCCGGCGTGAGTACTTCTCTCGTGACTTTGAGTTGCGATTCTACTTCTTCAAGTGATGATTTTTTCAGTAGCTCATCACGATCAACAGTAATTGGACGAAAGAAAAAACTGGTTAACCCTTCAACGTCCTTCAATGTTACTAATCGCTCCAGAATGAGTGGTAAAATGTGGTCAAGTCGCTCTCGAGGAAAATCACTGGGTAAAAAGGGTTCTAAGCGATGCTTTAAGTCTTCTACGGACAAATTACGAATATAGATTCCATTCATCCAATCAAGTTTTTTTGTGTCAAACACGGGGCCAGTTTTTTGAATACGATCGAGTGACATCACATCCAAAAATTCAGACAGCGAGAAAATTTCTTTTCCTTCTGGATGTGACCAACCTAATAACGCAATGAAGTTGAGGAGCGCTTCTGGCAGGTACCCTCGATCACGATAACTTAAGATGGAAACATCATTTTTACGTTTCGACAACTTGCTTTTGTCAGCATTTCGAATCAGCGGCATGTGAGCAAGGAAAGGCATCTCCCAACCCAATGCTCGGTAAAGCAAAATATGCTTGGGCGTACTGCTAATCCACTCTTCACCCCGTAAAAGATGTGTGATCTTCATTAAATGATCATCAACTACCACGGCAAGATGATACGTTGGGAAACCATCAGACTTCATTAACACTTGATCATCAACAGCACTCGATTCAAACTCCACGTGACCCCGAATTAAATCTTCCCAACTAATTACACCCACATCTGGCACTTTCAAACGAATTACATGTGGCTCGTTGGCCTTCAGTTTTTGTTGAACATCATCAGAACTTAATCCGCAGCAGAGACGATCATATTTGGGAAGTAGACCAGCTTTTTGTTGGTCGTTGCGCATTTGAGTAAGTCGTTCAGCTGAACAAAAACAGTAATACGCATCTCCTTGGGCAATCAGTTCTTGAGCATATTTTTGATAGACATCCAAACGCTCTGACTGCTTGTACGGCGCATACGGTCCACCCTTTTGGCCTCCTTCATCATACTCAATACCCAACCACTCAAAAGCTTCGTAAATTTTTGCTTCTGCATCTTCTACAAAGCGGGTGCGATCTGTGTCTTCGATGCGTATGAGAAACTGTCCACCCGATTGGCGAGCAAGTGCCAAATCAAACATCGACATCCACGCCGTCCCGACATGTGCAATTCCCGTGGGACTTGGAGCAATACGTGTTCGTTTCGGCCCGGTAAATGAAGAAGTATGCGACATCAAGCGATTATACAATTAAACCGCCCATTGCACTACGGAGAGGTACTCGGTTGAGCTGTACTACTTTGAATGTATCGAGGATCAACAGCTGGAACATACCCAATAAAACCGCCATCTCCTACAAAAATATAAATCGGTTGCAAGTAATCTTGTTCTTGAAAATCATCATAGTAACCAATCCCCACATTACGAATTGTGGCGGTAGATGTATTGCCTTTATTCACGATAAATCCTTGGCCAGCCTGTAAAGTTTGCCACGCAGATTGGACCGATCGAATGGGATACGTCTCGGGTTGGGTATAGTCAACTGGATGGTATCGATACTCAAGTTCGACAATTTGATCGTTTCCTGTCAAACCCCCACTCAGCACAGCGTGAATAATGCCTTCTCTCCCTTTTGTCGTAAATAACGGATAAATACTGTCAATCGGGGGTCGCTGAATGTTTACTTCAACTAAGTTTGCATCAGAAACGGACACAGCAGGAGTAATGTCACTTCCAAATGACTTTAAGAAGCTCGTTTGACCTGACATCGTCGCAATATCCGCGCCCAAGGTAACTCCATTGGCGATAAATGATCGGACGGTGGACACTGCTGTATCTGCATCGGGAAGATTTTTATTTGAAAATAATTCTGGTACCGACATGTAGTTCGTCGTAATCGAAAAGTCACTATTTTGTAAATCCATTTCCAGAGTAGATTGCAAAGGCTGTGCCTTCGTCCAGCGATACGTACGTTGATTTAGAATAATTGGAGCAGAAAGATACCCTAAATTTGCTGCAGCTTCTTTTGCTTTTTGATCTGCTAACAAATCTAACGAAGCTTTTGGCATGTAAAAAACTTTCGCTCGATCTTTAAATCGCGGAAACTGACCACTGGCTGTTTGCAGCTGATAAGAACTCGGTTTGTCACTTGCCGTTTGCGCCGGAAATCGCAGTGGAGGCAGTGCTCCAAAACCGACTGTAGGGGGAGGTGGTGGCGCCGGATGAGTTGCTGCCCAGTATGATGTGGCAGCGCTCAAAAATGTTTTTCCTACTGTTAACGTAATCAATGCAACAATACCAAACTTAATAAAAAGTCGACCATAGTAAGCAAGCTGGGTTAACGTTAAACCCGATTGTGATTCCATTACTTCAGTGTAGCAAATTACTGAATTGTTTCCCACTGATAATGCGCGAAGAGCCAATTAATCAGCCAAGTCGTTTCTGTAAAACGACTTTTACTCCCCAGCACGACCACAATCACTTGATGACCATTTCGATCAATTTCAGTAATTAAATTTTCACCAGCAAACTCAGTGGTTCCGGTCTTCACCCCGACTACGCCGTCTACTACACCTAGCAGTTCTTGCGTCGTATTTAGTTGATGGGCATACTGACCAGTCACATCATGGATTGTGGTTTGTCTAGTTCCCACGACTTCACGCAGGATGGGGTCTTTCATCAGTTCATTTGCCAAGATGGCGAGATCTCGCGCTGTAGTCAGTTGCGTTTGATCATCTAAACCAGATGGATTTTTAAAGATTGTTTTTGTTAAGTGAAGTTCGGCCGCTTTTTGGTTCATGTCGTGTACAAAACCTTCGTACCCCTGGGGGTGATTATTTGCAAACACAAAAGCGGCGTCGTTACCCGAAGGAATTAAAAGTGCCTTGAGCAGCTCATGCACTGTAATTTGCTCACCAACATGAAAATGAACTGTTGAGCCAGTGGCAAATGCTTCTTCGCCCACGGTAAGAACTTTATCGAGTGGATATAACTGACGCACAACCAACGCTGTCATCATCTTGGCAGTGGAGGCCGGATAGTGAGCTTGGTCAGCATTTTTTTGAAAAAGGACCGACCCCGATTGACGATCCATGACATACGCCGAATCTGCTGTTAACGCGGCGGGTGAAAAATCAGCAGGTACTGCCGAGGGAGTCGCGACATCTTCAACAAAGAGGGGAAGCGTGACGTGCTGAATTAATGGCAACGTTGGTGGAAGAGGCTGCACCGAGGAATGTTCACTTGGTTCTTCAGCTGACGTGAGGTATACAGGAACAACTAAAAACACCGCCAAAAGTAACACAATACTCATCCACTGATCTACGCGCAGCTTTGGTACATTTTGCACAGAGATTATTGTAGCCTATCCCACAATCTTTAAAGACAACTCTTTTAAGAGTTCCGCGCTGACTTCACTGGGCGCGTCCATGACCGCCGTCTTCCCAGAAGAGTTCATTGGAAATGCTATCACTTCACGCAGTGAGTTTTCATTCGCTAAGATCATCACATAACGGTCGAGTCCCAGCGCAATGCCGCCGTGTGGCGGAGTGCCCACTTCGAATGCTTCAAGCATATGTCCAACACTTGCTTGAATTTCTGCATCTGAGTACCCCATTACTTTGAACGTCGCTTTCAGTAACTCAGGTCGATGTGCACGAATACTACCACCACCTGCTTCATAGCCGTTACAGACTAAGTCATATTGAGTAGTTAAAATTTGGGCGACGTTCTCACCTTTCAACAGCCACTCTTCATGTTCTGGAATTGGTGCACTGAATGGATTGTGTGTAAATGTCCAACCGCTTTTGCCATCTTGAACTTCAGCCTTATCCGCTTTATCAACTTTTTTAAAAAAAGGAAAGTTGACGACCCATGCAAACGCAAGTAGACCCTCTTTTTTTTCTTGTTCTGTGCGTAAATCAAACTTGTCAGCCCCAAATTTTTCCATTGCTTCTTGATAACTAAAAACTGGAAACTGCTCTTGTTGTAACTGTCCACCGACTGCTTTCACTGACGACTTGACGATTTCTTCAACGGTTGACATTACATCTTCACGCTGCACAAAACTCATCTCCAAATCAAGTTGCGTAAACTCAAAACCTCTGTCGGCGCGCAAGTCTTCATCACGGATACAGCGCGCAAACTGGAAATAATTTTCTACACCAGCAGTCATTAATAATTGTTTGTATTGCTGTGGACTTTGTGGCAGCGCGTAAAATTTTCCTGGTTGCAAACGCGAAGGTACTATAAAATCACGGGCGCCTTCTTTCGTTGATTTGGTCAACATGGGCGTTTCAACCTCAACAAAAGATTTTTGGGCAAGATTGTTACGCAATGCAGCATAAAAATCAGATCTCAACTGCACAATTTTATGCATTCGCTCACGACGCAAATCTAGGTAACGATACTTGAGACGAACTTCTTCGTTTACTTCACGGCCGTTACCTTCAACTTGAATTGGCAGTTCTTTCGCCTTATTCAGCACGGCATACTCTTGAACGTCAATCTCAATTGTGCCAGTCGGACTATTTGAGTTAATCATTTTTTCCGGACGCGCTTTGACGAGACCATTAATTTCGATCACTGATTCTGTTGTGAGTTCGCCCATTTTCTGATAACCAACACACTGTACCGTTCCCGAGCGATCGCGCAGATCGATAAACGTTAATTTGCCATGATCACGCTTAGTACTCACCCATCCCTTGATGGTTACAACTTGGCCAATCATCTCAACAGTTTGTTCAACTAAAGTGCGCTCTGTCATAACTCCTCCAGATAATAATAAAAAAAACCTTTCCAACACACCGCAACAGCGATGCATTGAAAAGGTTTCTCGTTTTGAGAAAGGTGCCAACCTTTTCGGTACTTATTATGGCATTTCGGCTGCCTGCCGGGAAGTGAAACTACTGTGTCAGGAGTAGCTCGTCTCGAATGAAACTATTCCTTCGTGATTTTACTATAAAAAAAAGCTCAATTCTATAGGAATTGTCAGAGATGGTGCCAAATCTTTAGTTTCTCATCGATCCAGCCATCGTAAAATTGTTCTATGTATTGACGTTTTGTTTGTTGACCACTCAAGTATCGAAGTTGACGTTGCGCAACAAAAAATCTAGGAAGCAACGCGAAAAGCAAACTCAGCGTGATCGTTATGTACATATATGACCGTGATCTCGGTCTTTGATCAATATAATTTTTCATAGTGAAGACATACAAAATCGCGAGAACTGCAAATCCTGAGAGGGCATATCTTGTCGATAAAGGCGGTATATACCACCAGATGATCCATTGCGCAGCTGCAAAGAAAAGTAAAAAAAGCAATGGACGACTGGAGATCATTTTGCGCCAATTCATCACAAATATTGGAGCAAATACCAAAAATAAAAGTGACGTGTAGTCACGGGAAAAGAGGGTCAGTTCAGTCAATGAAGTCGGAAGGAAAAGTGTTCTTTGCCAAAGATATTGTCCAAGCGAAGTAGCCCCTCCAATTTCTCCTAATTTTGCTGTATGGAGATCGAAAGAATAAAAAGGATTTCCTGTGTGTTGAAAAGCGAAAACATAAAATGGCAGAGCAACGAAGAGACTCAAAGGAAAAAATATATTTATGGCGAATACTGGTAATAAAAACAAAGAAAATAATTTAGTTGCTAAAGAAGCACCAAAAAAAAGTGCGCTCCATATTTTCTCTGAAATTCCACCACAGTGATCCAACACCCGCACAAGAAGCCACACGGCCGCAATTTCCCAAAACGCTTTTGCGATGTCAACGTAAAAACTACTTGACTGCCAAGCCACAACTTGAAATGTTGAAATGATCAGCACAGAGATCAGTGTCCATTGCCGATTCATGACTTCGCGGGCGAGTTGATACGATACAAACAAAAAGCTCACACCAAACATATACGCCACGAATTTCGCACCAATTTCACCTGCCAATTGATACCCATGAAGAAAAATTAAATCGCTCCAGAGAGGATTAAGCGATTGGTAAAAATCTGGAAGATACACAACCCTATGCAACTTTGCGAACTCTGCAACTATTGGCAAATGATACCAGACAGCATCAAAACCAGTTTCTGGCACAAAGACACCGAGCAAATGCAGAAGCCAAATTGTTACCAGGGCAGCAATCAAAAATTTTTCTCCCCTCTGCAACGCTGGGATCAACACAACCATTTGCCACATCCATGATATCAAAAATAAAAGTGGGATGAGTATAATTAATGAAAAAGGCGGATACAGCCAACCTAAAAAACCTGCCACGCTAGTCAAAACTCCACACCAAAAAAATGTAAACAGATATGCAAAAAAAAGTTGTGAACGCATATAACCGCTTATTTAGAAATCCACAGCATGCTTAAATCAAACACTTTTGCGGAATGTGTAAGGGCGCCGGAAGAAATATAATCCACACCGGTTTCAGCAATTTGACGGACATTTTCCAAAGTGACATTGCCAGATGCTTCGAGTTTTGCTTTTTTTGCGTTGTCGGCGTTGAGTTTCACTGCTTCGTGCATCATTTCCACACTCATGTTGTCGAGTAAAATATACTCAACTCCCAATTCCAAACCAATCTTCACATCTTCGAGCGTACGCGCCTCAATTTCGATTTTTAAGTTCTGATTCGCAGCACGCGCTTTTTGGACTGCCTTAGACAGCGATCCAGCAAAATCAATGTGATTATCTTTTATCAAAATCATGTCGTACAAACCCATCCGGTGGTTTTGCCCCCCACCACGTTGTACCGCGAGTTTATCTAATCGACGCAAACCTGGAGCGGTTTTGCGCGTGTCAAGCATCACCGTTTTTGTTCCTTTTATCGCGTCAACAAATTGATTCGTCATCGTGGCAATGCCCGACATTCGACCCAAAAAATTGAGCGCTGTTCGTTCGGCAGTCAAAAGAGCTCGTGCGTTTCCAGAAATCTCAACCAACGCTTTTCTATTCTCCACTTGTGAGCCCTCGGTTACTTTCATAATAAATTTTACCTTTGGATCAAACAACCGAAATGTCGCTGCAGCCACATCCAGACCAGCAACCACACCTTTCTGTTTCGCAATAATCTGCGCGCTCATTCGTGCCTCAACAGGTACAATGCTATTCGTCGTGACATCACCTTCACCAACATCTTCAGCCAAAGCGTGAGTAATTGTTTCGAGAATGGAGGGAGAAAGTGCAGTTGTATTCATTTTCATAAAAGCTCATTCCGGAAGCTCCATATTTAAATCAAAAAGAGCGTGCTCACCTAATTCCAATAGGCTGCGATTCAACGCAACAAATTCTTGCATTCCTCTTTGACCTTTAGAGTCATATATGTATCCATCTCCAGAATATAGTTCTCTGAGTTGAACTGTAAAGTACAAAAAAGCTCGGATATCAGCAAGTGACATCGGAGAAGCTAAAAATCGATCATAGGTCATAAATAGTGGATGGTTCTTTCCGGCTTTCTCTATATCTAAAAATGATGTTCCCGTGATCGTTTCAATTTCAGAAAATGTTTTTAATTTCAATTGCTCTCTATGAATATTAAGTGTTATGGCAATATCCGGATAAACCACTGAGATTAAATCCAACGTGTTGTCCCATGTCGCTGATTTTGCTACCTCATCATTCTCGGGAAAAACAATTAACTTAAATTGAGTACCTGCCCTAACCTTATGCACAATATAGTCTGGGTGATAACCAATTGCTAAAAGCATTTCATAACCACTTTTTCCGGGCAGTAAGGAGAGTCCGTCCGCAGCCATGAGCATAACTAACTTGCGCATGGGATCATCACTTAACATTTGAAAATCTTGTGCTGCAGTTCCGCGCAAAATTCGTCCGCATAAATGTTCTGCTCTTATTATTTCCGAAGAACGTAATGCTTCAAGATATAAACCCAAATCTGAAACTGCCTGTAATTTGTCTATATCAATATTGCTTTGAGCTTTTTTTACTTCTTTTGGCATAAATTTCTTAATGAATTCGTTAACCTACCGCCAACATCCGTTCAATTGGCAACCTTGCCCTTTCTGCAATTTCAGCTGGAACCCTAACCTCAAACTTTAAATTCATTAAACTATCCAATAACTTCTCCAACGTAATCATTTTCATAAATTTGCATACCATGTCATCGCGCAAAGGATAAAACTTTTTCTCTGGATTTTGCTTCCGCAGTTGGTGGATAATACCATTTTCTGTGGCCACCACATATTCTTTCACTGGAGATTGTCGAACATGAGTCAACATGCCACCTGTAGATAAGATATGTGTTTTTTGTTCAGGGATTTCTTTTGTTGCCGCATAGTGAATACATTCTGTTGTGCAACCGCATTCAGGATGAATTAAAAATTCTGCTGATGAATGTTCGCTGAGTTTCTTTAAAACATCTTTTAAATTCGCGCGTGCATGAACGTGACACTCACCCGGATAAACATAGATTTTCCGACCAGTCATTCTTGCCACATAACTTCCTAAAAATAAATCCGGCACAAAAATGATTTCCTTATCTTTTGGATTATATCGTTCAAAATAATTCAAAAATCAACTTGAAAATGAATAAGCTTATATAAACTTATTTTAATCCTAGAAAATATGCTTTATATTCCAGAAAATCCTACAAGAAAAAACGAATTTCAAGCTTCACTAAGCGAAGTAATAAATATCTTGTTTTCAATTCATCTTCACACTTTCCAAATTGATTCTCAAAGAAAAGAACCAAAAGAAGAGTGGAAAAAATTTATCTTAATGGTGGAAGAATGTAAGAGAGAGAATCCTAAGAAAATGACTGAATGTATTGAGGCGCTCAATCATGCAAAAACAATAATTCTCAAAGCGAGTCAGCACTGGAATGCTCCCTTGGATTTTGGAAGTGCAGAGACCTTATATCCACATTATTCCGGCCTTGACGTAACGCCGTTCGAAAAATTAAAAAAAGTATTATATGAATCACTTCGGATCGATCTTGATGATCAAAAATCACCAAGACAAGAAAAAATAAACACTCTTATAGGTTGGATTCATGACTTAGAAAGCGAACGGTTAACTTTTTTCAATTCTAAGACTCAAACTTTCGAGACAGTAGATTTTTCCGGTGATCAGTTTAATGAAGATTTGAAAAGAGATCTATTGCAAAGAATGAAACAATTTCTTTTGAGTCAATTAGCTACAATCATTGATGAAGGTCATACGACAGCAACTAAAAAAGTAGATGCTCAATACAGTCAGCGAATTGAGATAAAGCATGAGATTGCAAAACAAATCCTACAATCTGTGGATGCTCTTCCGTTAACTCGAGATACTATTCATCAATTAAAGGAAATTGTACACGCAAGAGCTCGGACAACGGAAGCTTTCTTATATGGAATAAGGGAGGTGGGTATAGATTCTCTTCACTTCCTTGTCCCGAAGGAAGTTTTTAATAAAGTAGTGAAAATTAAGCAAACTAAACCTCAAGATTTTGAAACACTTCTTGCCCCTTTATATATCAATGCTTACATGCACACATTGTTAGCATTTGCCGATGTCTTTTTTACTGACAAACAAATTTACACTGATCTTCACCCATCTGCATCCTTAAAACTTCAGCTAAGAAGAACTATCGAGATTATTTCCGCTTTCCAGTCCAAGTGCGGTTCTTCTTTTTCTGATGAGAAACTGAAACCATTTCAGCAGTTTGTTGCAGACCTAAAGGCACTTGTTAATCAAGAAGATTAAAATACATTGAAGTGCCGGAAATGAACATCCAGAATTTTTCTCTTGCCCAGCGGTACTAAAAAATGGTACACTAGCCACGTGGCATTGATTGGCTTGGCAACCGGGAGTCACAAAACAAAGTGGGCAAGCAAAATGTGCAAGCCAACTAGGGTGGAACCGCGATTCTTCATTCATTGGAGAACCGTCCCTATAAAGTATAAAGTACTTTATGGAGACGTCTATGTTTACATCAACCCATCCTTCCCTCGAAGATATCGTCGCCCTGGCTAAACGCCGTGGATTTGTTTTTCCTACTTCTGAAATTTATGGCGGACTTGCCAATTCCTACGATTACGGTCCACTCGGAGCCGAACTCCTCCGCAATATTCGCAATGAGTGGTGGAAACAATTTATCCACAAACGTCGTGACATGGTTGGACTTGATTCCCAAATCATGCTTCACCCCGAAACCTGGGTAGCATCTGGGCACGTTGGTTCTTTTTCTGATCCACTCGTCGAAGATAAAGTCACCGCAAAACGTTACCGCGCCGACCATCTTATTGAGGCTTGGCTTAAAGAACAAAAACTTGAAAGTAATGAAGTTCAAGTTGAAAATATGCGCATTGAGGAAATGGGTGAGTTTATCGCGACCAAAAACATCACCAGTCCAGATGGCAATCCAGTCACAGAGCCACGCAGCTTCAATTTATTATTTGAAACCGCAATTGGATCAGTAGCTGGAGAAAAATCAAAAGTGTACCTCCGCGGAGAAACAGCTCAGGGAATTTTTTCAAATTTCAAGCAAATTTTAGATTCAACGCGCGTGCAACTTCCGTTTGGGGTTGGACAGATCGGAAAAAGTTTCCGTAACGAAATTACAACCGGGCAGTTTGTTTTCCGTACTCTTGAGTTTGAACAGGCCGAAATCGAGTACTTTTTTAACCCTGCTCAAAGTGACTGGAAAGAACTTTTTGAAGACTGGAAGAAAAGTATGTGGAGTTTTGTGACCGAAATACTCGGGATTCAAGCTGAAAATCTGCGCTGGCGCCAACATACTGATAAAGAACGCAGTCATTATAGTAAAGATACATATGACCTCGACTACAACTTTTCATTTGGATGGAAAGAACTTTGGGGAATTGCTTACCGCACTGACTACGACTTGAAGCAACACATCAATCATTCTGGAAAAAGTTTAGAGTACACTGATCCCTACACTGGCGAAAAATTCGTGCCTCACGTCATTGAGCCGGCAGTCGGTGTAAATCGAATGTTCTTGATGGTGCTCAGTGATGCCTATTTTTACGATGCCGAGCGTCAAAGAACTGTTTTACGCCTAAAGCCAAACTTAGCACCGTATAAAGTTGCTATCTTTCCATTAGTCAAAAACAAACCAGAAATTGTAGCTAAGGCTGAAGAGGTTTATCAACTCTGTGCGGTTGTTGCTCCCACCGTCTGGGACGATCGCGGTAACATTGGGAAACGCTATCTTAGTCAAGACGAGATCGGTACGCCTGCCTGCATCACGATTGACTACCAAACTCTCGAAGATAATACAGTGACTTGGCGAGACCGAGACACTACTGAGCAAGTTCGAGTCGCTATCTCCGACCTTGCCCAGCGCATCCGGATGTAAGTTGTGATGGATGTTATGCGCTTGCCATCCCAACTGATAAGTGGTTGTTATGTCCATGAGTGAAGTGAGTTTTTCTTCGTATTATCACGATTAAAGCAATAATCAGAAGCACACTGAAAAGTATCGGCGAATACCAGACAAAAAGCTGTGTCCAATTTTGCGTGAAAGTAGTAATATGCGAAACTTGGCCATTTTGATCTGTGACCATAGTGACGTGATCATTTAATGCTAGAGGTGAGCTTGTTTTATCCCAAATTGGACGCTCAACTTTCACATGTTGTGGCATCACGACTTGGGTGACTTGATTGCCTTGTTGCACTTTGACTACTGTGTTATTTATTGCCACCAGTGTGCCGTTAATCGTTGTTTGATGTTGCTGTGAAGGAAATGCAATTGCTTGGGAACTCGGAGCAAGACTTACTGCAGTCAGTTGACCGAGTAAAAAGAAAAGAGTGAGAGAAAAATTTCGATCGTATCTTGGATATTTCATTGTCTCTATGTTAGTGACTAAACATTAGAGCCGGTAAATAATCCTGTAAAACTTTCGTGAGAGTTTGCAGATCCTAGTGGGTTGAAGTGGATCGAAGCGTTGACAATCCCAGACAGTCCATTATAATTTCCTACATGTTCGCAGGTCTTTTATACTCTATCTCTAGTCTTCTTCTCCTTATTATTATCAAGGCGCATCTCGCTTGGGAGAAGTAGTATTAAAGTAAAAAGAAATACACACCCCTCTCAAGCAGAGGGGTTTTTTGTTTTAGAAAGGTTTTATGAGTAGTAACAAAGGAACTGCGGAATCTAGGATTCTTGCTTCCAGTGAAATTTTTCATCAAGAAGAGCAGTTAAAGCAGGCGGCAGATAACTTATCTAAACGTTGTTTTAATGCAATGTTTAACAGAGCCGTTCAAACATCTGGAAATCTTCAAGAAACAAAGCTACCTAAAAAAGGCCAAAAAGGCGAATCTATTCAAGCAAAGCCTATGCTGGGATACCGTCGACCAGGCGAGTTTTTTTCTGTCCAAGGTATAGATTCTCAGCAAGAACTTGAAGCTATTTTTAATAGTCTTATTCTCAATGCCCTGCGTAAACTCGCAGCGGAAGCAACAACTCCCGAAGAGCGAAAATTGAAAACCGAAATGCTAGGGATGGTGTTACCCGATTTTATTAGAGCATTAGTTTTAGATGGCGAGTTCATTGATCATATTCATGCAGATGATATTTCAAACATAGTAGATATTGCTTTAGATTGGTTCCTCCATCCGGAATTAGTCTCTCTGACACAAATTAAAATCGGTTTTGGAGGTAATGAGGAAGCGAACAGTCGTATGCCTGCTTATCCAATCAGTGCAATTCGTACTGCCGAAAGAGTCCAAGAAACTTTTGGTAGACATCGAAACTGGGCGCTCTTAAAAGAGTTATATAAACTGACCGAAAAATCTGAAGACATTCGCCAGGCTTTAGAACTACACACAGAAGAATTTCTTTTTGTGAAAAGACAGGATGATGCTTCAATACCAACTCACGATTCAAGTACATACAGTGAGTTTGTACGAGACGAGCTTGCGAACTGTCAATATGTACGTGTTCAAGATGTTACTATGATCTTGCTAAAAACTTTTGCAGCTCTTGGTCACCCTTTAACCGAAAAAGAACAGGTTTCTCTGGCCCAAAAATATCACTTCACGGACCAAACTCCTACTTTAGTATTTTTTAATGCTGCTCACGCAGCAATTACTATTAACTCGATGAATCGAGAGGCGGTCTTACAAACCCGCGAATACAACAAAGCTTTGATCACTGCCTACATGTCGGAATTTCATCCAGATCTTCCTATGCCTATATTTCAAAATGATCGAGATTGGAGTGAACATGACTCTTTCACCAAACTCATGATTCTCTATGCCCAATTTGTCATTGAAAGTCATAGAGACGAAATGGGTGGAGTCGATGATCAGTTAGAGTCATTTGAAGCAAATCACCGTCAGAATGCAAAAAGTACTCATTATGGAATGAATCCTGCCAAAATTTACGGATCTCTTCATCCATATTTCTTTGGTGATTCTCCCAATACCGAGAGCGGTGACCAACTTCCTTTCAACAACGTGATGACTCCTCTTTTCCAACCTCGTCATATCGTTGGCCATCAAGGTGTCCCTGAGGTTACTTTTGGTGTCTATAGAGACGTTTTCAAAAGACATGCCAATCTACGAGATCTAGTGGAATGGTTAAAAAGAACAGAAAATTTGTCAAAAACATCCCTCTCTCAACTAGCAATAGAAGTTGATACAAAGGTCATGGAAGCAGAAACACCTTCTTATGGCAAGAGGTTAATCGACTATATCACTAAAAAGGTGATGCCAGAAGCCAATATTGTTTCAACATCCAAAAACAAATTGCTGGAGAAGGCAAAGCATTTAAGGAATGAAGAGAACTCAGAAGTAGCCAGACAAGAATGGCTCTCCTTTTGTGCAGAACTTCAGTCTGAAGATATTTTTGCTAAAACTGGAGTGACTGCTGACGAAGTAAGTAATGCGTTAATTCAAGTTCAAACTTGGCAGAGTGAAGCAAGAAATTTAAACGAACGTCTCTTTGCAACTACTGACCCAGATCAGCGTTTTGAAATCACAGAGCAATTGGCCGATTCATCTATTCCTATTCCAGTGCGAAGCACTGTGCGTATTGGAACATCTGTGGGAAAACATGCCACTTATTATCTCAAAGAAGGTGATACACCTTTAGAAGGTTTCCACTCGGCTGATCAAATTTCATTAGTAAACTATACTCAACGCTTTACTGCTGCAAGTTTGAATAAGCGCACTTTAGAAGGAACTGTTCCTTACACACAAAAAAATGTCTTGCCTGCTCTCATTGATAGTGACACCTCAAGAGGATGGGATATTTTTGCAGCCGCTTTAGCCGATCAATTGGGAACTATCTTTGGTGAAGAAGTATTTGCTCAATGGATGTCGGAAGACGTTGATAAAATGGCGAATCTTTATCGAGGCTCTGTTCAGGAAGAGCTAACATTTCAAGGAGATAAAGTAGAAAAAGCATCTCACGTTCATAATTTTCTTAGTCAAGGTATTCAAAACATCGCAGAAGAAAGAATTCAGGTCATCTTGGATGAAGCAGCACATCAAGGTATTACTTTAGAAACTCAGGGAGTCCGCCACTATGTATGGTCCGCCTTAGTTGGCTCATGGACCACTGAAGGTGGTAAGCAAGCGATTACTGATTCAGAAGTCATTGTCGACGAGATTCGAAGCACTATGTCCGACTTTATGGTCATACTTCACGATGTCGCTCAGGCAAAAGGATATCATGGTTCTTCTGAAGAATTGGCCAAGGATGCTGGATGGATTGCTCTAGCAGAAAGAGAGTATCAAAAGGTAATGAGAAAAATATTCGCTGAGGATCAAGTAAACAGCGACGCTGTGCTGTTTGCTGCTGTGGCTGAGATTTAATATTTGATCGTGCTAAAATGAGACATTTGTATGAAAACAGACATCATTGAAGTATTGACTAAGCTTGTTTCATTCCAAACAGTGTCAGCTACAAGTGATCAAGAAAAAAACGCATTCCACGCTCAGCAATTTGTTGAAGCACACGAATACATCAAGCATTTATTTCAAGACACTCCCTTAATTGTTGAGACTATTGAAACTGCTGGTAAAAAAACTCTTACTGTTTCAAATAAAAAAACGATCGCTCCTGATATTGCAATGATTGTGCATTTAGACGTAGTCCCAGCCGGGGAGAGCTTATGGACAATGCGACAAGAGGGCGATAGGCTCTTTGGTCGAGGCGTTTCCGACATGAAGGGCAGTATTACCGCCTGTTTAATAGTGATGAGAGAATTAGTAAAAATGAAATCAAATGATTTGCCTTCAGTCATGTTAATTATCACCCCCGACGAAGAAATCGGTGGTGCCTCAATGAAATTTCTACGTGACAAATTAAAATACTCTCCTCAATTTGTGCTTTGTCCTGACGGCGGTTATGGGTGGAAAATGGTTACGAATGCAAAAGGATGCCTACAGTTTCACTTTCAAACAACTGGAAAATCTGCTCACGCCTCACGACTCGCTGAAGGAGTGAATGCAGCAGAACCCCTGATTGAATTGTACCAGCAGCTACGTCGTGTTTTTCCCCATCAAAACGAAGCAGCTTGGGAAACAACAACTTTTAATTTAGGAGCCTTTCATACAGGTCAAGCCGCTAATCAAGTTCCAGATTTGGCAGAAATGAAGCTAGACTTTCGTTTCACTAATCAAAGTGAACGAGCGCTAATTGAGAAAGAACTCCAATCTGCAATCAACGCAAGTCCGTTAGAAATTAAAACTCTATCAGTCGTTGATGGTCATTTTTTTGAATCCAATCCTAATCATCAAATCACGAAAAAATTCCTTTATTGTGTAGAAAAAGTGATCGGCAAACAGATTGAATTTGTAAAAGAGTACGGTGCTTCTGACGCAAGGTTCTTTACAGACGTGCCAACAGTTGTTTTGATCGGAGACGGGAAATATCATCATTCTTCAAAAGAAGAAATGTCTTTAACGAGTTTGGAACAATATGCCGAAGCAGTACTAACATTTATTAAGAGTTATCGCCAATAAGGGTGAGAAAATTTGGCATCAAAACCTCGCGAGGTCTATTCGTTTTTCTTTCCCAGATCTGTCTTTGAAGGTCAGCCAATCCCTGCGTACCACGTTCTTGAGTAATGGCTTGAGCTCTTAATAAAACTATTGCTGCGAGCATCGCATTCGTTATTTCAGGATGATTTTGAACAGAGACAATGGGCCTATCTTTATAACTCAGCATTTGATTCTTGCCGGCACAATTAGATGCAAGTACATCGGCATTTTTGGGTTTTTGAGAAACATGTTGCGAATGAGTCGCTGAAATAGTGAGAGAATCTCCTTCATAACAATGAAGTAAAGGTTCCGATTTCGCCCTTTCAGTCAGTTGAATATCAACAGGGCCAATCTCCCGTTCTCTATTACCTCCAGTAGAAGTCATCCAAGAAACCTCTCCGCCCTGACAAAACGCAAACAACTGATGACTAAAACAAATGAGTAAACTCGGAGTTTGACTTAACGACAACACTTTATCAAAAGCAAGTACCCGTCTAATCCAAGGAGCATCCTGATGATGCATATCATGGATTGTTGTGACCATTGCCTCGGATCCAGACATAATCACCCCATCGTACTCTTCCAACTGACGAGGAGGAGATGTTTCACCCTGACTTGCATGCCATACTTCAAAACGCTCATCATGTGGACTAAAACCAAGTTGGTAACGAAAAATATCGGAAACCGTATGATTACCCGAATGACCTACAGCGCCTATTTCGAGTAATTTTCTGCGCTCAGAGTTGAGTGGAGCAAAAAGACCATTTCCCCACCGTAATGCTAACTCTACAAACAAGATTTTAGATTGAGTCCTCAATTTATCGGCAACAACTCTTATCATTTCACGATGATGTGTTTCAGTATCTGCAATCTCTTCCTCACAACATTGTTTCTCTTGCTGAGTTAATGGAGAACTTATTTCTGCGAATGCCATACATTAATCCAATATTAGTTTCTCTACCGTATATTTCTTCAGTTTCATTTCATCGACTTCAAAACCCAACCCAGGCGCTGTCGGCACTTGAATATTTCCCTCGAGGTCAACAGTAAAACTGTCTTTTACCAAATCATCTTTGTAGTAAAAACTATTTGGAGACATGTCTGCGGGATCAATAAAGTTCGGCAACGAAGCAACTGCAATGTTAAACGCTCGTCCAATACCTGTCTCAAGCATGCCACCACACCATACCCCCACATGTTGGGCTTGGCAAAGATCGTGAATTTTTTTACTTTCTAAAATACCGCCTACACGACCGGGTTTGATGTTAATAATTTTGCAAGCACCAAGAAAAAGTGCTTTACGTGCATCTTCCACTGACAAAATGCTTTCATCTAAACAAATTGGTGTTTTAATTTGCTTTTGCAGCACAGAGTGATCGACAATGTCGTCATCTCCAAGTGGTTGCTCGATCATTGTCAGATTATATTGATCAAGTTCTTTAAAAATCTCGATCTGGTCGAGTGTAAACACAGAGTTTGCATCAACCATCAAGGGAACGTCACCAAACCTCGCACGCACTGCTTTGACCAGCTTGACGTCCCAACCAGGCTTAATTTTCAGCTTCATACGCTGATACCCTTGAGAAATTCTTAACTCAATTTCTTCCAAAGTCGCCTCAATAGAATCCTTAATCCCAATACTTTCTCCTGCTCCAATCTTTGCGCGCGTGCCACCAAGCAAAGCCGACAGAGAACGTTCTTCTTGCAAAGACTGGACCATCAATAATGCTGTCTCTAAACCTGTTTTCGCAAAATTATGTTTTTTAATAATTTTTAATTCATCCATGACCGCTTGGACTGTGGTGAACTCCTTATTCAAGACGAGCGGCGCAATATAATCGCGCAACACTAACATACAAATATCAGTCGTATCTGGCTTATAAAATGGATACGGCATTGCAGCGGCTTCCCCATATCCAATGAGTCCATCTGCCATTTCAACTTGAACGATCACGGTGGCTTTACTTTCCAATTTCCACGAGCTCACTGCAAAAGAAGTGACCATCGGCACATCGACTTTGTAGAGAGTAATTTTTTTTATTTTCATGAAATGACAACCTCTCGTAATTGAATTAATTCTCTGAGTGCACGTTCTAGAGACATTGTTTTTTGTTTTTCATTTACAAAAGCGAGGGCTCGATCAGCACCATTTTGTTTTTGTTGTAACACCCACTGTGGATAAGCCAAGAAAGTTTGCTCTTCTGTAGATAATCCTTCGGCAGCTAAATCCAGGATTCTTTGTGTAAATGTATAAACCGAAAGATCCTCTACTACTCCGTCTAATCCTTGTTCAATAGCTACATCGCGTAACTTACTGAGTTGTCCCCAAGGAAAATGTTCAATGTATTTTTTTGTTTTATCTAAATTGCGAATTAAGCCAGCTTGCAATGCCGATGGACTTGTTGCCACCGAAAGTGCAATTTCTTTTCCCGCAGCATAAAGCTCTCGATCAGGAAGATTTGATCCAGGCGCTCTGCCCTCGATATACATAAAATGCGCATGTGCTTCAAAGATTTCTTCTACTTTCATTTGCGAAGTTTCTTTGCACGCTGCAACAAACTCCGCAACTGGAAAACCATCTTTTTTCAATGAATAACGAATACGACCTCCTGCTTCAAACTGCGCAAACTGCAGTACTTCCATATGCGCAATTTCTGGCGAAACTTCATACGCTTTAATAGCAGTTCCCGTAATAATCTCCGATAAATTCCGAGCTTTCCAAGTCTTCCCATCTAAATAATCGAGGACTGGTGGATTCCCATCCACGATCATGATGTCATCTTTTGCGTTTTTGTAACCAACTGCGCTCTGACTTGGCATCACAAAATAAATACCACTATCGCCACCAAACATCCATTGAAAATATTGTGCGAGATTTTGAAATGGTTTATCGGGAAAACGAATCAAACGTCGATCACCAGCAACAGTTGACCCACTCATCATGCGCTCCCACATCATCAAACGATTTTCTTTGTATTGAGAAATCTTTCCTTCCTCAAAAGGACTGTTTGCAAAAAGTGCAATATTGGCCGCACTCGCACCGATGATCACAGTAAGTGCATCAGCTGCTTGAGAAACAGCAACTTGAGTACTGGGACTATTTTGCGCTCGCGCATCAATTCCAGCCGAATGATCCCAACCACGCTGCCACAAAAAGTCATACACTCCTTTCGGCACGACAAATTTTTTGTATGTCTTCATGTCTCTTGGAGCAAGTGGGTGAATTGATAGATTTATGGCAAAAGCATCTTCAGCTTGTAACGCCTTTTGAGTAGTTGAAATATCAAGTTGAATCGCTTTATGTAATTCCTGGAGCGTTTCGAATGGTGGCAAAGCTGTCTCTAATAAATTGAATCCATTGTCCAAACCTTGCTCACCAAGATCTTGGCTGACAACTCCTACCGCAACTGTTTTCCCTTTTTTATCCTTTAAATTGTGAAGATGATCAAATGTGTGACGATGACTTGCCTGTTTGCTTAATTCATTAAAAAACACATCAGTAACATGATGAGAACTCCCGTCCTTTTTAGAAACGATAGTTTTCTCAAGTTCAGCACCAAATTTTTCGTTTTTCTTGACTAATTTTGACACAGGTGATTTTAACATATCTTTGCTTGAATATTTTGCTTTTTTAAAAAAATGCTGTACAATTCTGGGACATGTCGAGGCATGAAACATTTACTTTTAGTTTTTTCTTTTTTACCAAACTTCCTCAAAGGGAGCTTTGCTAATTGAACTGAAAAAGCAACGCAATAACTCCCTAAAAGGGAGTTTTTTTATTTTAAAAAGGAGCAAAAATGATTTCAACTCAAGAAGCAACTAGTCAACGAATCTCTGAAATGGCGCAAGTTATTAACAACGCGCTATCCGCAACTCAAGAAATGATGCCCAAATTGATTAATAAAACAGTTCCAGTTGAAAATGCCTCAGGAACCGACATTATTATGGGTATCGGTCTCGTTTCGAACGGCAAAGTGAGCAGGGGCTTAAATCCGAGTGCCATTCCAATGGCCATAGCAGCCACCAATTTGCAGCGTGAAATCCAACAAAATGATTATCGAAGCAAAATTAAGGTGTTAATTGCGGACACGTACGCAAAACAATTCCACAGAGAATATATTAATGCTGCTTACGCCGATGACGATGAACTTGATCGAGATCCCGTAGCAGAAGCTGCTGTTTCGATCGAGCAAGCTCTAGGATTGCTGTTCATTGCTCTCGGAGCAACCGCAGATGTTGAAATTATTCGCACATCGGATCTTGAAACTCCTAATTTTGAAACTTATGAAGAACAAGAAACCTATCACCTCAGTCGCGCTGTTGAAGAAGGTGCCGGTCTCATCGTCGGTTGGTCAAGCGAACGAGCACCATTGCCAGGAATGCCACCAGTTCGCGATGAAACCGTGTTTCATCGACATATGGATAAAGAACATCCAGATCTTCGCGGTATGTCAGGGAGGTTATACACCGTCGAAGGCCTTAGTTTAACTGACCAAATAAAAGGTCAGGCTCAATATGTCCCTCCTTACTTCACGACTCGAGTTGAAGCAGCTCTGGGCACAATTGTCGATTTAGAAGGACTAATAGACAAAAAAAACCAATTAAAAAATTTCTTTAAAGAGGTGGGGAGAGCACTTCGTAAAATTTTGCCAGGCGAAAAGACGGATGGGAAAGGTGATTTGCAGATCGTTCATGAACTGGTGAGAGAAATCGCTACTCAGGTGTAAAATCTGCATTTGACTCAGTCCGAAAATCACATATAATTTAATGTCATATGTTTTCAAAGAATTACGTCATTGCTGTTATGCGCCAAGCCCTGCACGCAGGGGGAGGGTTTTGGATTTCGTAAAAATGTAAAACATTTATTTAAAAATCAAAACCCCTCTCCAAACCAGAGGGGTTTTTTGTAAAAGGAAGGAGTTAGAAATGGAACCTACAATGGATTACAGATTAAAATTTACGGAAAATGCTTTTAGGCAAGACGACGATTCTGAGTTTTTTGTGATGAGTGCAGCCGTTGAACTCCTACTAGAAGCTCGAAGTGCTCAAGAAGAAGCATTGTATTGGGAAGCTTTATGTGATTTATTTCCAGCAGCTTATGAAATTATCCGTAAAGAAATCCTTTTTCACGAGTTTACTTCACGAGATTTCACTCAGACAGAGCGAAAAATTAGTGATCGTTATCGGCTCGTATTTGAACATCCTGAAAAATGACATCCCTCACCACAATCTGCACATTTGTCTTGCCTTTCCACTCATTGAGATCAATCTGGCCAGCAATTGAAACTTGTTGGCCAGGTTTAAGATTTTGAGCAAGCGCGCCTAAACCCCATCCAATACAGGAAACTTCGCGACGCGAGTCATCCGCTTCACCTTGCAACTCCACTCTTAAGCGAAGATGTTTTGCTTTGCGCCCCATCGGCACAGCTTGGCGGATGATTGCCTGCGCGATGCCAAACACAGGTTCGCTGTTTTTTTGACCAAACGGCGCAAATTCTTGAATCGAATAAAAAGCATCGAGAGTAATCAATTCAGGAGCAATCATGCACTCGACACTCACTCTCGGCTTGAGAAGTTCTACATCAATTTGTTCGCGCGCGATCGTGCGCAGCCTTGTTTTCACGAGCTCTACCTTGGCAGACAGTACACCAAAACCTGCTGCCATTGGATGCCCACCAACTTCCAACAAATCATCTTTAACTAAACGCAGTAACTCCGTAATATTAATGCCGCCTACTGAACGAGCCGAAGCTTTGGATGTTTCGACCCCAAGCGAAATCGCAATTGCCGGTTTGTGAAACTGCTCCGCCAACTTTCCAGCAAGCAAACCAATCACTCCTTCGTGATATTCAGTCGAAACAACAATAATAATATGTTCGTTTTCCCACTCAGCGGCGTTGACCAATGCATGATCAATCATTTCATTCGTGAGGTCCTGGCGAGAAGCGTTCGTGTCATTTAGTTCATTAACGAGCGCATCTGCTTTTTCCAGATTTTTGGTGCAAAGCAAGCGCAGGGCATCCATGCCATGTTTAATTCGGCCCATCGCATTAATTCGCGGCGCAATTGCATAATTGACTGAGTTAACACTTACTTGAGGAGTCTCAATATTGGCCTTTGCCAAGAGCAATTGAAGACCAACGCGCTGCGTTTCACGCAGCGCTGCCAAACCAAAACGCACAAACGAACGACTCACTCCCAGCATCTGCATCTGGTCGGCAATCGTAGCAATCGCAGTGAGATCGAGAGATGCCGCCGCCGCCTCTTCACTTAACTCTCGAGCTAGAAACCAAGCAACCGTCGAACCACACAACTGTGTCGAGTGCACAACCGCTAAAGCTTCCGGAAATGAGTTCTCACTTTCAGGCTGATGATGATCAGTCAAAATTGCGTCAATGCCTAATTTTTTTAGCTCAGCAAAAGCAGTGTGAGCTACGACACCGTTGTCCACCGTAATTAATAAATCTGGCTTTTTTTCTTCAAGCACCGCTTTGAGCGAGCGCAGTGACAAACCATATCCATGTTTTTCCCGACTAGGAATAAACGGGCGCGCAATAACTCCAAATTGCTTCAATCCTTCCCACAAAATAGCAGTCGCACAAATTCCATCTGCGTCGTAATCACCAAAAATGAGCACGTCTTCTTTGTTTTTTTTTGCCTGCTGCAGCCGCTGAATAGCTTTTTTCATTTGATCTGGATCTAAGCCAACCTGCTCCAAACTCAACTTCAGAGGATCAATCGGATCAAAAAAAATTTCTTGATTCTCTATCTGGCGATTTTCTAGCAAAATGGCTTTAAGTTCATCAAGAGTTTGGGCAATTTGAGATGATTTAATTTTCCATTCCATAATAACTCCGTGTAGGGACAAGAGTATCTTATTTCCCATCTAAAAAAGCAATTAGGTTTTTGTTACGGATTCTTCTTTTCTCCGCTTTCTTCCCTTCAACTTTTCCTTATAATGACGTCATGGACAAAGATCTGCGCATCAGCCAAGAAGCACTCTTTATTTTAGACACTTTAAAAAAAGCTGGATTTGACGCCTACATCGTTGGTGGAGCTGTCCGTGATTTGGTACGAGGTTTATCAACTGCCGACTATGACTTCACGACAAACGCTACTCCAGAGCAATTGCTGGCGCTTTTCCCAGAAAGTTTTTACGAAAATACTTTTGGCACCGTGAGCATTGCTCCAAAACATTTGCGCGAGATGATGGGCTTACCACCTCTTGAGGAAAAAAGCCCTTCAGAAACTCCGCCAAAAACAATCGATCTTTCTTCCGCCAGCAAAGTGCATGAATCTTTGCAGCTCCCCACGTTTTCAACTCCTGAAATGTACAACGACTCTAACTTTGAGATTACTACCTATCGTTCAGAGGGAAAGTATGAAGATCATCGTCGCCCAACCGAGATTACTTGGGGAAAAAGTATCGAAGAAGATTTGAGTCGTCGTGATTTTACGATGAATGCCATGGCTCTTACTCTCGACGATCAAGATAATCCTCATATTTTGGATCCATATCACGGCCAAAAAGATCTTGAGCATCACTTCATTAGAACAGTTGGCGATCCAGCCGAACGCTTTGCTGAAGATGCATTGCGTATGTTACGTGCTGTTCGTTTTTCTGTACAACTCAACATGCAGATGACAGATGAAATTTTTGCGGCCATTTCTGAACTCGCAGCTGACATCACGCACGTGAGTTGGGAGAGAATTCGCGATGAGTTTTTTAAGATGCTCAAAAGCGAATATCCTGCTGAAGCTATCGAACTTCTCGAAGAGACCGGTTTGCTTCATTATATTTTGCCAGAGCTGCGTGAAGGACAAGGAGTTGATCAGGCAGGACATCACACTACTGACGTCTGGACGCACAGTCTCGATGCACTGCGGAACTGCCCTTCACCCGATCCGATTGTCCGTTTTGCCACGCTTCTGCATGATATTGCCAAACCGCGTACTTTTCGGATTGATGATGCAGGCAAAATTACGTTTTATAACCATGAAATTATTGGCGCCCGGATTGCCAAGCAAATCGCGCAACGTTTTCGCTTGTCTAAACGTGATGTCGATCGCATCTTTGCACTTGTGAGGTATCACATGTTTTATTACCAACCTCACAACACCGATGCCGCCATTCGCCGCTTCATGCGCAAAGTGGGTCTGGAAAATGTGAACGACATTCTCGATCTGCGTGAAGGAGATCGTTTAGGCAGTGGCGCACGCAAAACGAGCTGGCGTCTCGAAGAAATGAAACAGCGGATGATCGAGCAACTTCATCAACCTTTTGCAGTGACTGATCTCGCGATTGATGGTAATGACTTAATGGAAACATATGGATTAAAACCGGGCCCGCAGATTGGTCAAATTCTACAAACCCTTTTTGAAAAAGTACTCGATCAACCAGAGCTCAATGAGCGCGAAACGTTACTTGATGAAGCAAAAAAAGTATTAAACGAACATCCTGATGCAGATTAAACCTTGGCAAGTTCTTAGCTCACGTGTTATTCACGAGACACCGTGGATTCAAGTTACCGAAGACGAGTGCCGATCAAGTGATGGGAAAATTTTTACCTATACATATGTCAAACGCAAAGACGCTGGGCCAGTGATTATTGCGGAAGAAAACGATGGCAAAATTTGGTTAGTGCAGCAGTATCGCCATCCTGTGCGACAAATTCTTTGGCAACTGCCTGCCGAAGGTAAAATGGAGGGAGAAAGTTGGGCAGATGCCGCGCAGCGCGGCATCGAAGAAGAAATAGGCAAAACTGCTCATTCACTCGAAGATCTGGGTACTCTAGCAGTAGACCCTGGTGGATTAAATCAAGTTACGCACGTATTTCTGGCACGCGAGTTCCACTCGATCCAAATTGAAAAATACCATCACGATGAAAACGAAGTTGAACATCTCAATATCGCTGCGTTTTCTCCTCAGGAAATTCGCGAAATGATGTTAGATGGCAGAATTGCTGATAACTGGACGCTGGCCGCGTTGCATCTTTACGACTTGAAAAGAAGCTAATCAAGTCACTTTCTGTTTCTTTTTTTTAGCCAAGCACGTACATCATCCCACAGCAAAAGCAGCGGTGCAGCAGTGAATGTCGACGAGTACGTTCCAGTGATTGCACCAACTAATAAAGCCACTGCAAACCAGCGAATCGTTTCACCACCCAAAAGCACCAAAGTGGAGAGCATGATAATAATCGTCATTGAGTTATTAATCGATCGGCCTAACGTCTGCAGCACAGCACTATTCACGATATCAACGAATGGTACATTGGAATGTTTTTTTACTGTTTCACGCACTCGATCGAAAACAATAATGGTGTCGTGGACAGAAAAAGATAAGATCGTCAAAAGAGCCGTCACGAACAACACATCGACTTCTACATTCCAAATTTTTCCCAACACCGCAAACACACTAATGACGATCCCTGCATCGTGACACATTGCTAATACAGCCGCGACACCGTACTTCAAGTCATGAAATTGATTCCAGATATAAAGAATAATAATCATCACCACAACCGCACCCGCAACGAGCGTTTTTTGTAGTAATTCCCGGCCAAGTAAAGGTCCAACTGTTTGGAACTGTAACTCTTTCACTTGCCCAATGCCTTTTTGCAAATTAGCCATGATGGTGTTTTTTTGTTCATTGGTAATCGGTTTTCCGCGTAAAGTTACTTGATCACTGGCGTTGTGTTGAACTGACACCAGTTCGTAGCTTGGACCAACTACTTTTTGCAAGTCTGACTGAGACAAGCTGTTTTGTTGGGTGTTTTTTTCGATTTTAATTTCCAACATTGAGCCACCAGTAAAATCAATGGACGGCTTCAAACCGAAAAGCGCCAAACACATAAATCCCGGCAACAAAAAACACAGCGAAAAAACAAAGTAGAGATAGCGAAAACGCATAAAGTTCATAACTGCCTCACTCACCTTTCAAAAACAACTTCATCAGTGTTCGTGTCACGACCATACTGGTAAATAAACTAATGAGCACACCAATCAAGAGTGTTAAACCAAAACCACGGACCAAACCACTCGTATTAAGAAAACTAAAATCAAGAGGATTAATTAACACCAATGAAATCAAAATAGTTGTCATGTTTGCGTCTTTGATGCTATTCCAGGCTCGTTGAAAACCAAGCTGCATCGCTTGCGTAAAACCTTTCCCCGCTCTTAATTCTTCCTTCATTCGCTCAAAAATTAAAATATTCGCGTCAACAGCCATACCAATCGTCAAAAGAAGACCAGCGACGCCTGGTAAAGTTAACGTGACTCCCATCAATTTATAAATCGCCACGGTATAAATTGCGTAAAATACCAAGCTAATACTTGCCAGTAAACCTTTCCATCCATAGTTCGCAATCATAAAGAAAATAATAAATCCAAGACCAATCAGACCTGCGCGCAAACTTTGTTGTACTGATTCTTGACCCAAGCTTGCACCAATCGTCTGCTGCTCTAAAACCTCAATTGGTACTGGCAGCGCCCCTGCATTCAACTGAATACTCAGCTGCTTTGCTTGATCAAGTGTAAAACCACCCGTAATCACTGCCTGTCCATCAACAATTGCCGTATTAATTTTCGGCAGCATGACTGGGAAGTTATCTAAAAAGATTCCCAGAACTCGACCAATATTTCGCTGGGTAATGTCAGCAAACATTTGCCGCCCTTGATCATTGAACTCCATTGAAACTTCTGGCTGACCTGTCTTCGGATCAAAAGTCACTGCCGAACGCTTTAATTGTTTTCCTGTCAAGCCCGTCTCTTTGAATTGATTGAAAAAAGCAGTCGCAGAAACCGTTGCTTCTGCAGATGGTGAGGCATCTTGTAAACGGAAGTCGAGTAATGCGGTGGTCCCCAGCAACTGGAGCGCTTGTGAAGTGTCCTTAATTCCAGCCAGCTCAACTAAGATGCGATACTCGTCACCCGTTTGGGCTGTTTGCACCACTGGTTCACTGACTCCAAATAAGTCCACACGTCGCTGCACCACATCTTTGGCTGACTCAAGTGCTTGTTGACGATCACTTTGCGGAATATCTTTCATGTCCGCTTTGAGCACAACCTCCATGCCACCTTGAATATCGAGACCTTCTTTCAGATCGATGTCATTCGTGAGCTGCTTCCCTAATAAATTAAATTGAAAATTGGGGCGACGGAACGTGAGCTTTCCAACTGAAAACTCTTTCGGTAAGGCTAATAAGACGGCAAAAACCGTACTAATCAAAATTAAAAAAAACACTCTCAACGTCTGTCTCATGAGATTTCCTATACTCCAATGTTCGGGGCTTTCCGCTCGACTAAGTCTTCTTCATTACCGACGATCATAATGCGCGTCCCATAAAGCACTTCCATTAAAAACGGGTCGCGACGTTGTTTACGAAACTCAAACTCTTCGTCACCTAAAACGGTGTAGTTAATTTCTCGGCCTCGCTTTTGCTCTTCTTCCTTCATGATTGCTTCGAGCTCAGCTAAAACAATGTCTCCCACAATCAATACGTCTACCTCACTGCGATGAGATTGATCAGTCCGAACGAATTTACCAGTAAACATGATAAAGCTGACTGTACCAAGCTTGCGACGTAATCGAAAAAGTTTTTCACCTAGGCCTGTGCTCTTCACTACCAAACGCAGTAACTCTTGATAAAAAATATAATGTTTATTTAAAAAATAATACAAACGATTACCACGATCTTCACTTCTCAACAAACCACACTCCAGCATGCGATCAAGTTCGCGACGCACTGCGTTGATTTCCTCTTTTGTTTGACGTGTAATCTCACGCACATAAAAAATTTCATTCGGCTGCTGAAAAAACATCTGCATCAAACGAACACGTACTCGGGAAATCATGAAGTCTTGTAATTGATCCATATTTGTACTCGATTTTAATCGTTCACCCTTGAATAATCAATACAAAAGCTCCTCAGTGCAAAGCTGCAAACCGAGGAGCTGAAAGAACTCACGTTAATAGGTCACTTTGGTTTTTGGTGACACCATGGAGATCCAGGTCAAACCTCTCACGAACTCAATTGGTTTACCAGCGTCATCTGTGAAGAATAACTCACTTTCGCGATCTTTCTTACTCCAGTGTGCAGTGACAACTTTACCATTTTGGAAAATCAAAGCATTTCCAGTTCCGGTCACGGTGTAGAGCATGTGTTTCTTTTCATCAATTGGACCTTTTTCATCTGCAAAGAGTACGACTGCGTTTGCCACTTGAATTTGTTGATTATTGTTCAAGTCAACGTGTGGTTGGCCTGCTAAGAAACGCTTGTACATATTGCTGGCTGCGTCATACTCCCAACGCACCGCGTATGCATCAAAGCCGTCCCAGAACTCGAAGGAAATTTTGTTGACCGGACCACCGCTCTGACCATCTTGGAAACTCCAAGGTGTATACCCTGCAGACCAATCAGCACCGGTGGAAGCAGTTGTTTCTTGAGCAGCGGCATTTTTCTTCCCCAACTTCGTTGTTGCAGTTGCTTTTGTTTGCACGGGCGCAATATTTGTCCAACCACGTTTGGCTGCAACTGCCCACAGTTTTTCTGTACTGGTGACCATGGTATGTTCGGTTGCTAAATCTTTATCTGCAATGCGGTTATAGTCACGCACAAAAGTGGGATAACCAATTGAGAACTGGTTCATGTCATTTTGACCGTTCCACCCTGCATCAGCAATGTGACCTAAAGCATCTGCTGGGCCGGGAGTATTCGCGCCACCCACGTGAACGTATAGTGGTCGATTAAATCCAGAAGCAAACTGCCAGAAGTACTCACGCGCTGAACGAATTGGTGCCAACGTCGTGTCACTTTTTTGCACATCACAATAGAAAAATGCCATAAAACGAGTCACACCACCTTCAGCCATTGCTTCAAATACTAAGTCAGCGTTTGTCAAACCAGACTGGGGACGAGCATCTGGTGAATTTTCAATCATCACTGCAAGTGGACGTCGTTTGGACCAGGCATCTTTTTCTGCTTGGGTGTATTTCTTGCCGTTCAACGGACAAGGTTGATCTTTTGCTGCGTTAGGATCAACAGCAATTAATTGACCAAGAGATGAAACTTCTTGTTTGGTTTGTGAAGCTTCTTTGGCCGCTTGATCTTTGGTTAAACCTGAACTCGAGCTTGATTTATTCGACATCATGGAAAATGCACCGTAAGAAAGCGCAGAGGTTGCTACGTAAATAATGAGCAACAAAATAAGATTTTTTTTCGACATGATCACCTTTCTTTGGTACCAATGTGTGCTTTATTCAAACAATAACCAGTAGTTTTACCATGAATTTCTGGTTTCAGCTAGCCGATCCTTCACCGAACCTATGCTTAGAGTTCAAGTTCCTAACGCATTTTTACATACAAAACAAACAAGGCCACAAACATGATCATAACTACAATTGCAGTTTTGCGTAAGTCTGCAAAAATCAGCTTTTGATCACTTTCACCTAAGTGTTTTACTGGTTCAGCGACATCAGGAGTATGATTATCCCGATCTGAAAAAGAGTATGTTAGCTGCTGTTGACGATGATGTTGAGCTCGTTGTTTTTGTTCGAGAGTGCGTCTTTTCATAGTAGTATTAATGGATAAAAAGGCTTCCAATATCCTTGATCGTAATAATCGTAATTAAAAAGAGCAGCAGTGCTAAACCACCATAGTTTGCATATCCTTCAAATTTTTCTACATGACGTCTCCCGATAATTAACTCTAAAAACAAAAACAGCGCTCTCCCTCCATCAAGTGCCGGAATCGGCAAAATATTCATGATGGCCAAGTTGACTGAGAGCAAACCAGCAAAATTCAGTAACTCAATAAAACCATGTGAGAAAAAGCCGGCTTGGCGGGCCTGATTGAAAATCCCGACTGGTCCGGCCACTTGGCTCGGAATCTGGCCATGAACAGCAGTTTGCACAATTTGAGCCAATCCAATAAAAATAAACGACACTAACAGAAATGCTTGTTGAACTCCGAACAGTGCTCCTCGAATCGGCATCTCTGGCCAAGGATAAAACGTGTGCCCCACCACTGGTTCAAAGCGGATACCCAATGATCCTTGATCAGCTGGTGTTTCTTCTTTTTTGCGCAAGTACACTGAAAACTCTTGCGTTGTTTTTTCGCACACATCATCTTTGCACGGACCACTCGTCACCAACATTACTTTCTCCCCAAGATGCTTACTGACCAACTCGATGACATCTTTCGTGGTAGATGTTTGAGTTAATTGTCCGTTGATCTTGATGCCACGTACGTCAACTTGGACGGGAACTTTGGCTTGCTCAGCTGGAGAACCTGGCGCAATTTCAGAAATTCGCGGATTAGACAAATCAACTGGAATGCCAACGACTGAGAAGTAAATCGCAAATGCAAGAATGCCAAAAATAAAATTTACAGAAGCGCCAGCCAAGATAATCGCCATTTTTTGCGGAATAGTTTTTTCGTAAAACGGTTCTTCGCCGGTTTTTTCTTTGATTATTTTTTCAGCGGGAAGCTCATCTATCTTTTTCCCTTCTTCTCCTTCGAGTTTTACAAACCCTCCAAAAGGAATCCAATTTAAAGAGAAAAGAGTCGAACCAATTGAAAAAAGCTTCGCTGCTCTTGGCGGATACCCAATGCCAAATTCTTCTACATGGACACCAAATAACCTTGCCACCAGATAATGACCTAGTTCATGAATAATAACTAGGAACGACAGCACAACTACAAATAAAAGGATATCAATAATCATCAATTCCCTACCTTCATCAGCTCTGCTTCTTTATCTTTACTCATCATGTCAATTTTTTCTATAAGATCTTTCACTCGTTTTTCCAACTCTTGTAAATCATTTTTAATTTCGTCTTCACTCACGCCACCTTCATCAGCTCGTTTCTCGATTTCTTTTTTAATGTCGCCACGCAAGTTGCGAAGCAAGACATGACCATTTTGAATTTTTTGATTGAGAAGCTTTACCATTTCTTTGCGGCGTTCCTCTGTCAAAGCCGGCACCACAATCCTAATCATATCACCGTCTACAACTGGATGAAGATTCAGACCACTTACGGAAATAGCTTTCTCAATTGCACCGAGTACTGACTTATCCCAGGGTGAAATAGTAATCAATCCAGGATCTGGCACACCAATATTTGCAAGCTCATTCACCTTCATCATCGTGCCATATGCTTCTACACTTACTCCATCAAGCATCTGCGAAGAAGCACGACCGGTGCGTAACGTATTAATATCTTCGCGAATGTACTGTAGTGTTTTATCTGCTTTTTGCTGTAACTGAGAAAAATCGTAGGGCATAGTGAATCCTTTCAAACAAGCTCTTAGCGGTTATTTTAACAAAAGCCATGATAAAATCACACAGTGAAACTAAAAACATACTTTCGTTCACTCATTAATACCTTCACTGCTCCAAGTTACTACGTTGATATCTTAAATGCGCGACTTTCTTTTTCAATACGATTTTTCTTGATCAGTTATGTCTTCTTAAGTTTAATTGCAACTCTTTTTTTCTTTACATTTGACGTGCCTTTTTTTAAAGCAAAACTTCACTCAGCCACAGCTGAGCTTGTCCACCACTTTCCAGATAATTTACAGATAAGTTGGAACTTGCATCAACTTTCTTCAACTTCTGCAGAACCTGTAGAAATTGAGTACCCCTCATTTGTTCCTCATGATCAGTTGAGTTCAGTCTTAGGATATATTGATACATCAACCTCTTCAGTTGAGGAAGTCTTACCAAAAACTGCACACTCAAGCCTTTTTATCGCGACACGTGATCAAGTCTTTATTTCAAACTCCGATAAAGAATGGTCTGGCTTACCTTACACCCAAGTGCCTGGATTTAATAAACCCTTCCAAATCAATAAACAAAATATTGAATCAATGACACAGAGTATCTTGAACTTCATTGATCGATCGCTAAGTGCAATCGCGATTTTCATGCCATTTGTGTTCTTTTTATTTTTGGTGATAGGCGGAGTATTTGCCGCCCTGACGAATAGCATCCTCATCTTTTTTGTTTTACGCCTACTCATGCGCAAAAGATTTGGCTACTGGAAGGCATTTCAACTTTCACTGCACTTTTGCGTCGTGGCCGAGTTGGTCTCGATGATTACAGCACGTCTTTTTCCAAATAATGATCTCTCGATGTTTTCACTGGCCTTCTGGGGATACGCAATTATTATTCTTTACAGCTTCCGCAATTTGCAGAGTGTCATCTTAGTTCCCAAATCAAAATCTTAACAGTAGGGTTACTTTCGTTACTTTGACGTATTTTGTTCATCGAGCGCAATCGTCATGTCCACCGGCGGAAAGAACAAGCTAGATTTTGTAGGATCGGCGTCCTGAAAATTTTGATTCAGTTCATCAATCCTTTTCAAGAAGCCTACTGACTGCTGTTCTTGTTGCTGAGTTGGCTGTTTGACGGCTCGCGGTTTTAAGATTTGTCCTCGGGATTGTGCAAAAAGTAAGGAAAAAACAATCAACATCAGCGAAGCACCGAGCAGGGCTTCAATCCAAAAAACTGGACGCAAGTAAAAGGGCTTCTTCAAATCTTCGATGGCAAGCAAGTCAGACTGCGGTACACCAAAGTGAGGTGGTTCTTCAAAAATCGGTTCTTCAGTCGAAAACAGAGTTTGATTTGTCAAAATGTCGAGTGGTTCTTGGTTTGGTTTAGATCTCATATACGTTGATACTTAGCTTTGTAGTATTTCCTTCAAAAAATTAAGCGTGCGAGAAATGCCTGCATACGCTTGACCTAACGGATCGGAAATTTGACTGTAAGAAACAGTGCCACCAACACTTTGATGTTCTTGATCTCCTAAAATAGACTGATGGACACTCAGTAAAATCTCTTGCAAGAAACCGTGTGAGTTTTGTAGGGTGTTTTCAATCTCTTCCATCCCGCGCTGCTTTTGAGATAAACGCAAAGCATCCGTTTCTTTTTTATTCATGTATACCTTAATCTCATCTTTTACACTATTCGTCTTATCGTACAGGGACTGAACTTTTCCATAGACGATTAATGACTGGATATTTCCGCTCATTGTTTGAATCCGTTGCTGTAAGGGCATAAACTCTGCGACAGCTGCAGCAATTTGAGCTCTGTTCAGGGCAGATTCAACATGTGCTCGGTACGTTATTAAATCACTCAGAAGTTGATCTAAGTCAGTCAGCTCTTTCTGTTTAACAACTAACTCAATACCCGTCGTTTGATCAAAACTTATGCGTGAAGTAGTAAGATAGGTAATCAATACATCCGTTCGTGAAAGCAAAACTTGTCTCGTTGCACGTACCGCTTCTTCTAACGAGGTCAATGTCTGGAGTTGAATATACTGCTGCTTTGCTACTAAAAAAGCCTGGTAATCACTTTGATACGTTTGCAACTGGACACGATATTTTTCCTTTAGGATTGAAAGTTGATCCGTTGAGGAAGAAGTCACTGGCAGAGCTGGTGAAGGTGACGGCGAGAGCGAAGGAGAAGAAACTGCACTTACCGGAGTAACAAAAACTCCGCTACTGATGATGGTACCAACAACCAACGACAAAAAAATGGCAGATATTTTTTTCATGGCTTTCTTTGCAATCTAGACTGTTTTGGCCAGCTCACGTTCTCGCGCAAACTCAATTGCTTCGTGCAGTGACTCAAATGTACCAGTATCCAACCACCGACCACGTACAGGAGCTACATCGAGCGTTCCTTCGTGTAAGTACACATTATTAAGGTCTGTAATTTCGAGTTCACCTCGGCTTGAAGGTTGTAAACTCGCAGCTTTTGGAACAACTGTATTATCGTAGATATAAAGACCAGTTACTGCGAAGCTTGATTTTGGCTGTTTAGGCTTCTCTTCAATTGAGATTGCTTTTTTATTTGCGTCAAACTCAACTACACCAAAGCGTTGTGGATCGGGAACTTCCTTGGCGAAAACACGTGCGCCACTTTGAAATGAAGAAATTGCTGCAGAAAAATTATCTTCAAAAACATTATCTCCCAGAATCAATGTTACGTTATCGCTACCAATAAAATTCTTCCCAATCACAAATGCTTGGGCAAGACCATCTGGTTTATCTTGAATTTCATACGTAAACTTGCAGCCAAATTCATTGCCACTTCCGAGTAATTTCAGGAAGTCTCCCGCATGATCTGGTGCTACGATGACTAAAATGTCTTTGATTCCCGCCGTGAGAAGCGTTTCGAGCGGATAAAAGATCATTGGTTTGTTATAAATCGGCAGCAACTGTTTACTCGTTACTTTGGTTAAGGGTCGAAGTCGAGTGCCTGCACCTCCTGCTAAGATAATTCCTTTCATAAAGCTCCTTTGGTGCCTAGTCTACAACGTCACCAATAACAACACAACCGCAGCCAAGACTGCCACACCAGCGTACTCAAAGACAATCCGCCGCGAGATATGATCGGACTTTACATGAGTAGTCACACCCCAAATAAAATAAAAGGCTGCTAAGCAACAAATAATAACACGCTGAAAAATATGATTCGGCCACACCAGCATGAAGCTCAGTGTTGCAATTACCAACCCTGTGATCAGCACTGCATACGCAACTTTATGTTTTAAAAATTCTCGATACATGTGTTATCCAATGACTCCACCTTTAAATAATAAAAGTAAAAAGCCTACCACCGTAAAAAGTAAAATATGTGCAAAATTTTTACCTACCAAACGCACAGTATTTCGATTATTCATGATCACGGAGTCATAAATAAGGGTCATCACAATCACAAAAATCATCGCTAAGAAAAAGGCTTTACTTAACTGCAGTGGTGAAAGAATTGCACTTGACGTACTTAAACTCGTAACTGGCAACACAGTACTGGCAAGCACTTGCGCATTTGGTTGATTTGGGAGCTGAGCCAAAGTGGGTTTGTTATCGATCAACGTTTCTTCTTGAGGTTGCTTCTTCGCTGGTTGTGGTACGGGTGTTTCATCGGTGGCAGAGAGTACTGCCTGACGAGGCGCCAGATTAAGCGCTTGTTTCTTCGGAGCGTTAATTTGCGGAGCGCCTCCTAAAGGTGTGCCAAAAAGTTGAACGACTAACGTTGTTTCACTTCCCAGTAACTTTCCATCGACGACCGCAACGCCAATTTCTTTATAGCGACCATTCACGATATTTGCGCGATGAGTGGGCGAAGCCATCCACGCTCGCATCATGTCATCGGTGTTAGAAAAATCTCTTGCCAAGTTTTCACCTGCGACGCTGTAACGATAGTGAGCATCTTGGAAAAATTTCCATGGACTCGTACCATCAGGTGCAAAATGTGCCCAAAACTGATGACTCATCATGTACTGTGCTTTGGCAAGGGCTGCTTGATTTAACTGTGCACTATTACTTAAAGCAGGAAGCCCTTGATTTGCCCGTTCTTGATTTGTTTTCGAAATTACTTGCGAAGCTGAAATATTTGATGCATAGCCAAGAACTGATCCTGCATCTTGAATTAAATTTTTTCCTGGATGAAGGACAATCCAAAATCCAAGTGACAAAAAAATAAACGCCACAAAAGCTTCGGGGTGCAAAACTTTTGGGCGATGGTTATTGGAACGCTGCGGATGAAAAAGATGTTTAATGATTTTAATCAAATCGCGCATAACCAACTCATTATGCAGAGATTTCACGGCGATTTCAAGATTGTATCTAGGACGGCATCGTTTTTATTTCTTAACGTCACTGTCACTTGAATGTTTTGAATGTGCTCGTGTTCGACACAGAGAGTATTTGTGGAGCATGTTCCGAAGAAAATGTCTTGAGAATCAAAAGAATCTGTGTTTCCTGGAAGCAAAACTTGACCTTTGAGACCTTCATGAATGGTTTGTTGATCAACATCGTGATCATACTCAACAAGATACTCCAAATCAGTAAAGTTCTGAACATTCTGTAATGAAAAACGAAGATGAGCAACGTCAGAAAGTTGGGAGTGAAGCTCAGGTGCTGCTTGACTTAGCGTTTTACCCTGAGCAACGTTTGAAATGGGAGAATTATTTAATGCTTGATCATGCGAACGAACTACAAAATAGTATGCAGAAGCGTTCCCATCAACGTGGACATCATATATCTCCTGCTGACCTGCGAGTAAAGGCGGACGCAGACCGCTTCCAGGTAAACCATCAGTTGTGCGGATACTCGGCTTCGGCAAAGTTTCCCAATCTTGATCAGAAATTGATGGCAAAGGAAGCATTGTGCTGTATCGAATGTCATACCCAGCAGCTTGATCTATCTGTGAGAAGTTTTGATCACTCGGCGCAGTCCAGTTAAGGGTAAAGTTTCCATTTCCATCATCGGTTGCTTTTAAGTCAGTAATAGCCAATGGAGGTGTGTTATCAAACAGTACTTGGACAAAATGATGTTGCTCTGCTGTTCCAGAGGTATCTTCTGCCCAATACTCCAGCACGTTATCATCTATCCTTGAAGGAAAAGAAAAACTCAAAGAATCTATATCGTTTTTTTCAATAACTTGACCATTGAGCCGGTAGCGCGCAGAAATTTTCTTGATCGAAAGCTGACTCAACGCGTGTAAATGAAAAACTGTTGAAGCATGTGCAATTGCAGCATTTGTCGTAACTTGACCGATGTATACAAACGACTGACGCAGCGTATCACCTGTATTTCCCGCATGAAACTTTAATGTCAACGTTGGATTTGAGAATCCCGAAACATTCACTGATAAAAAGCGCCACTCACTGCCACGCAACCCATCAAGAGATGGCGAAGTAATATCTTTCGCCAACACTTGGTGCACCATTTGATCATTGATGTAAACCATAAAACCAGGTTCATCAAAACCTGGAGCTGTCTCAAAAGTCTCAAAGTTGTACCAGAAACCTACAGCAGCTACATTGTTACTACGGTTCTCGATTTCTTGAGAGAGAACGTTGTCGCTGACAAATTTCGAGTCATCTTCTGTATCTCGGCCGATGCGAATCATGTTTTGATGGAGAGGAGTAACATTATGCTCAGTTTCATTGATCAAAGCGACATCACCCACCGCCGACCACCCGGTTAATCCTTGACTAAAATCTCCATTTACAATTTTTTCACTCGGAGTTTTGTTACCGTCTATTGTAAGTGTTGTCACCGGCACTGAATCCCATGCTCTCACTTGAATAACATTACTTTCTACAGTTACCACGGATGAAAATGACGCGGTAGTATTGGCAAATGCACTAAAACATACGCACAAAAGCAGCAGTAATCGAAAATATCTTTTCTTCATGACTTTTTGCTCAGCTCTTTCTGCGCAATTTTTTGAGCCACAGCAAGTTGGGCTACAGATTCTTGCCGATAGTAGTTTTTATAGTGCAAAATGACTGAAATGATTTCCCATACCAAGAGTGTCGTTGCTGGCAATATAATCCCAACCAAAAATCCAAGGGGTTTTTGGATAAACAGCGCAATATATCCCAGCTTTGGAATGTTCCATTTGTAGATCCCAATTATTTCGCTATCATGCACTTGATATGCGTCATCAACATTATTTGCGTCACCTTTGGTGTTAAATGTATAGACTACCTTCCCCTCCTCTCCTTTTTGCACTTTATGGACGTGAGTAATTCGATGAGTGGTGATCGTTATATTTCCTTGGGTATCCTTTTTTTTATAGGTAATAATGTCGCCCTCCATCAAGTGATCTACTGCAGACTTTGTTACATATACCAAAGACCCTACCGGAATAGTTGGCTGCATCGATCCTGAGCTCACTGCAAACATGTTCATACCAAGGACAGACAAAAGACTGAGGCGCGTCGTGAGCGAGAAAACAGTAATCGCAAGTAGAGCCATGATTAAAAATGTTTGAGCGAAAGTAATGAAAAATGTCATAAATTTCCTTTATCGTTTAATTGATTTGCTTCACCTGTCACATTAAAGTTGTAGGTCGCACCTTGATAGCAGTTGTCAGCAGTATCAAAGTTAAGATCAATGCGCGCAATCAAAAACTCGTGACTGTCTACTTGAATCGGCGTTCCAGTACTCGTGCCATCAGCTGTTAAAAAAACTGGATCACTTAATGTTGAACCTCCAATATCAACTGGAGCTTTCAAACTTGAGACATAGCTCCATGGATGAGTCGCATCGAGATTTTTTAATCCCAACAAAATGTTTTGACACTCTTCATGCCCTTCACAGTTATCTTGTTGATAGATGTGCACATTACGTGCAGTGATTGGAGAGTTTCGATCAAGCAAAGCAGAGGTGCATAAAGGATTTGCAGTTTCAATTGCAGGATTAGCCACCCAATTTCCTCCTCCTAGATTGAGCTTGAGCTTCATCGGCACCGAACCTGTATTCCGCAACGCAACCCAATAACTTTGATTCCCACTAGGATATGTATCCTCACCGGGAGTATTGGTATAGGGTATATACGCCCCTAGAACTGCATTCTGCCAACTGGATAGTGGCGCATAACTCACCGAACTCCCATTGACATCTTCTGCAACTGTATACCAATCAGTTGGTTGAGTGAGCGTATGAGTATGAGTCGAGTCAATCGCTAAACGCATCGTGCCAGCATTGACGTCAGCGCTGCTGGCATTGACTGTACTCATGAAGTAAGCAGTCGACGCAGCGACAACCATTCCAAGTGCAAATGTAATAATGAGACCCGATTTAAGAATCTGTTTGAGCATAATCCTCCTTTTTCCTTCACTTCATCTACTCGGGAATATAGAGGACAAAGATGACAAAATCCGTAACAAAAATCGTTTTGCTCAATTGCGACTCAAAATCTTCACTTTTTTACGATTTCAGCCTGAACATAATCTGAGCTGCCACCACACTCTGCTTTTTGGCAAGAGCACATCTGCACAAAAATGGTAAAATAGGGAGCTTGTTAAGCAACAAAAGTAAGCGGCCCCATCGTCTAGAGGCCTAGGACGGCAGGTTCTCATCCTGTTAACTCCAGTTCGAATCTGGATGGGGTC
>PJMF01000010.1 GCA_003173865.1 Minisyncoccota bacterium
ACTTAAGCTAGAAATATCAGCCTCAGCCACAAAATCTCCGGAAACAGACTGCTTTGACACAATATTGGAACCAGCATCTTTCGTTCCTGCTGGAATACTAATATTTAATGAACCACCCGACTCCGAAACGTTTGAATCAGAAGCAACCCATCTACTTGAATCTAGTGACGTACCTCCAAATGTGTCACTGAATCCTTGAGTACAACTGATCGTTGATGGGAGGGGCGCTGACGTAGCAGTAGGTGCCGGTACAGCCGTTGCAGCACATGCGGCTTGAATAGTTGCAGCATCTAATACAGGAGTACCATCAGCTTTATTTATACAATACACCTGAGGATTTTTGTCATCTTTACAGCTACCACCTTTTGTCACAAAACCAGGAGCATTAATTGGGATACACCGATTACCACTTGTTCCTCCGTTTTTATTGTTTCCACAAATAGTCCCACTATGACAATTTGTTTTATAAATCTTTCCATCATTTTGGCCACCACAGAGATCACCACAAGCAATTTTACCCGGCTCAGGAGTCATCAGAGATGTAGGGGCACTACTGGGTGTGATACTAGGAGCAGCAGTTGCGGACACTGTACAAGAGCCATTTTGACACGTTTGTCCTGATGCGCACACAACACCCGTACTCCCACAATTATTTGGATCATTTTGCGAAGTTAAAGCAATTGAATAACAGAGCCAATCAAATGCCTTGACAGGATCAGTTCCCGTCTGCAGAGCAAATGCATTTGGTGTGTTATATGTTTGTACACAAATAGCGTCAAAATCTGTGGCAGTTAATTTGCGACTACCACAAGCCCAACTTGTGCTATTTTGTGAAACAGCCCCTAAGTTTTTCTGAGTACAGTATCCTTCTACTTGCATCTTGCCATCACTCATGGGCGCTCCATTTGTAATTCCCGTTCCGCCTTGAAGAATACTTGCACCTGCTGGAACAGTGGTTCGTTGATTAGCCGGCGGAATAGAGGCAGTTGTATCTGCCTTGCTTTTTAATTGAGTTGATTGATTAATGAAAGAATTAGCCACAACTAAACCAGTAATTAACAACACAAAAACTGCGAAAGCGATAATATAACCAGAATAAAAAACACGAGAAGATAAACGGGGAATTTGCATGCTGCAAAAAAGTATAGAGGCTCTTTCTTTTGATTGCAAGAGTTTTGGTTACTTGGGGGATTAATGATGTGCAATCAGTTGATCAAAGGTTATAATTGAATCCCTTCCTTTACGATCGACAATTTGTCCTAAGTAAGTATTAATCCAAGTCTCATCAGCACTCAAAATATGCAATAAAACAATTTTTCCTTCTTCGGATAGTTCGGGGAAAGATCGATTGAAATACTTTTGAGTATTGTCTGCTCGAGGATAAACATTCCACTTAATGTTTACAAGTTGTCTATAGTGGGTAAGTTGCATCCATGGACGTGCATCAAAATGGCCTAGGGGAGCCCTCGCAACTTCAAAATGAAAATTTGGATCATCAAGCACCTTTCTCATTATTTTTAACGTATAAGAGAAATCATCATCAAGCTTTCCAAAGGTCATTTTGGGATCTTTTGGGTCCTGGTGTTCAGACGGCTGATAACCAAACTGAAAGCCATCACGATACATTTTTTTGTATAACGCCTGCTCATCTGGATTATTGATGCTCATATTGCCTACGTTGGGGAACATGACTGCAGTTACACCTTCACTCTCTAATTTTTCAACCATCCTTTTGAGCATCTTCGGAGAGTTGCTGTTATCAATCGTAATAAACACCTTGTTTTTTAGCTCTAGTTGAGTTCCATCTATAAGTTGATCACCAAAAATTTCATAGAGCGGATTACGGAACTCAGTTTCAGTTGTTTGAGCTTGAGGTTTCTGAAGAGTTGTATCTGTCTGCGCGACAACTTTTTGCACATCCTTTCCCAAAAGCAATGCTGCCATGATCAACCCTATTTGCGTAAATCGAGTGACTCTTTTTTTTAGACGTTCTGAGTGGTGAGAAGCTTCTAGCGGCAACATGCTTCTCTCATTATAAATCACAATTTGCTATGATGAGGAAATGTCTACTAAAACAATAATCTGGGTTTTTGTTCTTATTGGCTCCAGCTTAGGTTCGTGCCTTCCTCTCCTGTGGGGCGGATCGCTTTTTTCATTTTCTTCGCTTTTTGCAAGCGCAGTAGGTGGTATTATTGGCCTTACTGCCGGCATAAAAATTGCAAACATGATTAATGGTTAGAATGAAAAACACACTGTTTTTTTTCAAAAATTTTTTAAATATACTTCAAACGTACCAAAATTGGCCTGTTGTTCTTTTTCATCTCCAACGTGTCATTGGTACACCAACCTATATTGCAAAAATTCGCGGTGAAGAAAAATTTTGGGTACGTCAAGGTATTGACGATATTTTTATTCTTAACGAAATATTTCATGACAAAATGTATGACAGACCAGAGTACGGTTGTATGGTTCGTGAAGGTGATGTAGTTGTCGATATTGGTGGATATATAGGTGATTTTTCAATTCATGCGGCTCGCCTAGCAGGAAAAAATGGACATGTTTTTTGCTTCGAACCAATACGAGAAATGTGTGCAGTTATTCAAAGAAATATCATGCTCAATGATTGTCAAAAACAGGTCACTCTTTTTCCAGTGGCGATGGGGACAGAAAACAAACAAGATCATATATTCGTAAGTTCACACATTACAAATGCAGGTTCCTCGCAATTTCAAGAACTTCAAAGCGATCTGCAAAAAACCAAAACCGAAAAAATCGATGTTTACGATATGAAAGATTTAGAAAAAATAATCAAAAAAGCTCACGTGGATGTGATCAAAATTGATGCTGAAGGGGGTGAATACACTATCGTGCCTGGTATCCCCATCAATATGCTGAAACATTGTCGATGTTTGATGATCGAATATCACTCTCTCCCTTCTCAGCCACAGGCTTACCAAGACCTCATTACCTACCTACAAAAACATAATTTTGTTGTTTACGTTGAGAAGAATAACTTCGCACCTGGCATCGGCATGATCTATGCCAGTCATATTTGACATTAGTTCACGTACTTAGCCAGAAACTGCACAATCGAAGACAATACAGTCGGCGTAATCTTGATGACATGACCGGCACCTTGGTAGAGATTCCACTGTGCAGGAATTCCTTGAGATTGAAGTGTGTTATATGTTGCTAAAGCGGCCCCAGTTGGTACAACTGTATCTGTTGAACCGTGTAAAAATAAAACAGCTGGCTCTGGTGTCACCGAACCAATTGCTGGCAAATCAGGTTGTAAAATTGCGCCAGAATCGCTCACAACTGCAATCGGTGGTTGAATTCCAGACAAAGGTTCTAGACCAACATACAAACTATCAATCGCACCTGCCGAACTTCCCAATAAAATAATCTTGTTTGGATCAACCCCATATTGCGCAGCATTGTTCCTGACCCAAGATATCGCTGACTCAGTATCTTGTCGTGCAAGCTGAATGCATCCTTCTTGTACTTGCGATGGAGTATTTGTCCAGACCATTGCAATACTGGTTGGACAAAGTCGATAATCAATTGAAAACGCTACATATCCATAATTAGTAAGTTGTTGCGCAGTAGAAGCCAACGAAGCCCTACTTCCACTCGTAAAACTCCCGCCGTGCACTAAAATGACTGCCGCTCGATTTGTTTGAGTGTCACCCGTTGGGGTATATGCAGTCAGCACTTGGCCTGAAGAAGAGCCATAACTCGCAGTAGAACTTTTATATGATGTAAAAATTTTTTCTGTATACGTGCGCGCAGAAGATGGCTGTGATTGGGGTTGAGTGGTAGGTGACACAGTGGCAGGAATCATGGGCGCATCAACCGGAATAGGCGTAGAAGTACTTACAGGCGTTGGCTGGTCAGTTTGAGGGGTAGTCTGCACATTATTCGGAACATATGTTTGTATAGCAGCTGGTCCATGACTTGCTTGCGTGTGAGCTTCATGCCCCTTGGTTCGTTCATTACATACTTTGACACAAAAATTTTTCTGATCATAAGAAATTCCGTTGACGCTACAAAATTGATCACAGTTCATTTTTCCTTCTGCTAACCTAGGACACCGAGATTTGCAGAAACTTCGCACAGCATGAGGAAAAGAGTCGCACATGCTAAAACACGCTTGCATCGGATCATAGGCAGCTTGGCTACGTGTGTCTACAGTTGAAGAGTTGAGTACTCTAACGAGAAGAATCGCTCCTAACACCACAACCCCCAAACTCACAAAAAGAGCTACCCTTACCCAAGTTTTTTTTAGTAATTTCGCCATAAATAATTATCTAAAACAGTAATCTTTTTCGAGAGATTTGTCAATGTAACCAACCTCACACACTACCTTCACATACGATTTTTATTAACAGTATTTCTCACTGAGAAAGATTGGAGTTTTATGAAGATAAGAACTATCTTTTTTATTTTGTGTTTTGCGTTTCTTACTTTTCCTTTTCCTGCAAAAGCGGCGTATCACTTTGCCAACTTTCAAGGAAAATCACCTATTCACGTTCTCGATGATCCACACAAAAGTGTGCTCAATATAACTCCAGATCTTATTAAGAAGATCTACCATTTACCTAAAAATGGCGGACGAGGCACAATTGCAATTATTGGGGCATACGATAACTCTACGATTGAAAATGATTTGCAAGCGTTTAGCAAAAAATTTGGATTACCATCATGTTCGTCGACAAATAACTGTTTTGAAAAACATGTTATGAGTAACACGATCAAAACGAATAGCGACTGGGCACTGGAAACGGCCCTGGATGTTGAGTGGGCACACGCAATCGCGCCACAAGCAAAAATTTTGTTAGTGGAAGCAACTACTCCTAGCGGCGCAAATTTATTAAAAGCAGTTGACTATGCAGCAAACAGATCTGATGTCGTTTCAATCTCGATGAGTTGGGGTGGTCCAGAATTTGCCGAAGAAACATCACTTGATAATCATTTCGTCAGTACATCCAATGCTCCTTTCTTTGCCTCATCTGGTGACAATGGCACAGGTGCTTCGTGGCCAGCATCTTCGCCAAACGTCATTGGTGTAGGCGGAAGTTCATTAACGCTTCGTCCCGATGGAACATTAATCAAAGAAACTGCCTGGAGTGGAAGTGGCGGCGGTATCAGTATGTATGAGAAACAGCCCGATTTCCAATCTAATTACACAATTGCAAAAAGTAAAAATATGCGAGCTATTCCAGATGTGTCTTATGATGCAGACCCACAGTCTGGCTTCCCGATCGTTCATCAAAATGTCTGGCACGTAGTTGGCGGCACCTCAGCGGGTGCACCCCAGTGGGCAGCAATTGCCGCGCTTGGTACTGGGATTTCTAATCATTCTTTTTATACGGATAAAGCAGGAACGAACTATGCCAATTATTTTCGAGATATCACCAGTGGCTCAAATGGGAGTTGCGGATTTTACTGCGATGCTCGAAAACATTACGATTACGTCACAGGATTAGGGAGTCCTCTCACGACTACATTTTAAAATACTTAAAATCTTGAAGTTTTAGCAACAATGTCCTAGACTCTACATATGCAAAAAATCACTACTCACCTCTGGTTCGACAAAGAAGCAAAAGAAGCAGCGTCGTTTTACACTTCCATTTTTGAGAACTCACAAATTAAGAGTTCTACTACCTTGCACGATACCCCTTCCGGTGATGTTGATATGCTTACCATTGAACTTTGCGGAGAAGAGTTTGCATTCATTAGTGCAGGTCCACTCTTTAAATTTACTCCAGCTATATCATTTTTTATTTTTTGCCAAAGTCCAGAAGAAGTTGAGTCGTTATGGCAGAAATTTCTACCAGGTGGAAAAGTATTGATGGAACTGGGCAAGTATCCATTTAGCGAAAAATATGGCTGGATCCAAGATAAATATGGTTTATCTTGGCAAATTATTTTTATGGATAAGCAAGCAGTCGAACAAAAAATTATGCCGTCACTGCTATTTGTTGGTAAAGTAGCTGGCAAAGCTGAAGAAGCAATTCATTTTTATACTTCAGTATTTAAAAATAGCAGTATTGGTGACATGATGCGTTACGGTAAGAACCAAGAGCCAGATCGAGAAGGCACACTTACATACGCAAGATTTACACTTGAAAATCAACAATTTGCAGCCATGGATAGTGCCCAGAAGCATGAATTTACCTTTACGGAAGCAACGTCGTTCATCGTCCACTGTGAAGATCAAGCCGAGCTCGATTATTATTGGGAAAAACTTTCAGCCGATCCAACTGCAGAACAGTGCGGCTGGCTGAAAGATAAGTATGGTGTCTCCTGGCAAATTGTTCCAAACATTATGAATGAAATGATGAATGGTCAAAATCCAGAAAAAATGAAGCGCGTCACGCAAGCGTTCTTGCAAATGAAAAAATTTGACATCGCAAAACTCAAAGCGGCATATGATGGGGTGGGTTAAAAAATTATTGGCAATTCCAGTAGCAAGTAGTTACTTTTCCAGTGATTGCTTCTTTTGTGACAAAACCAAAATCTCGTGAATCGATGCTTCCGTCACGATTATCACCCAATAGGTAATAACTATTTCCTGGAACAATTATTTCTTGATTATTGAGCGGGAAGTTTCTCACTTCAGTTTTTCCAGAAGCATATGGCTCAGATAATTTTTGTCCACTAATATAGATATTCCCATCTTGGATACTCACTTTCTCGCCTGGCAAACCAATGATTCTTTTAAAGAAGTTACTTTTGGGTTGTGATGGAGAAGAAAAAACTACTACATCCCCGCGTTGTGGAGAAGATGTTGTATATACTAATTTATCAAGCAAATAATAAGTGTCTGCGTGATAACTAGGATCCATGGAAATACCTTGAGCGTGGATCGGTTGGACTACAAAAGTGTATGTCATAGACGCGACTATAAATAAAGCTGCGACACTGACAACGGTTTTTTTAATCACTTTACTTCGTAACTTCAGAAAAGGAGTTTGTAATTCTTCGTTAACTTTTTCTTGCAAAAAATATTTTAACAACGATTGATAAGGAATGTCACGTTTATTTGCAATTAACTTTAAATGGTTTAACAAATGTTCCGGAACTCTGAGTGTTATTACTTTTGTTGAAGGTTTAAGATTTGTAAATTGGTCTGATAAATCAATTATTTCACTGAATTCAGATGGATCATTTTGTTGCCAAAATAATTGTTCATCACGAACATCAATAATTGATTGCATGGCATTTTTTGTCATATTTCCTTTCAACCTTTGGCAATAAAGGTGATTTGAATTTTATGATTACGAATAAAAATAACTAATCGAATTTTTTTGCCTAAATCTGTGAGACCTTCCACATAGAAACGTTCGTTTTGATCACTGAACTTCAAAGTAATTTTTTGAATTTTAGGAAAATTAAGTAATGCTTCTTCAACCTCGTGCAAAGAAAAATGAGATTTGTCTAGGAGTTGCTTCGTTGAGGGAGACCAGATAATTGAATCTGCTTCAGCTAATTGAGAAACCTTCATGTATTTAATGGTACAATACAAAATGAAAGAAGTAAATATGCTAAGCTGCTAAAGGATTTCTTGTTAGAGGATCACGAACTACTTGAGAATCATAGGGTAATGGAAACCGTTTTTCTTTTCTCTTCTGAAGAATTTTACTCACTTCCTCTCCAAATTGTTTTAAGACATCTTCCCACTTCAAACATATAAATTTGTCTGTTTCTGTAAATCCATGTTCTCGCAAATACTTGCTTAAAGTTGTCAATTCTACATTTGGTAATGCGCGAGATATACAAGCTTTTTCTGCGAGTATTTCTAAATCCCTCGAATTTCTTTGTTTTTGAACTTCAAGGAAACTTTCTTTAGGTTCAATTGCTAATTGCCAATTTCCTTGTTCATCTGGAATGAAGTGAACTTTAATTCGATTATCAGAAAGATTCGCTAAAATTGTATATCGTTGTTTTGTTAATCTAGGAAGAATATCTAGAGAATCAATCTGATACCCATATTTATGAATAATTTGAGCAAGAGCTTTACTGAGAAGAGTTCCTTCCGGAACTGGATATATTTTCCTAGAAAGAAGAGTAACTGTATTCAAAACCCTTTGTTGTGCAAAAAAATCTTTCTTGTTGAGCCACTCACTAATTAATGTATCTGGATTAAACTGTCTGGCAAAAATTTCAATTTCTAGTGTTTGTTCCATTTCTTTGGATTTCTTTTCAAGAGTCTTGTTTGCATCATCTCGAATTACTAAACTCAATCCTGTGATCCTTTGTTGATACATAGAGTCATACTCCACTTGAATTCCAAGAGTTTCCGAAAGAGGAATAATAAAGTCTTGGAAACGTGATGATTTTGCAAATTTGATTACTGTTTCGATAGATTCCTCGATTTTCTTAGCTTCGTCACCTAATTCACTACGAAAGTCACGCGCAAATTTACGTAAAACCATATCGGCAGGAAGTTTATTAAAATCATAGTGGTCCAACTCAATACCCGTAGGAGAACCATTATTCTCTTGATGATACTTCCATAAGTTCGCTTGATTTTGAGGATTTTTATAAAGAATCAGCGCTTGCCGAAAGAAGGTGTCTAAGTTGGCTTTCTCGAATAAAGCATTTTCATGCTTTTCGCGTTTGCTTTGTTGACCATCACGTATATCTTCATTTGTTGCACTACCTTTCTCAGCAAAAAAAGCAAAAAATGGACGTGATTGGGGACGTTCGATACTAGACATGATTTTTAGATGTATTTAAATACATCCTATAATAACGGGAATAGTATACCACAAAAATTCCCAGAATTATGTCAAAATAGGTCATTCAGTGCTACTTACCTCTTTTTCGATTGGCCCAAGATAATACCTTCACATCGTCACTGAAGCCAAAGAATGACTTTACATTTACGGTACTCAGTTCCACTCTACCTTTATTAAGACGCTCTCCCGCTTATCCCCGCACCAAAACTTGACATAAAAGAGAGTATAATACAGGTATGATCACTTCCATTATTGTAATCGAAGATGACAAAGATATTCAAAATTACTTGCAGGACCTTTTAACCCGTAATGATTTTTCCGTTCAAACAGCACATACTGGTATCAGTGGTCTTAGCTTAATGGAAAATGTTGCTCCTGATTTAGTTCTCCTCGATTTAACATTGCCTGATATGACAGGTGAAAGTGTCTGTAAAGAAATTAAAAAAATTCACCCCAACCTTCCAGTTATTATTTTGACAGCAAAAAATGCAGTAAGTGACAAAGTTCGCAGTCTCACAACTGGAGCCGACGACTACATTACAAAACCATTCGATTCTGAAGAGCTCATTGCACGAATAAAGGCGCGCTTACGCAATACAGATGAAAGTAAATCACCTATTCAGGTCGCTGACTTGACTCTAAATCCAAAAACTTTTGAAGTGAAACGAGCAGGCAAAGTAATTCACTTAACTCCACAGGAATACAAACTCCTCGAATACTTAATGAATAATCAGGGAATTGTCCTCACAAGAGATATGATTTTGAATCGCATTTGGCTCTATTCTCCTGATGTGCAAAGTCGTGTAGTAGATGTGTATATCGGCTACTTAAGAAAGAAAATTGATGCACCTTTTAAGAAAAAATTACTTCATTCAATTCGTGGGTTTGGATTCACGCTGAAGGACTAACAGAATAAAATTCTACTAAAGAAATCAAATTACTAATTTCAAATGGTTTTGCTAAAAACGCATTTGCGCCAACATCTTTTGCAAATTTATGCATATTTTTTTGACTCGCAGACATTAAAATAATTGGAATTGTCATGGTGTTTTCTTGCAACCGTAATCTTTTTGTAATCATCCCACCATCTTCCCTGGGAAGCAGATAGTCTAAGAGTATGACATCAGGATCAAAATTTCGGATTTCTTTATTGATATCTTTCCCGTCAGAAAATACCACCACCTCATATCCTTCATCATCAAAAATGATCTTCAAACCTTCTGCTAAAGTGTTATCGTCTTCCACGAGTAATATTTTCTTTTTCATAATGATTCCCCCTGACTCGGTTGGAATGGAAACAAAATAAAAAATGTTGACCCTTTTCCTTTCTGGCTTTTTATCCATATCCTACCGCCATGTTTTTTTATAATTTCTGAAGAAATAAAAAGTCCCACACCCAATCCTTCAACAGTTTTTTTCGAAGTTGAACGCACGCGGTAAAAAATATTAAAAACTTTTTTGTGCTCACTTGTGGGAATACCAATTCCAAAATCCTGCACAGATAACTGAATGTAACCGTTTTTTTCTCCTACTTTAACAATCACTTTATCGGCATTAGGTGAATACTTTACAGCATTTTTCACTAAATTAATGATGACTTGTGCCATTCGATTTTTATCAAATACGACATTTTTATTTAAGGTTCCCTCCTTAATAATTTTGTGAGAAGGCAGAGTTAGTTGAATATCTTTAAGAACTTCAGAAAGAAATTCATCAAAGTTCTTCATTTCATAAAAAAGTTCTAGTTTATTTTCACGAATGCGTGTAAGATCGAGTAAGTCATCAATGAGTCTACTCAAAACTTCGGTTTTTTCATGAATTTTTGCAAGATAAGAATCCATTTTGGAGTTTTGCAATTGTGCTAGCGATCTCTTCAATATATCCACAAATATTCGAATCGACGCTAATGGAGTTCTTAATTCATGACTAGCAATACTTAAAAGATGTTCACGTCTTTTTTCCTCTTCAATCCTCCCACTAATATCACGAAAGACAAAAAAGTTATGATTCACTCTAGGATCATACTTTGCGCTGTACTCAGCAATAATCGTTTTATCATTTGACTGCATCACTTCAATTTCGCCACGTTGTGATCCATTTTTTTGAAATTTTTTCCATCTCGCTGCAAAGATTTTTTTTGACTTCGCAGGAAAAAAACTAAATATTTTTTTCTTTATCAAATCTCTTTTTGGTAATAAAAAAAGATCTACCGTTGCAGTATTAACATCCATAATCCTTTTTTCATTGTCCGTAATAATAATCGCGTCGAGTGAAGTTTCAAAAATTGAACGAAATCTGCGCTCACTCAATTGAAGAACGTTTTCTTGTTCTTGCAAAATGTGTTGAGTTTCTTTTTGTTGAGAAATTAAACGACGAGCAATATCAAACAAACGTGCATTATCTAAGAAAAATGTACTTCTTCGCACAAATTCTTCCAGCGTTTTTTTATCGATGAAGTTGTAAGGTTGCGATCCAGTGTTATAAATAAAAGTCACAACTCCTAAATTCTTTCCTCTTGCCAGAAGTGGCATCATTAATAGAGAGATTGAAGGAGAAAAATGAGGAATATATCTTGATTTCTCTGTTCGTACTACTTCCAAGAGTTCTTTACGCCAACTTTGGCATGTCATTTGATCGTCAGTCTTCACTGAAATCAAATCACCTTTGTTATCAATAAGGTCAATACAGCAACCATCAGCAAGGTAATTGAGAATTAATTCAGAAAACCTCTTTAGACGTGTCTCGTAGGTAAGCGCCGAAGAGAGCTCTTTACTCATCTCATTGAGGAACTGATTTGCAATTTCTTTCCTTTTAGATTCGGTTACATCATAAAATGTGTTGATGACACCAAAAAAATTATTTTGCTTATCTTCAAATGGCTGAGAAATAATATGTGACCAACGCTCCTTTTTGCTTTGAAGATGATGAAAACGAACGGTCTTTGTTTGTGTCTTTTTGCTTTTTAATGTTTTTCTCCCTGGTAACCTATCAAATGAAATTAATTTTCCTTTTTCATCCATCACCACAAATTGTTTGACAACCTCTTCAATTGGAGTTTTCAAAAATTCTCTCTCTGAAGAAAAACCAATCATTTTAACCGCCAACGGATTGGCATAGACTACTTTTCCAGTAGCACTGTCTTGAATGGTTACTCCTTGTGGAAGGTTGTCAAACAATTTTTTGAAATCAAGCATCATGAGATTTTAATTCAGCCGCTTTTTTCTTGAGTGTACCATGGATTTTTTCTCCTTGTTGAAATCTCTTTGTCACCATGTTCTCAACTTCTCGACGTTTCTTTTTATCTGCAAGAGAAACAGCAATGACACCAACTGCCGCTCCTGTAGCTCCTGCAATAAGAGGATTTGTGATAGATTTTGGCATAGGCTCCTTTAAAAATAATTAAGTACGGTAAAACATTCTTCCCACAAACAGAATAATAATCGATCCTAAAACTGCGACGAACAAACTATAAAAATTGAATCCCGTCACACCGGCTTGACCAAAGAAATTCATAATCAACCCTCCCGCCACCGCACCCACAATACCTAAGATAATATCTGCGATGGGTCCTTGCTCCCAGTCGGTTTTCATGACGACTGAAGCAATCCAGCCCGCAATTGCCCCAAAAATAATCCATAAAATAACATTCATGTCTGTGCCTCCTTCGTTTATGGTGAACTACAGGTGTTCTCGATTCCTGTAGTTCACCTATTTTTATTTTGAACGACTATCATCAGAATCTCTGTCTTCTTGATCTGAGCTTCCTGATTGGCGCTGATCCTGGGAAGAACCCATTGATCCATTGCTAGATTGTGAATTATTTCCTGAGTCACCCTTACCGTCTCGACCCTTTGAAGAGTTTGTGTCAGAATAATCTTTCATTTTTCTTTCACCCCCTCTCACTTTTTTTCATTAATTAACTACCCCCAATACTAGATTTCGGGTTACACAATATCTACGGAAAAACGTAAGAAAATAAGAAGAAGAAAAGTATCTGGCGACAACCTGCTCTTTTGAACTTTAAAGAACTTCTTACTTTTTCTTTACATCACTTTTACGCAGGTTTCATACCATGAAACTTGTGCAAGAGATACCTACCACATCGCAAGTTTCCGAAAATGCAGATGCCAAGACACCCATAATTAATCCTGCTGAAAAAGATCTTTTTGCGATCGAAGCTCACAAATTATTTGGTCAGTAATTGCGGTTTTACTTTTCTTTCGCATTCTCTTGCGTTTACTTGGTTCCAATCCACAATCTCTTTTTGCTGGATTAATATATTTCTTGAGTGATATGATTCTTTTTCCTTTTTTTGGAATCTTCACCCAGTTTCACAAGCAAGTTACTGCAGGCGAGATGACTTTTGATGTAGAAGCGTTGATTGCTTTTTTTTGTTATACGGTCATTTTGTTACTGATTGCTGAAATTGTCATTATTGGTACCAATATTTTGCAAACTGACAAACAAGCAAGAGAGACAATTGAAGAAAATCATCTCGTCAGCCCTGATGAAGTAGAAAGGAAAGTAGAGTAACTATTTACTCAGCCGGCCCTGAAACACTGTTTTTCCATTTTTTGTAATTGTGAGTACCCCTTGATGTTCCCAAAACACAAGACTTTCATCTCGGTTGGCATAACGTGCGCCACTGCCGGAGAGTGCTCTCGGCAATGTTACTGTTCCCACTGCTTTTTCAGTAAAGTTCACTGTGTTTGCAGTATTATCAAATGTAGCGTTCACCGTTTCAGACGGATTGGCGTACGATGCCTTTATCAAGTTGGGAGTATTATTTTGAATCGTTGGCACACTTTGAGATACAGCTTGATTTTGATCAGGCAATTGACGTATCAAAACGATTACTGCACTTCCTACCATGACGGTGATCGTAAACACGATAATGAATTTTTTCATTTTCTCCTACTCAGCACGTACTGTACTGAAGGGCTAATTTTTTTATCTGAGCGATGAATACAACCAATCCAACAACACGGCCGACGCATGCCTTCCTTCAGTTCGGTGCGCACTCGTTCGACGTGCTCTTTTCGGGTTTCCGCTTTTTTAACAGAAATCGTCCAGCAAATCCATTCATTGCGTGCTAAGGGCGTAAGACTCTCCCAGGCTGCGAGTGCTCTTTGGTCTGCACTTAAAGCTGCGTGTAAATCTGCGGGAAGCTCGTGCACCACTCCGCCAGAAATATTTTTTTTAGTCATGGGATTATTATAGCCTGAGTTCAATCAATATTATTGGGGGGTTTGAGCAATGTATTGTTCATTGTTAGCCATGAGCGGTTCCATTGTTCTCAAGCGACCTTCGGTAAGTGCTTGGTGGAGTTCTGCCATCGTGTCAATTCCATTGATGATCAGTCTTACATGGTATCTCAATGGGAAACAAAGATGCGCAATCGCATTATCGCCATATGCGAAAATATTCCACAAGTAATGATTTATAGTAAATTTTGCTATTATCTCACCCGGTCCCATTTCTTGGATAAAGTTTTTAACTTTTGCTATCACAAGTTCTGGGAGTACATACTTCCCCAATTTGCATTGGGTTTCACAAAATGCACTTACTTTCATTTCGACTGGTAAAGTTGATTCACCTTCACCATCTTCATCGAAATGTGGTTGTGGCGGCCCTTCATGGAATTTTGACACGCACGCAGTTTAAGGGATAGATGGCGTATTTGCAATTCTGCTGTTCAAAATGATTGGTTGCATAGCTAAAATTTCTGAAGCATTTGGTTTATAATACGAGCTACTATGACGAGAAAAGAATTTGAAATTCCTCCTGATCATCTTGCTGAGGTCATGGCATTTTTAAGCACCATACCAGGTGTCATAGACCTCAATCCTGAAACTAAAGGTGTTCTTAGTGACATAAAACCTGAAGTAGAAAAATTTTTAGAAGAGTATCGTGATCTTTTACGGAGAGTCATTAATTTGATATCTGAACGTGATGAAAGTGTTGAGGATGGACTCATCAATCTTTTTAGAGAGATAATAAAAAGAATAAGGAAAAATCCTCATAGTAGTGATATTCTAATTAAAGAGAATAATATTGTTGGGCGTTATAATGATTTCAAACAAGTATTAATAGATTTAATGAATTCTCATCTTACTGCTGAACCGGATTATTCTCAAGGTACTACTACTTTGAGACAGATGAAGTTCACAAACTCCTTGATAACACCAGCTCATGTTCGAATATTCATTGAGAGATACGGACTTCAAGGCGAAAAGGCAAAAAGTACAAATGAAGTAGGAGAATTACTTGGTTATGAGAAACCAAAAGCAATGTCAACTACTTATACAAGTGCACACGAACACTTAGTCAGTCTCGTTCGGGGATATTACAGGAAAAAATCTAAAGAAGAAGAAAATCTTGAGGATTTTGATTTGTAATTTTGGTTTTTGGTTCGGACATGTCTAAATTCACCCCACCGATCCTGTCTTCACCGCCCCAGACCGTTTGTAGTTTGCAAAAATGACTCCGGTTGGGGAAACTTTCGATTCTATTAATGTAAATGCGGCAGGAATAGTGCCACTTTCGAACAAACGTTTTCCTTTTCCGAGAGTAACTGGGAAAATTTTGAGCCAAAACTCATCCACTAAATCATTTCTCATTAATGTTTGTACGAGATTACCTGAACCATATACTTGAATAGGTGGACCATCCCCTGCTTTGATTTTTTTAAGTTCTTCTACAATGTCTCCTTTTAGAAAGACTGAATTTTGCCAATCTGACTTGGAAAGTGTATTAGAAACAACGTACTTTGTCACCTCATTCACACCCGGCCACATTTCTTCATGATGAGGCCAATATGAAGCAAAAATGTCGAATGTTTTTCTGCCAAGAAGTAAGCTAAAAGGTTGCTTCATCTGCTCACCCATAGCTTTCCCAGCGAAATCATCAAAATACGGAGCTGTCCACCCACCAAACTCAAAGCCGCCAGAAGTATCTTCTTCAGGACCACCGGGAGCCTGCATTACACCATCAAGGGAAATAAATTCTAGAACCAGCAGTTTTCGCATACAGAATTAATATATCACAGGATATATTAAAGCTCTACACCTGCCACCCACCTATTTTTTACCCCAGATTATGGGCTTCGTGTCACTTTCATTATCAAACTTTGGTTAGTCCAAAATGGAGCCATTCTTAACAGTACTGGAACCACTTTGTTTTTCTATGTAAGCATCCCGGGCTTCCACATTATTGAACCGTTTCAATCCATTCATCCCAAAAACAGATTGAAGCATTTCAAAACTTCTTGCCAATAGTCCAGGTCCAACTACGATCAGAATTTCTTTAAGCTTCTCGTTAGTTCGCAAATCCGTCACAAGACCTGCAGCCTCATCGCCATAAAGGCGTATAGCTTGAGCAAAACTTGTTCCTGGCTCTATGAAAGCAGTGACAAAAAGAGGATTCTTTGACGCCTTTAAATAAGCTAAAGTTTCTTTAATTGACTGCAAGATTTGGTCTTTAGTAACCATTTTCGACATTCTGCTTTCAATTCCTTTATCACCCATCTTCACTTCAATTGTCATACAGCTCCTCGCTAAAAGCGCTACTCTATATTAGAGATGTATACTATCAATAAATTTATATCAATCAAGATCGAATCGGATTTGTGATCGACAAATTTATTTGTTATGTCAGAATACATCAAATAATTTCATATCATGAATAAAGAGCCAATATCAGTTTCTTCTCGTCTCCTCCGAGAGTACCGTAATTTTATAAAAAAAATTGAGAGAGAAAATGCACAACCTATAGACCTCACCCCAATGGGGATTACTCTATTACAAGATCACCCACGCAAGAATCCAAATCGACGCAATCCCTTTGCTGTGGCTTCTGAACAAAGGGTCGAAAAGTGGGCTAAAACTCATGGCATTTGGTCAGAAGCTTACAGTCCTGATACGAACACAATGGGGGCGTATCTTCACCCATTCACACCAAATAAAGAAATCTTAGATGTAATCAATCAAATGTACGCACTCTTGTTTCATTTTGATGATTTTTACGGAAATGACATTCAAAAAGATCTTAAAGATCCACAAAAAAAGAGAGGTAAGCTCATGATGAAAGAGCTTGTGGAACTTATTGATTCCGTTGATGATATCGATAACGAAACGAGCGCACATACTCTTTCACAGTTTGGTCTAGTGAATGCAGCAAAAGAATTTCTTTTGAAGTTAAAAACTCTTGCCCACAATCCCGTTTGGTTTGCAAACTTCATTAAAGTCTTGAAAGAACATCTGCAATACGCCATCGTCGATCAAAATGACTTTGCGTTGGATGAAAATCTTGGTTACGAAGAAAATATGACAGTGTATTTAAAGAGACGCAATGCCATCTCTGGAATGTTTGTGACTACTGAGTTTATGGAACTCGCTACTGGTAAGTACATCCAATGGGACGCGCTCTCACCAAAGATGAGTACACTGTGCAACGATATCAAAGAGCTGACCGCTTTCATTGGAAGTATTGGCAATGACCTTTTTTCTTTTGAGAAAGAATGCGTATACAGAAGAGATATATTCAATAGTGTTCCTCTCACAATGATTTTTTATCCCGAGTTTACACTTTTGCAAGCGATTCAAAAATGTCTTGAGTTTATGAACGAAAATTGTCAGAAATTTCTTGATATTTGTAAACAAATTGAAGATGAAATTAGTGATCCAGAATTTCCAGAAAATCAAAAAGAGGCTATTATTTCATACGTAGAGCAGGCACTTTCCGCATCGATAGCTACTTGGAACTGGGAACTAGACACTGATCGGTATAGTAATATGAAATCAATTTTCTTACAGACATTAGTAAGCTGGCGAAAAAAGTTTGGCTTCCAAGGAAAACTCCGAAGCGGTGTGCCAACTCCTGTCGAGTAATAGCATTTTGAGAGTTATAATAACCCTGTGCTAAAAATAGTTTTCTTACTTATATTGAGTGCTTTTACTGTTGGCGCTGTTATTTTTCTATTTAGTCACAAGCAAACATTTGTTCCAGGTACTTCAACGAGTTTACCATCTGTAGTATCGCAACAACAGAATCCACTCTCTATTGCTGAACTACGTTCTCGCAGTTATCCCGGAAGTGCCATCACGATCGAAAAAACATTACCGGATGGCAGTAATTTTCATCAATATCTTACTTCCTATCAATCTGATGGTTTGAAAATTTATGCGTTGTTAACCGTCCCAAAAGTTCACAAGCCAGCGAATGGGTGGCCCGTTATTTTGTTCAATCACGGATACATTGATCCAGCGCAGTACAAAACGTATCCCACAGTTGGTCAATATGCTACCTACTATCCAGTTTTTGCGCGGGCAGGGTACATCGTGTTTAAACCCGATTATCGCGGAAACGGCAACTCGGATGGCCAACCCGAAGGTGCGTATTACTCACCTGCATATACAGTTGACGATCTCAACGCACTTGCCTCTATTCGTCAATACGCTGATGCTAATCCAAATAAAATTGGTATATGGGCCCATTCTATGGGTGGAAATATTACGCTGCGTGATCTTGTCGTAAATCGTACCGATATCAAAGCCGCCGTGATATGGGGCGGCGTCGTTGGTTCCTATGACGACTTGATAAATAATTGGCAACGGAAAGTCGCCTTTCATCCGTCACCTCGCGAAATGGCGTTGCGCAATAATTATCGAGCAGACCTTATCAAACAGTACGGCACTCCACAAAGTAATCCAACTTTTTGGAATACAATTGATCCAACCTTTTTTGTACAAGATATTACTGCTCCCGTTCAGCTTCATGTCGGCGCAGACGATGAAGAGGTCCCTACCGCATTTTCACAATCCTTAAATCAAAAACTACAAGCAGCTGGCAAAACAGTCGAGTTCTATAGTTATCCTGGTGGTAATCATAATATTACTCAGGGGTTTGATTTAGCAATGCAGCGCAGTTTGGCGTTCTTTGATAAATATTTGAAATGATCTATTTGTGGGCATGTTACTCCTTTACCGCACCGTTAATAAAATCCTCCAGCACCTGCAGTGAGTGCGTGCCTCGACTTTCTATCTGAAGTGTTGCCATCAAGGCGCGGGCAATTTTGGCAAAATGTTTTTTAAGTTGCGGAGACACTATCACTTGCTGAAGCTCAATCTGTCCGCCAAACTTCAGCGCGTCTTGGCTAAAGTACGGTGGAATAGGTATATGTTCACTGCCGTGCTGCTGAAGGCTTAACCCCTCAATGGCACGAATGAATGTGAGGCTCAGTAGTTCTCCTGGATGTTGAGTCAAAGCATGTTCGTCAAAAAATTTTTCATCACGAATGGGATTGCCATTTGATTTGCGAGTAGTTTGCCAACCAATTTTGACTCCTGCACGTAAAACGTTGTGTGCGCGTCGCACATCTTCGCTTTGTCTGATCATGTATTGATCTTCATCTAAAGGAAAATTAAAAACCTGATGTTGTGAAGCGCGAAAAACGTGAGTATTCTCCCGAATGCAGCCAAGCGCCGAAAGCACTTCTTGAACTTGATGTTGCACTGCGGCACTGACATCATTTACTTGATTAATCCTGGTTTCAGCAAGATGAGCTTGCGTGTGCAAATCGGCAACAAGAACATGAATACTCGCATGAGGCAAATGGTGTTGGATTTCTCTTGCCAAACATAACATTGGGAGCGCATTAATACCCAAACCATGAGTTAACTCACCTTTAAATAATAGACCGATACCCATGAAAATGTTTTGATGCGTTTCGGTCTCTCGTTGTGATGGTTCAACGGCAACCACCACTTCTCTCATGCGTTGTTGAATTTGTTCTACCATTTGCATACGCTCCCCCTTTTTTAAATAAATAAAACGCCCATGTATCCACATCCGTAAAAGATGCAAATACACGGGCGTATAGGGAACGCGGTACCACCGTGCTTTCATAGTTTTGGTTTAAGTACAAAAAATCCCGCCACTGCGGGACTCGAAACAAACCAAGACTATGCTTGTTGTTCGAGCACTCTGTTTCTGTCGTGACATGCTCTAGCGCTATAATGGGCGCTCCCATTCCGTGCTACTATCTTGAAGTTCAAGAATTGGTTTGGACTGCTCGGGAAGGTATTTCAGTTTTCTCAAGCTTGTTCAGCTTTCACCACCCGCTGAATCTCTCGTTACCACTTGAGGACTTACTTGGTCTTCCGTCACTGCTTTATATATTTACTTGTTGAATTATTTTACTATGTAAGTAGGGTTAGTCAATCTTTTTTTACGTTTTAGGTAAAGCGAAGAGATTAATCTTCTGGCATCGCCGCAAAATCACTTTGCATTTTCTGATACCATTCCATACCACCTGCAGGATTTTTCCACCTTTCATCCATCATTGCCAAAGCGGCCTTGTGAGATTCATCGCCATTGGCCACCATTTCTCTCAGATGCTTGTCACCAGCTTTAATAATTTCATCGGCGGTGTTTCCTTGCATAGCCATATCGCACGGTCCACCCATTTGTTTACATGTCATCGTTTTCATAATTGTTACTCCTTCTCTCAAATTTTAACATTAATAAAGTAATTGTAGACTTTGTAGTTGATACTATACTTAAATTTCCTTTTCTATCTTCTCAATAGTTTCCTCCAAAATTAAATCTCTGAAAATGCGTAGTGTCCGAGAAAACTCAACTTTGTCGTACGCATAAGAATAGTTAAAGTCATACTCTTTTTCATCCCATGACCTAATATCTGCTTCATTATGTTGAATCAGCACTTCTAATTTATCTAATGCGACTGCAAACTTTGCTTCAGGCGTGACCCTTGCTTCGAACTCGTGCCACAGTTCTATGAACTCCTTCGCTGTGTATTCAGGCAGGTCTTTTGTTAGCTTTTTCAAAGCTGCAAACTCTTGTTCATGTTTATTCGCTGGTATATCTCCAAATGCCCAAGAGTCTCCAGCGTAAACTTCAGCAAGGTCATGAATCAGTATCATTTTTAGTACTTTTTCGATATCCACTTTAAAATCTAACTCTTTGTAGATGACTAATCCCATCAACGCCATTCTCCACGTGTGCTCAGCAACACTTTCTTGCCTGCCATTAGACAACCAGCTGTGGCGAAGCAGTTTTTTCAAACCTTCAACTTCATGAAGAAAATCATGGATGTGTGCAAGCTGAGTGATGGAGTTCATTTTTAATAATTAAATATTAACTTCTTGACCCGTCAAACCACCAATCAGCGGTCCATTAGGCTGATTTAAATCAATATCGAGAACTTTTGAGCTTTCTTGATCACTTTCATAAACTACTAGGCTTATTATTCCAGTAGTAAGGCCTAATCTCTCACATAAAGCGAAAAAATTCTTTTTCAGTTCATCAAGATCCTGTCCCTTCACGTTGCAATCAATAAATTCCTGACCCGAACTTTCTATTTCAAAATAACCTGAAAATGACATATTCATTTCCTTTCTGACTCTGAAAGCTTATCACAGAATATGAGATAATCACCAACATGAAAGCAAAATCATTCGCAGCCCCGTCTGCAACCCAACCACTTGAATACTATGAATTTAATCGCCGAGAACCTACTCCTACAGACGTAGAAATCGATGTTCATTTCTGTGGAGTATGTCATAGCGACATACATACTGCTCGTGGCGATTGGGGTGAAGTAGCATATCCCTGTGTTCCCGGTCACGAAATTGTCGGTATTGTCAGTCGAGTTGGTAAGGCAGTAACGCAGTTTAAACCTGGAGACTCCGTGGGTGTAGGGTGCATGGTCAATAGCTGTGGCAAGTGTGAAGCTTGTAAAAGAGGATTTGAAAATTCTTGTTTTCAGGAAATAACTTGGACGTATAGTTCCAAAGATCCAATCGATGGAACAGATACTAAAGGTGGATACTCAACTTTAATTGTGGTGCCACAACACTTTGTGCTTCAACTCCCTAAATCACTTGACATGCCCCACGCTGCACCTTTGCTTTGTGCAGGCATTACTACATACTCGCCATTAAACCACTGGAAAGTTGGTCCTGGCATGAAAGTAGGAGTGATAGGGCTTGGCGGATTGGGACACATGGGTGTTAAGTATGCTAAAGCGATGGGCGCTAAAGTTTGGGTCATTACTTCTTCACCTGAAAAAGTTGTAGCTGCCAAGTCATATCATGTGGACGGTGTAGTAGTATCAAGTGTAAAAGAAGAAATGGAAGCCGCATCACATACATTCGATTTTTTACTTGATACAATTCCTAAAGCACATGACCTTTCCCCCTACCTAAAGCTTCTTAACATTCATGGTACGCTTTGCTTAGTCGGACCCATCGAACCAATGCCCGGATTTCACTCTAGTGCAGTGATTAATGGTCAAAAATCAATTGCTGGATCAGGAATCGGTGGTATTAAAGAAACTCAAGAAATGCTTCAATACAGCAGTGAGAAAAACCTTCTTCCTGAAATTGAAATCATTACTATGGATGAGATTAATAAAGCCTGGGAATCAATGACACATAAGCAAATGTCTAAACGGTATGTGATAGATATAAAGAAGTCATTTCAGTAAAGACTACTATGAACACCAATCCTGTAAATTGGTTTGAACTTCCAGCTCTAGACTTAGTGCGTGCAAAGAAGTTTTATGAGGAAGTATTTGGTTTTGAGATGGAACCTGAAACAAATGCAGGTTATGAAATGCTCTCATTTCCGATGCAAAGAGGCGGTGTCGGAGCCACTGGTGGTTTAATGAAAGGGTTCGGGTACAAACCAAGTCTTGAGGGAACAACCGTTTATTTAGACACAGATAATATTGACGAAATTGAACGAAAAATCCTCTTAGCTGGTGGAAAAATACACGTCCCTAAAAAAAGTATCGGAAAATACGGCTATATATCCATTTTTGAAGACAGTGAAGGTAATCGCGTCGGACTATTTCAGAGAAAATAGGATTATACATGAACTCATGTATATCACAATCGCGCCACTTTCGCGCCATAATTAAGTTCGCGGCACCTCTCAAAAGTTTGCTTGAGCCGTGACACCTCCACTACCATTACCATGAGATCCTTTCCTCTTTCCAAGCAAAACAGTGTCATGACGAATAACAATTACACCAACACCTACTTTTGGTCTTATGCGATTGACTTTCATTTTTTTTCGCTATTTTACCAGGCCATTCGGGAACTCAACCTGATCTTCATACACTGACATCCATTTGTTTTGATATTTTGCAGTGTGTGATAATTGTTTGATGCTCATTGCTTTATCCAGTATCGATTTTTAAGCGCGCCATTTGGAATTTGATATGTATCCTCTAACACCCCGCCATTTTTTTGAATAACTTTACTTGAACTAACATTGTCAACATCACATGTAACTAAAACATCTTTAATCCCTAGTTCGTGCGCCTTTTGAATTCCAAGCCGAAGTGCAAGTGTCCCGTATCCCTTATTCCGCTGCGTCGGCCGAATGTAGTAACCAATGTGGCCACCTTCATTTTTTAGCGACTCATTTAATTGATGACGAATATCCACTTGACCCAAAAACATATCACCATCAACGAGCCAGTACACTGTATGGGCAACATAGCCTACCGGTAAGTCAATCCCAAACGATTCATTACGAATACGAGTAATATAACTCTCAAAATCCTTATTTACATCTTCAGCTTTGAACCGAGAGTCAGGCTGATATTCCTCTAAAGCCTCAAGATAACTTTTTTTGTATTTCGTATCTGGAAGAACAAGTTCTGGCATAGATTTCGCTACGGTTTCACAATATGCCACGTACCATCTACACCGTCACCTTGCATATCACCCACTTTTTGATCCTTCGCGTAGTAGTAGAGGGGCATGTTTTTCCAGAGAAATTGCTTCGATCCATCTGCTCTCGTCATCACCGTGATGTTTGGCGGAAAAATCGATTGGGCGGTCGCGCCTGAAGTATAAAATGGCCAAAGCCTTGCACATGCAGCAGTACAGTTGCTTACTCCAGGTGTATCTTTATCAAATGTATATAATGTCATTCCTTGAAAATCTGTCAGATAACTGCCTTTCGCGGTATCTGTCTTCGTGAGATAAATATTATCGGATGGTGCAGTAACTGCTTGTTGAGAAGCAGTCTGCATATTTTGCTGCGAAGCTAAACTGTCACTGGGTGCACTTTTTGCACAACCTGCCAAGAGAAATATTGAAAGAGTAAGTAGGAAAGTTTTTTTCATAAAAAACGAAGCATAAATCTTACAAAATTAATTGCCAAAAGCGAAAAGCTCTTGTTTTACATTCTCAGTTTTTCATCCGTCAGAAAGCAGTGATCTTCTTGAACAATCTGTTTCATTTGATCTGAAGAAATTCCGGCATCTCGAAAATCTCGTAACTCATATCCTCCTGAGCCAAGTTGATACACCCAAGCACTAAATATTTTGTCTGGCTTGTTTATAAATATCAAAGAAATTTCTTTACCGCCACCAAGAGCCTGATTATTCACCGAATAAACCATAAATTTACTTGAATAATATGTCTTGTCAAAATTTGCCAAGCCGTCTTTAAACTCCTTCGGATTGAGTCCCTTTACGACAAAATCTCCCACTCCTTCATGAGACCCGTGAAGATAATTATCTAATGCAATGCGGACGTGCTGAATAGAAGGATCGCTGTAGGCATCGTACAGTTTTGATAAATCGTCTTGTGAAATTCCCGCTTCTTTTAAAGAACAATCACCGACCTTAACGTTAGGCGTCTCTACCGGGAATTTTTTTGTAAAAAAGAATTTGCTCGCAAGCAAAATAGTTCCTATTAGAATTAATAAAACCACAACTAATAGACTGATCTTCCTTTTTTCCTGCTTTTTCATTCTTAAATTATATCAGGCTCCGTGTAAACGTAGGCAATTTCAGAAAAGTTCGTTTATTTAAAAATTTTTACTAAGTCAATTACCCAATCCTCATCCCCATCATATACCCCATCTAGGTATGATTCTCTTCCAACGTCTTTGTAGCCAAGTTTTTCGTATAAAGACTTTGCGCGAGGGTTTAGAGTTGGGTTAACTGCAACACTAATTTTTTCATATCCTTTTTCTTTAGCAATTTGTTCACACTTTTGAATAAGTTGTTTACCTAAACCTTGGCTTCTTTTATTCTCTACAATATAAAGATCTTGCATGTTAGGATAACCGGGTTCTGTTTCATTTCCTTTAAGTCGAAGAAGAACTTGACCTACAATCTCATTTTTGTTTTCAATCACTAAGAAAATAGCATCTTCTGTTTTCACCTTTTCAAGAGCTGTTTGAGCAGCAACTTGATAATTTCTTCTGTGCTCTTCATCTTTAGGACGCTTCAATCTTGAAAGCTGAGGAGTATCTTCAGATCTTGCTGAACGAATGATTATTTCTAACTTCATCTTAAAAATTAAATAATTATCTTTATCTCTTCCATCTTCAATAAAACCTACCGAAGATAAAGCCTTTTGACTAATGAGGTTAGATTCTTCCACTCCAGCAAATAACTCCACTACACCCAGTTCATATGCTTTATCAATTAAGGTTCGAAGTAGTTCTTTACTTAAACCCTTTCCTCTGTGCACGGGATCAATGTAAAATGAGAATGAAGCAGTTTCATTTTTATATGTTTCTAAATCTACAAATCCAATCGGTTTTGCGTCTTTATAGACAATCCATTTAAACCGCGGAGTAGTATTCGGTCGATTAAACCAACTATCGAAATCCATGTAAAAACCAAGTTCTTTCTGGCCTGCACTATCGCCAGTAAACCACTGTGTGATAAGTGATTGATCGGTAGAAGAGATTGGTTTAAAAGTCATTTTTTTAATTAAGTTGATTTCATTAACCAATTCACCATTATCTCCGACAACTCTTTCTGCTGTTTGCTAAAAAAGTGGTCTGCTTCAGGAATTAAGTGATACTCAAACTCTGGCTTGAGTTTTCTAAGTAGATTGACCACTCCTGGGACATCTCCATAACAGTACTGATCCTTTTCTCCGTAAACTACGAGTGTTGGTTTATTTACTGAAGTAAAGTAGCGAAAAAGTTTTTGACTAGATAATTTAATGCTCTGTATTGTCTCTAAAAAAGGAAAAACATTGTAATCGCCGTCTGGATTGGCAATATCATAAAAGCTGCCATAAGAAAAAATCTCGTTTGGCAGAAGCTCACAAATAATATTGTCCGATTTCCCTTGTGCAATTTTCTCTTTTGCTTCTTGAAGAAGTCGTTCAAATTTTTCTTTTCCAAATGCTGTGTAATAAATTCCAACATCATCACCACCAGCAAGCAAAATATATTTGGCGACTTTATTTTGAGGTTTGTAATGGTGATACACACAAATCTTATTCGCGCCTGTTGACTCACCAACTAAATAAAATTCTGTATATCCTTTCTCTTCAAGAAAATGAACTGCTCCATCGATATCGTGAACGCAGTCTTTGATTTTTTCGTACGCCATACCAAAGCGTTTGGATGCAAGATTTTTAATGTAGTGAGCTCCTCTGTTGTTAAATAATAAATAAGAAATTCCTTTATCGTTTAAAGCATGAGCCTGCTCTTCCCGTATATCATCGCTATAGAACACTGAAGAACTCTCATTGCCGTGGAGATATATTGCTGCTTTTTGAGAGTTTTCTGACTCGTATAACATTCCTGGTAAAGTTAAACCATCGTCTGTTGTAATTTGTACTAATTTGGGAGCATTCATGAAACTTTTCTTGGATACTGCGGGGGTATTCCATTGGGAAAATCTTTGACAACGTATCTATCCCCCTCGGGATGTTCAGGTGAGTTATCAATTAAATGTTCATCAGGACAAGCAAAAGTAAAATCGAGGGGAGTGTCACCAGTATTTCTTAATGAATGTACCTGGCCTTCCTGGACGTTGATGAAGTCTGCAGTTTTTACCGTTTTTGGTTCCTCCCATATAACTTCTCCATCTACTAGTCTTCCCAAATTCATCTCGCCATTATTTCCTGAGAGAATATGATAAGGTTCTTCTCCAATTAAATGATAATGAGGATTCACAAAATTCGGAGTAGTGGGACTGCTTGTAAATACGCGTGCTGCATGAAAATGATATTTGAGCCCTTCGGCAGTTTCGACTTCTATATGAGGAAGATTCACAATCGCTATTCCGGCAACCGGATCGGCAGTATGTTTTTCGTCTAAAAGCGGCTCCACTTCTTCGTGAGTTATTTTCAGTAGTTGGTCGTTAACGTTTTGAGACATATCTTGTTGTGAGTCTGCTAAAGGTTTAAGCGTCTACGATTTTTCTTCTACTAACTTCTTTACTTCCTCAGTGAGGATATTTTTGATTTCATCTTCCGTCATCTCTCCGTTTACCCATTCAATAGGAACCATTTCAATATCTTGAAAATAGACTAAAGGTTCAAGAATCCACTTTTGTGTTACTTTGTATCTTTGTATCGCCTCATCCATACCTTGTTTGAGCGTAACCGACTTATTTTTAAGACAGCACGCAATATCTACATAATCTCGCCACACATTTCTTTTACCCAGAACGAAAAGCTTGGTAGAAAAAATATCAGCAACGGAAGCAAGTCTCGCACCATCTAATACCACTGTCTCATGAAGCAGCGGTGCTTTATCTTGAAAAACGGTTACTTTGATTCCATCCATAAATGCAGTGTATTGAGTATCTGACTGCAATCTTTGTTGTAATTCTTTTGGTTCGAGTGCAGATAAAAACTTATCAATAAAAGGAGATGTCACATTCTTCGTTATAACCCAATCAAGATCATATGATTTACGGCCACCAATTTGTAACGCCAAAGCTGTTCCACCAACCAGTGTTAGGTCAGAAAATTGAGCTGCCTTTTTGAGAATTTGCAAATGGCTCTGCGTAATCGTTTCAAGATGCCATTGAGACATATTTTTCTCTTGCTAAGTTTTGCTGATTCATATTTAACAGAAAATTACTGACAAAAGAAAAAGAACGGTCAGTATATATTTTCTCTGGTGAATGAACAAAAATCTCTTTGAGAGTAGGAAGGGAATAGGTTTGCTTTAACCACACAAATGCATCCAAATCGCCGTAGTTTAAAAGTTGATGAATAATGTAGCGACGGTGTTTTTGAAGATCAAGCTTGGAAAAGTCTGCAGACCAAAGGTAAGTCTTAAATGAGGTGGGTAAAGAAGAATTATTTTCCATTTTTCCTATTATAGCGTAAACTTATCCTTATTTCACTTGAGAAAGGAGAGAGTTCATATGAATAAACCAATTATTGTATTAGACCGAGCAGTAACGCTAAGCGAGATGATTTATGGAGTAACTGACAGGTTAAAAGACAAAGAACATTACGGAAAATCCGGTGCCGCTAGCAATCTTCGAAACTTGTCAAATAAACTCGTTCATAATATTAGAGAAGGATGGTACTTGAAACATGGATTAAAACAAGTAAATTACTTTCACAAGGCTGTAGGTAATGCGGAGGAAATTTCTAGATTTATTAATATCTCTATTCAACTGGATAATGCTCAAGAAATTTGGGAAGAGCCCAAAAATCTTTTGCTTAAAGATCTTTTACCTCTTTTAAAAAACTTGCTCCGTACTGCTCGCAATAACGTCGTAAGCAGAGTCGAATAAGAGAACCTTTTCTAATAGTTCGATCAACATCGAAAAAAGCGTAGGTTTTCATTTTTTTAAATATATTTCTTCCCCTTTTCCAGCAACTCGATTAACAAAGGAAACTCTTTGTACTTCTCACCGGCCGTTCCAACACTAAAATGTTTTTGACCTGGAATTACCATTAATTCCGCTCCAAGTTGATTTTTCAGATATTCCGCATGTTCTAATGGGCAATACGGGTCATCATCTGAATGAACAAAAATAATTCGTTTCGCATGTTTCTTTATTTTTTCAAAATCAAAAGGTTTCAGAAAAAGATCATCAAGCGCATCCCAGTTCAAGTTATTTTTGAAAGCTCCAACGAGGATGCATCTGTCGACAATGACATCTTCAGGCAGATTTTGTAAAATCCCCAAAATTGCTACTGCACCTGATGAGTGACCAATAAGAACAGAGTTTTTATCAAATTTCCACTCTTTGTTACCGAATATAAAATTATTGTATGTTTGTATATTTGGTTTATCTGCATGGGGTAAATCGGGAACCCAAACTTTCCAGTTTTTCTTTTCCAACTCAATTCGCAACCAATCAAACCAGTTTTCTTTTGAGTGACCATTTGTTCCGTGCAAGATGAGTGCGTTTTTCATTTTGCTCCAATGTAGACAATTTCAAATAGGAGGTTATCCGGAGTAGCAAACATGACTTGATAGTATGTCTCATTTTGTGCGGACGTAAACTCTGGACGATGACGTGGGGTGTCAAAGAGAGACTCGATGTTGTTTTCTTTCAAATAACTTACTACTTGATCAAGATTACTTTGTTTTTCGACGCGGATAGAGAGATGGTTCATGCCTTTTTTGTCATAATCTAGTTTTTCCATGCTCGAATTATCAACAAACCACAGGTCACCATTATGATTACTTTTGAATCCAATCGTGTCTAGTGTTTCAAAAATAATCGACCAACCTAAAAAGGCAAAAAGTCCTTTATAGAATGCGAGGTTTGCAAAAGAAATGTTCAGTTGGAGATGATAAATGTAAGACTTCATAACTCTTTCTCCATCAATATTTGCTCAATAACTTCGTTAACCACTTTTTCTGGTTCACGTTTGATTTCTTTGAATCCATGCTTTTTGTAGAAGGCTTGGCCTTTGGGATTTAGTTCTTCAACATGTAGTTGAATTTTCTTGGCTTTAGGAAAATGGGCAGTTACGTCATCAAGAAGCAACGTGCCAATCCCTCTGTGCTGGTGCGGAGGTGAGACATAGAGGCGAAACATCATAATAGTATCTTCAGGCATATGCGCCGTTGAAAGTCCAATAACTTCGCCATTTTCCTTCACCACAGGAAAATAAAACTGAGAATTTTCAATTTGCTTGCTTAAAAATTCAACACTTTGCCACTTTTTATATACCTCATCTAAGGTAGTCTGAGACAAATGATCGCCATACGTATCAGCCCACGTTTCTTTGAGAAGTTGTTGAATACTTATTACATCAGATAATTGAGCTTGAAAAATTTGAAACATAATATGGTTACCAACTGCTTCACCTCTAAAGTAAGTAGGAAGCGCTTCATTTAGCAGCAATTACGCTTATCTCAATTATTGCACCTAATGGAAGGTGAAGTATATCAGAGGGCTAAATGTAATTTAATGCTCCCCTGTGGAATTTTATGCGCCCAAATTTAACTCTTTACTTTCAGCAACACATTTACCTTTTCACCGAGAACTAAGGGTAAAGCCATAATTTTTCTATGAAACTGAACTGCTTGGTCATACCGGTTGAAACCTCTTTCTCAATATAAAGATTCAATTTGATGTATGTACTTTCTTATTTTATTAATTGCTCTTTTTTGAGTTTTATCTGAAATTTTATAGAGATCGGATAAAAGTCTTTTATGAGATTTAAAACTCAGACTGATACGTCTACGCTTCATTGATTGGTCATATTTCTCTCTAAAAGCAGTGTGCACTTTATTAAGGGTGCGTATAAACGCGTCATCCTCCCATTTCCTGACAATACCTTTGATACTAATAAATATCAAATCTATCAAAAGGTTGACATCCTTTCTCAAAGTATGTGAGTCATGAATGTTTTCATCTACATCCTTGTTTAATCTCCATTCACCTCTTTCTAAAGAGTCATCACCGTATAAAACGGCCGAATCATTTTTTATAACTGTTTCAGAAAGTTTGGAAATATAGTAATCCACAACGAATAAACCATACTCGGTTTCATGAATTACAGAATTAGCACTCCCACCAACAGGGCTCCAAGATTTGGAATAATGTCTGATTATGACAGGCGCAATTCTTTTAAATATGCTAGAAATTTCTTGTAGTATCGATTCAATTTCATCGTCTTGGAAAGTAATCCAAATATCTATATCACTAAATTCATCATTAAATCCTTTAGTTCCGGATCCAAATTGATGAATAGCCACAGGCTCAAAGGATTCGAAAGTTTCGACAATTTTTTCTAGTAGTTGCCTTCTTCCTTCAACTCTTTTGTGCTTAAACTCCTCGATATTCATCGAGGCAATTGTATCATTAGAGCCGTTATATAGCAGGCGAATATGATAAACTGAGTTCATGACAATACTTGCCGGCTTAGCAACAATAACTGGCGTTTTTTTGGGCTTAGGTAGTCTTCCTCAAGCAATTAAAATATTCCAAACAAAAAGGGCTACAGATATTGCCCCTTTGACATATGTCATCATGGTGTTTGGATCATCGATTTGGATTCTCTATGGATTAGAATTACACAATCTACCACTCGTTATTCCTAATGTATTAGGAGATATTCTTGGAACGATAATATTAGTAGGTTGGTTTTTCTACGGAAGGCCACGCAAAAAGCACCTTAAATGAATATTTTGATTTGGTCGCTGTATAAGACTTTATCCGAACGATAGTTTAAGCATTGTTGCAGAAACCAATGGTTTGCGCACCTTCCTGTTCTGGTCCCGGCGCGGCAAGCCGTGGGGAAACGAGTTCTACAACAGTTCTGCAACTTCTTTCTTTTTATGCCGGATTCATCACAACAGAAACAGGTAAATAATTAGCAATACCATGGTCATACTGCTTTGGCGATACGTCACCAACAATGTTTATGACTGCATCTTGCTCGTCAGCATACTCAACTAAATAATATGACGCTTCCACAGGTCCACGCTTGGCATATGGTGTACCAGTACATTTTCTCCATCCTTCGCTCAATGGGTCAAATTGAGATGATTTTTCGTCCAATACCCCTTTTTGCACTAAAAATTGCCAGAAGTAATTAAGTGCAACAACGTATGTTTGCATAATGTCATACGGTAAAAGCTCGCCTGATATACTTGGCAATTCCGCTTGCTTTCCCGGATTAATTGCCCCCTGAACAGTTTGCCAACCAGTAGTTTCTTCATGAAGATCATCCAACAATTCCCGCATAACAGGCTCTCTCATGAGGATAGGAAAGCTAACCGGTAATGCACCCATGTCTTTGTCTTCTTCTTCATTCTTCTTCGCATTTTTTTCTTTGACTCTTCGGACCCCCTCAACAAACTTTTGCCAACTTTGAGGATCTTTGAATATATTCACTTCTAAATTGGTTGTCGTTTGATACATATTCTCTACACCGGCGACCATTAGAGTGAAAAACTCGTCTGTTATTTGTTTTCTCGTCCAGCCATATTCTGCATTATGCTCTAGCATTTCATATAAAACGCAATCTTGCGGAATCATTTTACTTTGATCTCGCTGGTCTTCAGGTTTCTCCATTTCACTTAGGTGACTATTGATCTTATCAACCACTTGTTGTTTGGTAGCTGCAACAACACGCAAATTCTCTGTTTTGAGATCACCATCCCCAGTTGCAGCATGAGCTGCATCCATATATGCTCGAATTCCTTCATCATATTGATCTGCAGTTTCCCAGCTACCCGTAAATGTTTGCGCTAATGCTTCTCCCAAAATCTGTTTGTTGAGAGCTTGGAGGATAAATGGCTTCCCCATTTCTAATCTTGATAATGCTACTTGTGATCGCTCTTTCACAGCTCTATCAAATGCTCCTGTCATATTGGTCAAGAGTCTCATGATCACTTCCTTGTGATGGTACATTTCTGGGTCGTTGATATGATGATGAGAATCATCAATTTGTCGTAAATGCGCTTGCAACATTGGTGAACGACCATATGTTTCATCCGGCCCATAATTATCATAATAATTTCTAACATCTTGCGGCATCATACGAACAACATTGCGAACTATGCGTTCACCAGCTCTAGAGAGGTAAGCAAAACTTGCTGTTTTACCTTCTGTTTTTTCATAAACCCACATGGCAAGTTTAAGTATCAAATCAGATCCTCTGCCCGGATTCAAAAGTTGTTCACCAATTTCCACAGGAAAGACATAGAGTGGTGGTTTTCCATTTTCTTCGTTCAACAATGCTTCTTTAAAAACAAGACCTTGTAGAAAAACGTCAATCGGATCTGAGTCTCCATTGGATCCATCTTCTCTTGGTAATTTTTCGGACGCATCCTTATTAATAAATGACATACTACCCCTTTCATAACTCATACTAACTAATAATGTGGAAATGGCATTTTCCAAAATGTATCAACTTGGGTTACTGATGTCAATCATGTCTCCATTTTTGTTTCGTGGTGGAGTGAAGACACCCTAAAATTCTGATGGTTCCCTACTTTGTTATTTTCCAATCGTGGGTTGAATATAAACAGTAGTTTTTCCACTTCCCTGAACTTTCAAGAGACTTTTATCGACTAAGTTCTTCAACCTTCTCTGGGCAGTTCTCCGGGGAATATTTAGAATATCGAGAGTTTCTTCTAAAGAGATTGAGCCCATCTGTTTCACATAATCAAGCATTGTTATTTCTTCTCTAGAGAGCCGGATAACTTTTTGTTCTGCATGAGAAACTTCAGCTATCAATACTTCCGTTTTGAGTTTTTTCGCGACACATTCGCGCCACTTTGCGCGCCAGAAAATGAAAAGACCATGGTTACTTGAAGAAAATGTGGCTAGGATAGAGAAAACTCCCCGTGTGGGATTTTATCCAAACGGTTGTTTAATCCTTAGTTTTCTAGCAACCACTCATACAGAGGAATCACTTGTAAAGTTAATCCATCTTGTTGATGGATCATTTTTTCACTTTCGGTTACTATTACCAGTTTGGCTTTTTTCTGCTCTACAGCTGCTTCGACAAGAGCTCTCACTTCTCTTTCTTTAGTATTTTCATCACCAAGATGCTGGACAACTTGCAGTAAAACAGTATCTTTCGGCAGGAAAAAATCAACTTCATGGTCTTTATTTGTCTTATAATAGTAAATATCCTTTGTTTTTCGTCTTAATTGCAAATAGACAGCATTCTCAATGAGCTTCCCTTTATTCTTTGAAAAAGAAAAACCAACCGATTGCGTCAAACCGGTGTCAATGCAGTACAACTTTTTAGCAGCAATTTGTTGCTCTTTCACTGAGTAGGCATATTTGTTTACAACAAAAAAAAGCCAACTATTTTCTAAATACTCGATATAGCTAGAGACTGTATTCACACTTCCTAATTTAAGTAACTCTTTGAGTTTGTTAAACGAAAGAGCAGAAGATATATTACTTATCAGATAGAAACTCAGTTCTTTCAAGCTTTTAACATTATCGAGCTTGTAACGCGTCGCAATATCTCTATAGAGAACATCGTCATACAAAGTTTTGTGAATCTCCAATTCAGGATATTTCAGTGCATCAGGAATTCCCCCTAAAACAATATATTCGTTGACATGCCGCAGAAGTTGTCCTCTTTGTTTTGTTGTTAATACCTTTAAACTTGGAATCTCTACTTCACGAAAGCGTAAAAATTCTCGAAACGAAAATGGGAACAACTCAACCCGAATCGACCGACCAGTAAGCCGTGTCCCTAGCTCTTGACTAAGCAAAGAAGCATTCGAACCAGTTACGATAAACTTATATCCTTGGTCATGGAGTCTTCGTACAAACCGCTCCCACTCAGGTATATTCTGTATTTCATCAAACAGGAATGTCTTTTTTTCTCCAAACAAGCTCATGAGTATCTCGTGCAGCTTATCGAAATCCTGAACTTGGAAGTTCAATAATCGTTCATCTTCAAAGTTGACGAAGTAAAAATCATCTTTCAGGTACCTTTTGGCTACTTGAGCTAAAAGTGTGGACTTTCCCACCCTCCGGAGACCTGTGACAACCATGATTTGGGGAGTTTTTACAATATCACCCAAACTGCTTAAAAGCTCCCGTTCTACCCCAATGTCCTTCGCTAGAAATGCCTCATGCTGCTCTTTAAGAACAGAGGAAAGAACTTCTTTTGTTAATTGTTGATTTGATGTCATACAAAGACTATACTACAAATAGTTTTCACTGTCAATGAAAACTATTTGAATATAGTTTTCAATATTGGTGAAAGAAAATTTTCCTCCACCAGATGTATTTTGATTCATTTGCTCCCTGTCCATGAGGTTATTCGGACTCATTCTTTTTTAGCTTTCTTGTCTTTCTCTTCATGAGATACCATACTCCACCTCCGCCCACAAGCAACCCAAAAAGAAAGGATCCTCCACTGCCACTATTTGATTGACTCTCTGCCATTGATTGAGGTGTAGTAGATGGCTGAATGATTGGAGCAGGAGTTGGTAAAGACAAAGCTTCAGGAGGGGGAGTCGGAACCGGTAATATTGAAGGAGATGGCGTAACAACTGTTTGCGCTTTAAAAACTGGAGAAGGTATAGGAGAAGGATTTGCAGGAACTACAGCTTGTATTGTTGAAGTTCCGCCGCACTCAACCATACTACTATAACTGCAAGAAGAGCCAGTCCATCCATCTTTGCAAATAACCGCACCATCTGTTTGAGGGCCCGCACCACAATCAGCTCCACCATGTCCTGAGCAACAACCACTTCGTGCAAACACAACAGACGCTGAAATGAAAAAAAGAGAGAAAAATAAAAATGAAGTGAAGAGAGACCTACTCACATATTTAGAGTATAGAAACCTTACAGAGTTGTTAAGTAGTAACTTCAATAAAGAATTGCTGTTATCTTTTAAACCATTCCTGAACAGCATAAGCTATTGTTGGAAGTCTTCCGTTTATTCCTATCCAACCAGCGACTAGAAGTATTAAATCTGACCATTCAAATTTTACTTGAGAGAAAAATGTATATACCTTTCGACTACCCATGCTGCAGGTGCGTCCTTTTTAATTTTATCCGTATCCTGAGTTTTATTTTACGAATGCAAAAGCGTTACTTCAATTCCCAAACTCATTTACCTTTATACACCACTTCCCATCATATTTTGACCTATAGACTGGATGAGCGCACTTGAATTTTCACTCTCAACATATTCCAACCACGCCTCTGAGTTATTGAAGAGAGACTTGTACTGTGGATCTCTCTGAAAAGGAACTAGGGCTTTCTCAAATGTTTCTTTTTCTGAGAAACCACCAACTCCACCTACAACTACAATACGATATCTTTTTCCTTGTCGAATAGCCGTCAATGCATTATCGAGATAAATTTGGAGTTGAGCTGTCGTCTTCTCTCCACCTCCAATAAGAAAAACTGTTTCTACATTAAATTTTCGTGAAGCAATCCCATATTCACCTACGAGTTCATCCCCCCATTTACTCTCACTATCTGATGGGGGTTGAGCTATCAAAATTAAACTATTACTATCCACAACATACTTTTCAGGGTTTTTTGCTAATGGGAGAGACATCAAACTTTCAATTCCTTGTTCTTCTAACGGAGCTAAAATTTGCTTTTGAATTCCTGCACTATTACCAGCAGCTACTATGAGTGGTCTTTTCCCACCTACTTTTGAAGACTTGTACTCCAAAATTTCACTTACAATGAGCTGGCACACAGATTTTGCTCTTTGTGCCTGTTCAACAGTGAGACCTTCTTGCGTTTCACCGCTTTGGAGAACTGCATCCATTGTTTTTGCCCATCCATCAATAAGTACTTTGCGTGCGTAAAAAAATTCTGGATAGTGATCTCTTAATTTTTCTGCCTCAATTATACGATATTTATTTTCACCATTTCCACCGGCCATTTCATAACGCAGTTGTGAAACAATATTTTTAGCTTCTCGTAGTAACTCTTGTTGATCGACTATGTAAGAAAAAGGATCGTCAAGTTCGCGTTGCAGTACAGTATTCGTTGACTTGTACTCAGCAATTGTCACACGGCGATCGATTGTTAAATCAGGAGAACTAAATCGCAAATATACTCTAAATCTTCCCCTATATACAATTTCCTCTCCAAAACTCCCATGTGTTTCCTCTTCTTCTGATTCAGATAATTCAAGTGTCCACCCTTTATGCATAAGGGGTGCAATCGTATCAAAAAGATGCTGGACTGACTTCATCCGCCGACCTCCCGGTCGCGGTTCTAAGTACGGAACTAGAGAAGACAATTTATTTCTGAGATCGTATCCACCAATTTTTTGTTCTTGGGAGTGATTGTCACCTTCTTTCCGCATCATAGTATTGTGGATTATATCAAAAGTGGTTCTGAAATCGTCCTATAAAGTATCGTTTTGCTCGCTCGGTGGGACAATTTCAGAGTAACAAACTGGGCAGAAGTCACTCCATATCTTGATTTTTATTTTACAAATGCAAAAGCGTTGTTGAACTTTGCTCTCTAGCCTACAACCTTCTTCTCCTTGCTATTTATTTTTGGAAAATTTTCTTTTTTCGAGCTCAACTAGGATATCATCTAAAGTGATTCCTCGCTCAACCAGTAAGACAAGTGTGTGAAATGTGAGATCCGCTATTTCAGAAATCAGACGCCCTTTGCTCTCATTCTTTGCGGCAATCACAACTTCAACGACTTCTTCACCAACTTTTTGAATAATTCGATCATCTCCATCGCGAAAAAGCGACGCAACATATGAGCCCTCGGGCATTGCTTTCTTTCGAGCCAAGATCGTATTGTAAAGTTCCTCAAGTGTCATAGATCTCCTTGTGATATTTCATTAAAAAAACAGGAATAGCTCCCCGTGTGACAAACAGCACTACCCATCAGTTCGGCCTTTATGAGGATCGCATCACAATCACAGTCAGTAATAATCGATTTCACCTTCAATTTATTTCCTGATTCTTCACCTTTCATCCACAGTTTTTGTCTGCTTCTACTCCAGAAGTACACAAAGCCAGTTTCTTGAGTTTTTTCCAACGCTAATTGATTCATATAGCCAAGCATCAAAATAAGACCAGTTTTGTCTTCCTGAATAATAGTTGGAACTAAACCATAGCCCTTTTTAAAATTAATTGTCTGTTTTTTCATATTCAACTTCTCACAATAATGTTTTTTGATCGCAAAAAATCTTTTACTTCTTTAATTCTCAATTCGCCGAAGTGAAACAGGGAAGCAGCTAAAGCTGCATCAGCTGATCCTTTTTGAAAAACATCCAAGAAGTCACTTTTCTCTCCAGCTCCCCCCGAGGCAATGACTGGCACTGTGACCACCTTAGAAATAGCTTTGGTCAGCACAAGATCATATCCTTGTTTGGTTCCATCTCTATCCATACTGGTTAAAAGAATTTCACCCGCACCTCTCCGAACTCCTTCCTTTGCCCACTCTAAAGCATTTAAACCAGTTTCAAGTTTGCCACCATTTATCAGTACTTCCCACCCAGAATCTTTTTTCTTGGCATCGATGGCTAAAACAATACATTGACTACCAAACAGTTTTGCAGCCTCTGTAATCAGATTAGGATTCTTTACAGCCGCTGTATTCAAAGAAACTTTATCTGCTCCTGCTAGTAAAACACTACGAATGTCCTGAATAGAATTAATGCCACCGCCCACGGTAAAAGGAATAAAAATTTCTTTTGCGACCTTTTTCACTACCTCTACCATTGTTTTTCGCTTTTCATTTGAGGCTGTTATATCAAGAAAAACTAATTCGTCAGCTCCTTCATCATTGTAGAATTTAGCCAACTCAACTGGATCACCAGCATCTTTTAAATCAACGAAGTTGACACCTTTAACTACACGACCGTTGTTTACATCGAGGCAAGGAATAATGCGTTTAGCTAACATTGTTTGCCTCTTGTAAATCAATTCGCCCTTCATAAATGGCCTTCCCAATAATGACTCCTGCAACATTCATCGTCTTCAGTTTTTTAATGTCAGTAATTGATGAGACACCACCAGCTACGATCAAAGGAGCTTTAACGATCTCAAGCAACTTACTTATGCCTTCATAGTCAGGTTGGGTGAGAGTGCCATCTTTCAATACATTAGTATAGATAAATTTCTTTACCCCTAACTGTTCAAGTCTTTGCGCTGTTTTCATCAAATCTTCACTTGTTTCTTCTTGCCAACCTCTTTTTGCTAGTTTCCCATTCTTGCTATCTAGAGAAACGATAACTTCTTCAGCATAGAGACTAAGAATTTGTTTCAAAAGGTCTTCATTTTCTATAGCCAAAGTACCAATAATTACCTTACTGACCCCAATTGAAAGGAGTTGTTCAATTGTTTTTAAAGTTTGAATCCCACCCCCAACTTGAACAGGTACGGTAACTTTGACCATGATTTTTTGAACGGCTTCAAAGTTCTCTACTGCGCCGCTTTTCGCTCCATCTAAATCAACAATGTGTAATGCTTTTGCTCCTGCCAAGGTCCATTTCTGAGCCATTATCGTAGGATCGTCACTATAGACAGTTTCTTCAGAGAAATTGCCCTGTTTGAGGCGGACACACTTTCCGTTTCTGATATCGATAGCCGGAATAATTAACATATGCGTTTTCCAAAATTGTTTAACAACTGCAGACCTGCTTCACTGCTTTTTTCTGGGTGAAACTGCACTCCAAAAATATTTTTCACTTCTAAAACGCTGCAAAAAGTTTGATTGTAATCTGTTTGACCTATGATAACGGCTTTATCATCGGGTTCACAATAATATGAGTGAACAAAGTAAAAATAACTGTCATCTAGAACGTCTTTAAATAGTTTTGATCGCGAGTTAGCTCTGACCTGATTCCAACCAATTTGAGGGACTTTTAAGTCAGTAGCAAACTTTTTGACTTTCCCTTTCACAATATTTAAGCAGTCAACATTTCCTTCTTCACTTTGCGAAAAAAGCAATTGCATGCCTAAGCAAATTCCCAGAAGGGGTTTCCCTGAACGTACATACTCCACAATAACTTTTTCTAAACCTCTTTGTTGTAAATTCCTCATCCCTTCTCCCGCAGCACCAACTCCAGGCAAAATAAGTCCTTGAGCATTTTTAATCACAGTAGGGTCACTCGAAATCTGAACAGGAATTTCAAGTTTTTCTAGAGCATTTTTGACGCTGGTCAGATTACCTAGTCCATAATCGATGATCGTTATCATAGTAATGCTTTTTCTTTTAACTTAGCTCTTAATTCCTCGAGATTTTTAATAACAAGATCTGCCCCAATCGATGGATAATCATTAGGCAAATTCTCGGTTAGACAGACTGTAAAAGCTCCACTCTCCTTTCCTGCTTGAACGCCTTTGTTGGAATCTTCAAGTACAATTGTTGAATCTGGTTGTGACCCTAACATTTCCATTGCTTTTACATACCCATCAGGAGCGGGTTTCGGCTTCATTCCTTCCGTATCGTTTAAAGACATCACGAATTGAAAAGTGTTTTTTGCTTCTAGTTTTGCAAGAACTAAATCAATCCAATTCTGTCGAGAAGAGGAAACTAGCCCAAGCGTAAAACCTTTCTCTATTAACTCGCTTAAAAATCTTTTAATTCCAGGAGTAAGTTTTGCTTCTGCATAAACAGTTTTGGCGTACTCATCATAAATACGTAGATAATCTTGTTTACTGATCTGTAATCCATATTGACAAGCAATTTCATAAATAGCATTAATAGAGTTACCTAAAATCTGATCTTTAATTTTCGGGTAAGTTTCTTCTCCCATTAACTCAGCGAGAAAAACTTGCTCGTATTTTTCCCAGACAGGTTCACTATCAATAATTACGCCATCCATGTCAAAGATAAAAGCTTTTGTCATAGCTTGCCTTCCATCCCTGTACCTTTCAAACCAATGGTTGTACCAGCACGGTAAGGACATGGCCCTAAGGACTCTCGTAGGGCTTCACCAAAGGCTTTGAAAGCAGCTTCCCAGGTGTGGTGAGAATCTTCTCCAGCAAAAAACTGCACTTGAACAACACAACCTGCACCTTGGGAAAATCCATCAAAGAATTGACGCAAGTTAGTGCTTAAAATATCTTCGACTTGCTCTAGTTTCATTCCTGGCACTTCACCCCTTAAAAAGGTATAGGCCCTTCCGTCAAAGGCAAGTGTGACAGCAACGAGCGCTTCATCAAAAGCCACGGTATAAAAACCTCTCTGATTCACGCCTTCCTCTTTACGAGCATCGAGCATTTCTCGCACAGCTCGTCCCAGGGCCAAGCCAGTATCTTCTACCACTATGTGATCGAGAGGTTCTGCGATAGTAGGAGTATAGGTGATGTCAAAATTCAAGCAGGCGCGTGAAGCTATGCCTGTTAGCATGTGATTGAAAAATCGATTGCCGGTTTGGATTTTGTACTCACGTCGAGGCACATCTTCGATTGCTATATCGATTTGTGATTCCAATGTCACTCGAGATAAAGAAATTTTTTCTTTTTTTGCTTCGTTAATAAACAAACCTAATTTTTTATTCATATACTCTCCTTTTTTGATTCAGTCGAACATTGACGCTATTCCAGTGTGCATCTAATTTTTCAATTCCGGACACAACATCAACAATCTCAGCTAAGTTTTCTAAACCTTCTTTAGTGAGATACTGTATTTCTGAAGATTTCTGAAAGGTTTCAACACTTACTGCTGACACCATCTTTGACCAGTAGCCAGTCGGTAAAATGTGATTCGTGCCACTGGCATAATCTCCCACAGCGACTGGAGCGTATTGGCCGAGAAATATAGACCCTGCATTTTTAATTTGGGGCAAAACCGCAAATGGTTCTGCAACCAACACTTCTAAGTGTTCGGGGCTGTAGTCATTCGTAAAATCAATCGCTTCTTGCCAGGATTCTGTGATAACTGCACAAGAATATTTTGCAAGTGATTTTTCAATTACTTCCCGTCTGGATAAATATTGAATTTGCCGCTCAACTTCTTTTTGCGTAGCTTTGGCCAGCTTTTCTGAATCAGTGACTAAAACTCCAGCAGCATCAGGCGCATGCTCAGCACGAGCCAAAATATCCGCCGCACAGAAAATTGGATTAGCATCTTTATCAGCCAAGATGATTGCTTCAGATGGTCCCGCCACCATATCAATATTAACTTTGCCATAGGCCAACATTTTGGCAGCTTGGGTATAAATGCTTCCTGGTCCGGAAATTTTTAAAACAGGCTGAATCGTTTCTGTTCCATAGGTCATCGCCGCAATTCCAGCAATACCACCAACTCTATACACCTCATCACAACCAGCTAAGTCAGCAGCAATTAACATTTCTGGATACTCACCAGTAGGCGGGTAACACGCAACAACTCGGGGAACACCGGCCGCTTTGGCAGTAACGGTCAGAATTTGCATCACAGTTGGTAGCGGAACTTGACCAGCTGGCACTGCCAAACCAACTGAGGCGATTGGCGCAATCTTGTAACCAACTTGTACTCCAGGCACAAAAGATTTCAATACAGTTTCCTGCTCAGCTTTTGAAAGCGCATTTTGTTTGGAAATACTGATTTGACGTTTCAGCACTTCCACTACACGAGGATCGACAATTTTATATGCGTTCTCAATATCCTTGCGCGTGACTCTCAAATCTTTCAATTCAAAATCTTTTTTATCAAACTGACGCGTGTACTTTACAATTCCCACATCACCTTCATTTTTAATGGTTTCCATCCAGCCGGCCACGTATTCTTTGATTTCAGAAATATCGAGCATGGCACGCTCAGTAATTTTTTTCTTTACTTGTGGGTCGGTTTCAGACCAGCGATAAATATTAAGCATAAGTTTTTTTTTCCTCCAAAACCTTGTTAATGCAATCGACAACTTTTTGCTGATACTGTTCTTGGGGAATCCCTAAATAAAAATACTGTTCGCCAAATCCTTCATAAATAGAGCAGTCTTTGATAAAAATATTTTCTTTTTTTAGCTGCTCTTTGAGTTGAGCCCCAGTTGTTTTGGAAAGAATCTTGACGATAGAAAAGGTCGTTTTTGTGTCGAGAACTTCTAACTGATTAATTTGCCGGAGCTTGGTTTCAAACTTTTTCTTTAACTCCTGAAATTCTTTGATTGATTGTTTAATTAATTCTGGTTGCCGTAGGATCGTAATGGCGGCGGCTTGAGCAAATCGGTTAACACAAAACACTTGATTTGTCTGTTGAAGTCTATTTAAGTAGGCAGCGACTTCTTGATTACAGATTACATACCCCAATCTTGCACCGGCCAAAGCAAATACTTTTGAGAAACTTCGGATGATAATCAAGTTTGGATAATTTTTTGCTAGTTGAGCAGCTGTCACTCCACCTAATTCAAAGTAACACTCATCAATTACCAGCAAACACTTGATCTTCTTCGCAATATATTCAATTTGGTCTTTAGTTAATAAAAGATTTCCAGTCGGATTATTTGGGTTGGCAATCCAGACAACTTTTGTTTTTTCTGTTACAGCACCCAACAGTTTTTCTACATTCAGAGAAAAGTCTTCCTCTAATGACACAGTGACTGTCTTTGCACCCATCATTTGACTGACTGATTCAAAACAGGGATATGAAGGTAGGGGCATGACCACTTCATCACCTTCAGCAATAAATACTTTGGCAATTAGCTCCAGTGCCTCATCACTGCCATTGGTGGGAATAATATTCCCAGCCTCAACTTGATTGTATTGAGCAAGCTCTTCTCTCAATTCTTTTTTTGTTGGACTGAGATAAAGATTAATTTTCTCAATTTCTTTTTCGACCGCTTCTTTATATACCTCAATAAACTTTTGATTTTCTCCCCACAACAATCTCATCCCCGTATTGTCGGGAATATCACCCCAGTTTATTTCTTGCATCTCTCGAATTTGTTTGCGGACTAGTTGGACAATCATATGTCTTGATCTTTCAACTTCTCTAAAACTTCTTGAAAACTGCAGGTAGTTTGTTCTCCTGTCTGGAGATTCTTGAGAACTAACTGTTGTTTACTCACCTCGTCAGAACCTGCAATAATGGCAAAGGGGATATTTTTCCTATCCGCGTATTTCAAGTGAGTAGATAATTTTTCTTGGCTGTTCAGGTATATCTCGGTATTAATACCTTGATCACGTAAGTCGCTTGCTATTTTGAGTGAATACTCTTCAAAAGATGGATCAAAAATGGACACAAACACTTGAGCTGTAGACTTGGCCGAATCTGGCCAGAGATTTTGATCAAGAATGACATCAACGATGCGATCTAGTCCCAAAGTTGTTCCTACTGCTGGCAAATCGGTACTTCCAAGTGAACCCATCAATTTGTCATATCTGCCCCCACCCGTAATTGACCCGATCTTCGGTTCAGTCACTACAGTTTCAAAAATTGGACCAGTATAGTAATCAAGTCCACGAGCTAAAGTGGGGTCAAACTTCCACGAAGATTTTTGAACACCCAGACTCTCAAGAGCGGCAATGACTTTTTGGAGATACTCGTCCGGCTGAGCATTCTTGAGTGAAACAAAAATATTCTTGATTGTGTTTGAAGAGATGCCCTTTTCTGCAAGTTCTACTTCTACTTCTTCTTGAGTCTTTTTATCTAACTTATCAATGGACTGGATAACCGATAAAGTTTTGTCTTTCGGCACTCCAGCTTTTTCCATCACATTAAACAAGACTTGGCGACTATTGATACGAATCGTGAACTCGGCAAAATCAAGTCGCTGCAAACACTTTTCGATTAAAGCGACAATTTCCGCATCAGCCAGAGGTGAGGTATTCCCCACAATATCAATGTCGCATTGGGTAAATTCACGATACCGACCTTTGGCAGGTTTATCTGCTCGAAAAACATTCTGAATTTGATACCGCTTAAATGGTAAAGGCAAATCATTTTTATATTGAGAGACCACTCTCGCCAAAGGCACAGTGAGGTCATATCGCAAACCGACTTTGCGCTTCCCGTTATCTAGAAATTTATAGACAAGCTTATCTGCTTCATCACCATACTTCCCAAGCAACAACGCTTGTTGCTCTAATGTAGGCGTTTCCAGAGGCTCATAGCCAAAGGACTCAAACACTTCTACAAGAGTTTCTTTCACTTGCTTTCTGATCGTCGCTTGCGCTGGTAATAAATCGCGAAAGCCTTTCAAAGTGATCGGTTGATTCTTTTTCTTCATACTTCTCCTTTTTACAAAATCATTTTTTCAATTGGTAAAACGATAATTCCTGATGCACCAACACTCTTGAGTTTTTCAATAGTTTCCCAAAACGTGTCTTCTTTAATGACTGTTTGCACTGATAACCACCCTTCTTTTGCTAAAGGGGAAATCGTTGGTGCTTTTAATCCAGGTGTAATCTTCTTTAATTTCGGCAGAATTTCTGCTGGAGCATTCATCATCACGTATTTGTAATTCTGGGCTGACAAAACCCCTTTGAAACGGATCATGAGTTTTTCTAGCAATACTCGTTTACTCTCTACGGATGAAGTTTTATCGTTTGCAATAAGAACCGCTTCTGAATCATAAATTTTCGTGAGCGGGCGCAAATCATTTAATGTCAGGGTACTCCCCGTTGATGTGAGATCGGCAATGGCTTGTGCTACACCCAACGTTGGCGCAATTTCCACGGAGCCATTAATTTTGATTGTTTCAACGGAAATTCCATTTTTCTTAAAGAAGTTTTTGGTTGAGTTGGGATAGGTGGTGGCGATAGTTTTTCCGCTCAAATCGGCTATTGCTTGTACTCCTGATTCCTTTGGTACAGCTAAGGTTAAGGCACAGAATCCATATCTCAAATTCAAAAGTTTCTTCACATTTGCCGGTCTTTCTTCATACAGCAAATTTTGACCAAGAATCCCAATATCCACGCTTCCTGAAGCCACATAATCTGGAATGTCATCATCACGAACATACACAATTTCGAGTGGAAAGTTTCGACAACTTGCAAAGAGCTTCTGCGTGTAACTTTCAAACTCCAAACCTGATTTCCGCAAAAAATCGAGCGTGTCATCAGTCAGACGACCACCCTTTTGAATTGCGAGTTTTAAACTTTTGTTGTTCATATTTGCTATATATTCCTTTTTCAAATCTCTTGGACGGCTGAGGGGAGTTGAACCCCCGACTCTCTTCTCCACAGGAAGATGCTCTACCGCTGAGCTACAGCCGTCATATTTTTTACAACAAAAAACCTCCCGTTCATTACTCGCCACGTCAAAAACAACATGACAAATAAGGAACGAGAGGCAATAAAAAAGGACCTCCCGCGGTCCCATCCTTAGTTCCTAAAAGTATTTCTCTTCTAGGCTCTTAGGCCGGCTCCGCTAATGCGACATCGGCTGTTGGATTTAACGGTTCAACTTCCGTAAGGCATTTTGGCCTTCAGCTCGTGGATCGTGACTCCACTCAAACGCTTTTGTATTAACTTGTAACAGGTATTGTAGAGTATTAATTTAAAATGTCAACATGTTAACTTATTAACATGGATTTATCTTTTGGAAGAACCATATGTTCTCTGAAGAATAGCTGCATACCCTTGCCACTTTTCCTTGTAAAGCCATTGAGCAACTCGCGTCACAGTGGTTGTGCTTGTGCCCACTTTCTTGGAAATATCGAGGTATGAAAGTTTCGTCGTCCAGAGCAACTTAGCAATTTGAAATCGACTAGAGAACTCTTCAATTTCAGCGGGGGTGAGGATATCTCTCAAAAAAGAAGCTACTTCTTTTTGTCCTTTAAGAGAGGAAACAGCATTGATAAGCTCTTTGTCTTGTTTTGAAGGGTATGTTTGCATGTTAATATTTTAACATTGAGAATCTTGCAGACCAACATCAGCTTGCCAATTATTCAGGATTAATCACATAGAAGAGAATGACCCTAAATCTTAATTCAAATAAACTCAAATCTGAAGCTATGTTGATTTAGTGCTACTTGATTCAGCGATGCTGCACGTGTGGGAGTTTATCCGAACATTTTTTAGTTGAGAATATTTCACTAGCATTTTAATTTCTGAGGTAAGTAAAAAACAACAAAAGCTCCTTAAGGAGCTTTTGCTTTTGCCTGGAAAAGGCACAATTGTAGGGTATACAATACCCTTATTATACATAAGAAAAAGAAAAAATCAAATTACTATAGGCTATATTGCGGAGGAAGCGGGATTCGAACCCGCGAAAAACATTCCTGTATACCCTACAAATATGTCTTTTCCAGATTGTCACTCTAGTGCATTCGGCCGCTCTGCCACCCCTCCCTTTTCATTCATACTTTTAAGTTGATTTTTCAAGTAATCTATTCCCTTTTGTAAAATGGAATAGCCATTCCCTTTTTGCTTCACATAAGTGCTCTTTATATTAGAGATATTTCCACTAGTAAAGTTAGATGTAGATATAGAGTCTTTTAGCTTATCAGATAGATATTCAATATCAGTTGCTGTTAATGATTTGATATTTCCCTTGGCTTCTGCATATATTAAGAGCCACAAAATCTTATCGGATCTTTTCGCGAGATGATGAAATCGTGGGAATCCTTCTAATTCTGACATTACTTCTAGAGATTCCAGTCCTGCAGTTAAGATTTGTTTTTTCTTTTTGGTTTTATTGGTTCCTACTGAGAAGCCACCTTTTGGACGATTTGCGAAGTTTGAACTAAGTACTGAAAGCCCCGTTCTTGTGACGTAGTATTTGTTAGAATTTCCCAATTGAGAAATATATCCTAACTTAACTGTGTGTTTAAAATCACGAGCTAAATTTTTTGTTGGGTCTTTTTCTCCTGCTTTTATGAAAAGATCTTTAATGTCACTTGGAGAAAAGTTATCCTGAGAATTAACTTTTTGAAAATAATTCCCCAAAATTAATACTTTATCTGGATTAAACTTAGCTTCTGGGTAAGATAAAAGCTCTTCTTGAGGAGAAAGACTTGGCGAAGTGTATTGGGAAAAACCCATTTCAGGATTTTGAGGAATTTGAGTCAAGCTAGAATTTGAAACACCCTCTTCTTTTTCATCCTCATTACCGACTTTAATAGCAGCTATAATTTTTAAAGCAAGTTCAAAAGAAATTTCATTTTCAAATGATAGAGATTCATCTGTTATTAAAATTTTTGGCATGTTTTGAACAGTATGCCTTCCAGTCCGTGATGTCAATGAGGAAAATTATGAGGAAAAAAATTAAAATAGTGCTCACTTAGTAGAACAAACAAAAACCAATTTTGGCACTATGGTTTCGGACAATAAGAAACTTTTGTCTGCATGGTGTTGTTTTCCATAATATTGCTCCCAAGTTCCCCAACCTCTGTAGAAACTTGAAAGTGTCTTATCTATAAAATTAACAATGTGTAAATCTCCGTCATGTTGAAAATCTTTCAGGTCGAGAAAAACTGTTTCAATAGCCATCTGATTACCTGGCGGTTGAGTTACAATACAACCCATCAATTTGTTTCGGACTGCCCCTCTCTGAGTAACTCCTGAATCGGTTAATTCTTGCAAATAAGTTCCTGGTAAAGGCAATGTTGCCAAAGAGCGAGGGTTTGAAGTCTTTGAGAAAAAGCCGACAACTGAGGTTGAGAAAGTGATCTTATTATATTTTTCATTAGCTCCCCGTGTGGGACTTTATCCGAACGATAACAGATCTGAGCTAAGAACGGAATTATTACTTCTAGTCAAACTAAATTGCGTTGTACTCCTTAAGGGTGAATTCCAATGCCTCTTCGTGTCTATTTTTAACATTATCTTCTAAATCACCCATCCCAACTCTTCTTTGTCTTCTCATATAATCTGCTCTTAACCGCTCTTTTACGGTCTCTCTGTTGTCTAGATCTGGAGAAAAATTTAACTTCATGAAATGACAACCAATGCAGGTATAGACCCTATCTTCGCCAGTCATATCTGCTTCATTTTGTGCTTCACAAAGGGCAAAGGCCAAAGGCCTATTTTCTCCTATACACTGTTTAAAAAAAGACGACGCAACATTTATTGCATCCTCATTCCCAACTTTTTTGACGGTACCGACGTAAAAATTAGCTCCCGCAAAAATAAAATTAACGGACATCGTGTAGTTAGAAACGCAAGCATTATTGAAAACAAAAGGAGCAGATGATGGATCTGAGATACCGTGAATCATAGGAATGTATGGACCCAAAGGATCTTGAGTAATGATGACGTTGCAAAATCTCATTTGCTCATTTTCCTTTTCTTCTAAAACCTCCCATTTCTCTCTTTCTATTGCCATAAAATCTTCAACTACTGTTTTGGATGATCCTTTTTTATACTCTTTCTTATACCAAGGATTGCCATCAAGCTCCACAAACTCATAAAAGGTTTTTACATTAACAATTCGATTAGTGCCTTCGCCTTTATTTGTTATGTCGAAGGAATCAAGGGTATCAATAGTAATGACATGGTCACAACTCTCCTTGTCGAGAAATTTAATTTTGAAACGATTGCCTTTTGGAAAACCTGCATGGCTACAAACAAACAATAAATCATATGGGTAATACTGGATACTTTGATCCAAATCAAAGTTCCTAAACTGATTTTCTCTGAGTTCTTTAACAAATACATTTTTTTGTGCTAATAAATCACAGATACCATCTGTTTCTGAATTTTTAAAAAAACCTGTGTCGACAAGTAGAGCTGAGTTTACTTGAATGTATGGTTCTGCCACAGAGGAAGCTATCAAATAAGATGGTAGCGATTTATTGTATATGTGAGTTGAAGGAATTTTGGGGAAAAGGTAACCATACGTGAAGTCGTTAGTAAAAAAAGTGATCAATTTGTATTGTTCCACATTTTTTATGTCTAACTCAAAATCCGATTTCACTTCTCCGAAAATTTGTCTTGCAAGTTCACCTCCTCTATCTTCATGCACCGATTCTCCAATCATGTCATAAATTTCCCTTGAGCTATATTTACTTTTACTCACAAAAAATCGGATATCAGCTTTTACAGAAAAAGCATAATTGGCTAAAATCACAGGATTATGGAGGTCCGACGAATCTGAGGCTAACAGGTGTTCTTGTTCTACCGACTGAACAATTCGATAATCTGCATCCGATTTGATTATTAATTTTAATTTTCTCCGTTTTGCTTCTAATAACGCAAACGTGACTTTTTCTCTATCTGGAGGACATTCAATTACTCCTTCAAATTTTATTCCGAAATTGGACGCTAATGTGTTAATCTCGGTTTTTTTGTTGATGTATATATATCTATCTTCTCTTAAACCAAGGTGATCCTTAATTAGATTCATCATCTTTGAAGGTACATCAGCAAAAATAATTTTTTCTGCCTTTACTCTCGCAAGAACATTATTTAATTTAACGAATTCGTTGCGCCAGTATTTATGAAGCGACCGTGGAAGTTCAAGTACAGCAAAGTACGTATTCTCATCGTTAAAACATGACGATATTTGGGCACTTAATACAAAGTTCCCACTAATGCACACGACTCTTTTTTCTATTTTAGGTGGGAAGCTTAATGAGTCATTTATTGGATCAGGCATGGGTAAATTCAAGAATTACTATAAATGTCGAGAAAATCAAAAATTGTTTGAGGGAATAAAAGCGAAAGGCCAATCCCCAAAATATGTTCAGGTGTATACACGAGCGTGTTGTGAGCTCCTTCAAGTGGTACAGTCTCTGGTGGTACAGCTTCATCGCCGAATGCTGGCCTAATGGTCATCAACCGAGCTCGATCCTGTTTGGTTAAGAGGTGTTCGCTGGCTTCAAACTGCAAAACTGACTGTTTGAAAGCAGGACTTTTTTGACTCACACTCTCAAGAGACCGAAACGTTCTATTTGGGTTACCTCTTCGCAAACGGCCACAATTATTTACTGCTTTTTCAATAACATCCTGTCGCTCTCGAAATACATTAAATGCAAAACTTCCACCTGCACTTGAGCCAATAACATAAACCTTTCCACGTTTGTGCAACTCGTCGATAAGTACCAGCATCCGTTCAAGCTTGGGCTCAAAATCTTCACCGTCATACCAGCCAACCCTAGATATGTGTGTTTCCACACCCATTTTCTTCCAACCTTTAGTTGCCCAAGTCATAGCTTCAATGTTATCGCCGAGTCCAGGAATAAAAATGATTTGTGGTTTTGCCTCAGGAGATGTCATCTTCATCCTTAAGGTGCTTTCGCGCTTTTTTAACTTCTCTATGCATAGATTGCATTAAATCTGCATAAGACTCTGGTGTCATCCCTTTTGGAGGGTTTTCAATCAGACTTCTTTCAAGTTCGAGAAAAGCTTCGAGCATTCGATCAGGAGTGACATCAGGGCTAAAAGTTGCATGTGCGCCCATTTGCCCATTTTCATCAATACTTGTGTAGTCAATGTGGTAGCCGATTCCTGGAAAAGTGTCAGTATCTATTTCTATTGTCCCTCCACTTCCAACTGGCCGAGTTTTTGGTTTTTGTTGTTCCTCTTGTCCTTGGCCTCGTCTTTTTCTCCACCATCGCTCAAGTCTTTGCATATTTACCTTTCTGAAATCTCACCACTTATAAGCCTTGTGAAGGATTGCTTCCCAAATCGAATCGGGAGTAATTTTCCTCACAAATGTGTATAGTTTCGTATCAATGCCGATTTTATACCTGATGCGTGTTTTGGGCAGATTTGCTATCTCAAATAATTTATTGACTACGTGCTGGGGATCAACAATCCTTTTGATTATGGGGTTGTCAATTACTTTTTCTTTCGTGAGCGTTTCACGGTCTAATGGATTACGTAAACCAGAATAAGCAGTTTTGCCAGACTTATACCCCTTTAATACTTTGCTGTGATTTTGAAAATCAGTTAAAAATGCTCCTGGTTCAACCACCGTAACATCTACTCCAAATGGTTTGACTTCAAAGCGGAGCACCTCAGACATCGTTTCTAAAGCAAACTTAGAAGATGAATACACACCATATAATCCAAAGGATAGTAAACCGTTTAACGAAGTTACATTGATAATCCTTCCTGACTTTCTTTGCCTCATAGAGGGTAAAACTGCTTGAATCATTCTCAACGCACCAAAAATATTCACGTCATACTGTTCTTGAATTTGCTCAATATCAAACTCTTCTAACGGACCGAAGTAGCCGAAGCCTGCATTGTTAATCAGTACGTCAATATGGCCATTAGCTTTGAGAATTTTCTGCACTTCGAAATCAATTTCATTTTGTTTGGTTACATCAATCTTCACTACTTCTAAATCTAGCTTTTCCTTGTCGGCAGTTGATTGCAATTTTTTTGATCGTTCATCCAAACTTTTTACCGATGCAAAAACCTTCCAGCCATTACGAGCAAATTTCAAAGCAGCGAGATAACCAAAGCCAGATGAGCAACCTGTAATGAGAATAATTTTCATAAATTTAAGGTATAGATAAGGTAGTTATCTTTATCCTTCGCATTTTGAATAAAACCGACTGAACTAAGTGCTTTTTGACTTGCGATATTTTTTTCTTCCGCACCTGCTTCCAGCTGTTTAATTTCCAAGCTTTTAGCCTTCTCAATGAGAGTTAGAAGGAGTTGCTTACCTTTGCCTTTACCTCTTTCATCGGGTGAAATATAAAAAGAGAAATAGCCAACCCCATAAGGTCCCTTTTCAAGGTCTGTAAAACCAATTGCATTGTCATCTTCGTAAACGATCCATCCATACCGAGACTCGGGATTAAGTAATTTCAGCCAAGAAGCTAGATGTGTATATGAACTCAATTCTTTTTGTCCTTCAATATCATCCTCAAACCATTGGGTAATGAGTTCCTGATCTGAAACTGAAACTGGAACGAAATGAATCATAGCTTCAATCTCTACTTTTTAACTATTTTAAAAGTCCCTCAATCTTCAATAGAGCATATGCACTAATACTCGGGGCATCCTTAATTTCTCCTTGTACAATCATTTTTTCCAGATCTTCAACTGTAAATTTAGACATAGTCATTCCCATCTCACTTATTTCTAAATTCTGTGAACCTTTTTCAAAATCAGTTGCAAGAAAAATATGGAAACCTTGGTTACAGTACCCATACGCTTCATAGAAAAAACCAATCTCCTGCCAACTCTTAGCTCTTAGACCTGCTTCTTCTAATAATTCTTTTTGAGCAACTTCTTTTGCACTCGTCTCTGGCTTTTCTTCATAAGAACCCTGAGGAAATTCCCAAAATGATTTGCCAACTGGGTAACGGAACTGTCGTACTAAGTAAAAATGAGTTCCATCGAATGGAATAATTAGTGCAAAGTCGGGTTTTTCAACAATCCCGTAAATACCTTTCTTCCCGTTTGCAAACTCCACCTCGTCTTCGTAAACAGACATCCATTTATTCTTATACTTTGGAATTCGCGATAATTGCTTGATGCTCATATATTTCTTTCTACTTTTTCATTTCTTCATATGAACCATAAATTAGCTGAGGATTTCGCAACTCAGTCACTTCAACTTCATCTCCAATTTGGATTACTCCCTCTCCATGTGGATTGATGTTCTCGCCAAAAATGGGATTCAGTTCATCATGAATGTTCTTCCATACGCGGTACTTCATCATTGTGCGATTTGGTTCAGCTGTTTTCTCACCGGTCTCAGGATTAATCTGCGGAATAGGGCATCGTTCACAGGGTTTTGGTTGATCACAGGGAATGCCAGCAACATTGAGCGCAAAAATCGCATGGACAAATTGAGGTTCAAAACCCTCTGCAACAAATTGCGGTCGAAAACGCTCCCAACCTAATGAAACTCCTGCTCTTTGCTCTAATTCTGTAACATCTTCTTGTGGAAACCAATGAATTGGATAGCCGTCTTGAAACCGCGCTGTATTATCATTCTTGAGATAATTTTGACGAGTTGGACGATGAAATGCTTCACCAACTGCCCGCACCAATCGTACCGGCTTTCCTAAATGATCACTAAACCAGGTTGCGAGTTGGTCGTCTTGATCAACCGCTTGGCAAACATCATCCCAAACTTTCACTGGAATAACTTTACCGCTAATGTTGTCTAAAGGCACAGTGATTGAATCTTTATCACCCCAACTTACACTTAGTATTCCATTCTCAAATCTAGGCAGGATTTGGGTCATAATATTCATACCTCGCTGTCTTTGTTGAACAAATTCATGCACTCCATCGGCGTTTACTTCTGCGCTGACTACCATAAAGTCATGATCTTTGAGTCCACCTTCTACTGTTTCTAGTCCTGCTTTAGTAAGTCGTGCCTGAGTAAGCTCTAAGCGATGTGTGCTTTTAATTGGATACAAAGCAAGCTGAGAAATTCGACCTTTTGCTTCTACTGATGGCATAGTTGTTTCACCTTTCTTGGATTTCTAAATTTCTTTCCATGACCTGGAATTACCCAATCTGCTTTCTCCAACACTAATTTTCGAGAGGCAATTTGTGCATCTCGATCAGTTGCAAATGGGTCCTGAAGCTCAAGTAAATCTGCTTCTGTTTCCGATTTCTGTTTTCCATCTTCCCACCAAAACACATCCTGAGCTATGCAAACCCAACCATCATCCGTATTTACTAACAATGAAGTATGTTCAGGACTGTGGCCGGGGGTTGGCAAGATTTCAATATGGGTTCCTGGAATAAACTCTTTATGGAAATACTCCTCATCGCCTTTCCAAAAGACACCACCATCGTAAATGTGCGTATCAGGAAAAAGACGAATGTTCAAAAAATGATCAGGGTGATAATGAGTTAAGTAAATGAAATCAATATCTTGAGGTTTGAGCTTCAAACTTTTCAGGGAAGCCAATAACTTCTCTTTATTGGTTCCAGGGTCAACTAATATTTTCTTTCCATCAGCCTCAATAAGAGTAGTTGTGGGACTCGCAACGAATGATCCATCTTCTTTTGGGTACGCATATCCTTCAATTAAAATGTGAACTTTATCCATAGCTGGCTTCTCCAAGGTTCTTTATATGGCAATTTTACACTCAAGTGTATCAAACCAAAAGTGACCGGAATTGATGAAGAAAAGAAATGCTTCCAATGCTTGCATTGCCACCACACCAGATACATAGATCTCATCAAGATATGGAAGCATGGCAGCAATGGAAGCAAAAATGAGAATTATTTGCCTAAGTCTATTTGTACCCCGTCCGTAAACAATCCACCTTGGGCGAGTAGTTTGAGCCCAGTTGCGTCTTTTGGTACATCAAACACAATTTTGCCGGTGACCGACAAACTTGGTTGAACTTGCTGCAAGAAGAAGGAAGTACCACCATTCGTTTCTTCCATAGCCAGCTGTCCATCGGTCGAATAGTCGAACTTTCTTCCCTGGCTATCAACGACATGGAAATCGGAAGCATTAATTGTCTTGGTATCTTTGCCATTATTCTGGATCTTCACCGTTAAAACATAAAATATGCCTTGAGCTGTTTTGGACGTAAAACTGTTCCCTATGGTTGATGCCGTACTCACCGACTGAACCGTAAATCCAAGATCATCATCAGTAGTGGTGTCTCCCACCTTTGCCTGTTTTACTTGCGGTTGATCGGAAGTTGAACCAACAGCTGCCGCTGTATTCCCACTCGTTGAATTAGATGATGTGCTACTCGAACTTGATTTGCTACCTCCGGCTACTCCTACCAGGATAAAGAAGACGGTGACCGCCAAGATACCAGTCATGATCTTGTGCTTCATAAACCAGTTTCGCTGGTCAGTTTGACAATTCGGACACTTCGTCGCTTTATCATCAATTTCTTTTCGGCAACTTTTACACATTTTCATATATTTTTCCTTTTCTATCGAGCGCCCAAATATTGTACAGTATAATTTCCATATATGGAATGGTTAAATATGGCAAGTCCTCAAATAATGAGAGGATGCCGAGTAGATACCAACAAAAGAACGAATACCAGAGAGAACGGGAACAGTTGGGACAAACCATCAAGAGACTTCGTAATGAACGCAAAATGACCCAAGAGGATCTTGCCGATGAAGCGGACATTAACGTTTCGTATTTGGCCAAAATTGAGAATGGGTACGTGAATACCTCGATTCGCTACCTAATTAAGATCTCCCGCGGTCTGAAAGCCAAAGTCCAAGAATTGTTTGAGTTTTAAGTCTCCTTATTTTGGTGTTGCAAACCCCAACCTTTCCAGCTTTACAGTTCTGGTTTTTTTCGTATTATGAGGATAAATGAAAATTATCATAAGAATCAATTAATATGCAAAATTCAACTTTGCAGTCAAATGACGAAGTTACATTACGTTTAAAAGCCTCCCTAGTTAGAAAAAGTGAAGGTCTGAGTCATCTTAACAATCCAAGAGATTTTTTTAGTGAACTTGCTAATATTTATAAATTTATTTCCTCAAGAAACGAGCTGGTGATTATCTTAGAGGAAATGCTCGCGGATTACCAAAAAGAGTTTGTGGAAACGGAGAAGTTAAGACTACAAGTAGAAAAGGAATTAAATCAATCTTTGGATGAAATTAAAGACATTGCAATCAAAAATAATTTAGTTACTAAGTCCCAGTGGAATGAAGTAAAAGCTTATTATGAGAATCACATGGCAAATCCTGTCATACCTGACTTATTGAAAAATCAAGATTCGCCTTCATCGTTAGGAATTACCATTGGTGAATACTATTCCGTGGCGTATGGATCTACTCAAGCTATGTCTGAAGACGTTACCAGGGAAAGAATGCTACTTGTATATTTAGGTCGTATCGTAGCAACAATTTTTAGCAAAAATCCAGAATTAGTAAAAAGGTACGTTATCCTTTTCAAGGATGATAAAGGTCAAGAAGTTATTCAGGATTATAAAATTTCGACAACCTATCGGGAATTCGAAAATAAAAGAGCTCTTGCTACAGTGAAATCGCAAATTTCCCCCTGGTTTGCCTTTTCAAGGCTACAATTAGTACCCCTTTGTATGTATGACTATGTAGAATATATGGCTAGATTAAAGGAGCAAAATGACATAGTTAGGTCAATGAATCTCAATTTGCTCGTAGGAGAAATGAGAAATATTTTGGGGAATAAACAGACTTATTCTAACCAACCTACCATCTTCGTTGTTCAAGATTATAAAAATTATTTCTTAAGGGTTATAGATCACATTTTGGATTACCTAGACTTTACCTCTGAGGAAACTAAAGAGAAGATAACTCCTTTACAGATTACTCCGAGTCAATCACAAAACATAAAATCCCCTAGCCTTCCTCAATTTCTACCTCAAGACGATCTTGATTCTCTTTTTTTAGCTAAATTTAGTTTTAATCCAGAGCCCCAAAAAGGCAAATACTTTCTGCGTTACGGTTCTCATATACCAGCAACATTTGATATGAATTCTGATTTGGGAAATGTCTGTTATGCGCTTGCCAAAAAAATAGGTGGGTGGGTGCATGCACAGGAAATCGTTTCTCAGGCATGGCCGAAGATAAATTATGAAGCGGAAACATCGGAGAAGGGCAAAAAGCTTCACAAAAAAGTTCGAGATACAATAAGTGACATACGTATAAAAAAATTAGTACCACATGGGTTGGCTGATGCTATTGTTATCCAATCTGGATACGATCTTATCGGTGATAAGGGCAGTAATTGGTTCAGATTTATGCTTATTGCTCCATAGGTTTCCGTTACTTCTGTTAGTCTCCGTTACTTTTTTCCGTCACCTCCGTCACTTTTTCAGAATAAAGAGCCGATCAATACTAGGCTCATGTCAAATTATTCTGTAAATGATTATTTCAACACTTTCGATTTAGGCCTTAGCGCAGCTTTAGTCTCCCTTGGCTTCCCCATTGATCATCTCGATAAGTCAAATGCTCGTAAAGTCGAGTTTGTATTTCTGCGCGTCGATGGCTTAGACCAGGCTATCCAATCGTATTGGTCTAATTCTCTTTCTGTCTCTGCCTTGTCGTATTTCAATGCCACAAAAATGATCAAGAACAGGATCTATAGCGAGTAGCAAAAGTTGAAAGTAAAAAATGAAAATTACAAAAGATTACCTTCCAGAAACTCCACCACTAGAACCAATCTCAGGGTCTTTTTATTCTTTAGCACAACTTCTCTCGATTTGGTGGGATAAACACAATCTTGATGAAAAGTTAGCAACTCACACGATGGATGAAGTTCTTCAAGAAATGATTAGAGAGAGAAATAAGGAGGAAAAAATGTAAAACAAAATACTCCACCAAAAAAAATACTTAACAATCAAAGGAGCCAACATGGCAAACAACATAACACTAACAGTCAAAGAATCGGCAATGCCGGAGCCAATCCCAGTTGGGGTATATCCAGCAAAGCTCACCGATATTGAAAAAGGTGAAGGTGAATTCGGAGTTTACTTAAAATTGAAATTCACGATCACCGATGGCGAGCATAAGGACACTGAGCGATCGACGATCGCCAAGCTGACCTTAACCAAAGGCAGTAAAAAGAATTCAAAGCTGTACGACATTGTTACAGCACTCTCAGGCAAGGCTCCTGAGGCAGAAAAAGAAATCAGCTTCAACAGCCTACTGAACAAAGAATGTCAAATCTTGGTGAAAGACAAACCTGGAGACAAAGAAGGCTGGCAAATCATTTCTGAGGTGATGCCAGCCAACAAATAAAAAGTGAAAACAACGGAGGGCGGGTATCTGCTCGCCCTCCGCAGATATATGACTACTGTATCAAACAAAATACCATCAAACAATCTTGAGTGGCAAGAGCTCGGACAAGCCTATCTTGACCTTGGCTGGTCAATTATTCCAGTCGGCTCTGACAAAAAACCACTGGTAAAGTGGAAAGAATACCAAGATCGTAAACCTACCGTAGATGAACTCAAGGAGTGGTGCGAAAAGAGTAACTTATCTGGTTTTGCAATCGTGACGGGTAAAATCTCGGGTGTAGTTGTGTTAGACCTTGATCAAGGATCGAAGTTTGACACATCTGTACTCACTCCTACGGTTCATTCGCAAACGGGATCAGGTGGTCACCATTATTTTTTCAAGGCTTCTGTTGAAATAGAGCTTGGCAATGCCACTGGCTTCATCGAAAAAACTGATTTTCGTGGCGAGGGCGGTTATGCAATCTTGCCCCCCTCAAAACATCCCAGTGGCAAGCAGTATTTTTGGCTGGAAAACCCTATCGATACCACATTAGCAGACTTGCCTGCCTCTCTGATCGAGCAATTGACTAAAGTACCCAAAAAAGAAAGCCTCACCGCACAAGTAAAAGAAGAGATCAACATTTTTGAAGGTGTGGGTGAATCAAAACGCAATGACTCAGCAGCCAAAGTCGTGGGTTTCTTGATGAAGTATGTGCCTCAAGATCAATGGGAAGCAGTGGTATGGCATTTACTCAAGGGCTGGAACCGTTTAAACCAACCACCATTATCTGAAACCGAACTTCGTTCCGTGTATGAATCTATCGCAGAAAGAGCCATTTTTGACAACCAAGGGAGTGAAAAACCTAATCAGGCGCAAATTATTGTAGGCATGGTGCTCGATTCTCCGATCAAACTTTTTACCAACCAGTTCCATGAAGCCGTTTTGACATTGCCAGATTCATCATTTTTAACTTGCAAAATTGATTCTGAAATGACGAGGCATTTACTCTTCAAAATGTTCTGGGATTCGGAGGGCAAGCCTCCCAGTGCTGAGGGAGTCAACAATGCAATCAAAACTTTGCAGGGTATTGCCGTTTTTGATCAACCTCAAATTGAGGTATTTAATCGAGTTGGTCGAAAAGGTAACACTGTGTACTACGACATTGGCGATGGCACTCATATTGTAAAAATTAGCCCCGATGGCTGGACGCTTGAAGCTGAGTCACCCATTTATTTCCGTCGTTTTTCTCATCAAAAGAAACAAGTACTGCCACAACGCGGTGGAAACCTTATCGAGCTTTTTAAATTCATCAATGTTCAACAAGACCCCCAAAAGCTACTTGTGCTGACGTTTCTGGTCGTGAGCTTCATTCCCGACATTCCCAGAGCAATGCTTATTCTTCATGGAGACCAAGGCTCTGCCAAATCGACACTCCTTCGTTTATTACGCGAACTTATTGACCCAAGTGAGGTGGCTCTCCTTACCCCACCAGATTCCATTCGCGAATTGGTCCAGTTTGCCAGTCATCATTACGCTATTTTTTTGGACAATCTCTCTGAGATCGCACCCAATTTTTCAGATGCAATGTGTCGCTTAATCACTGGCGATGGATTTACCAAACGACAACTATTTAGTGACGATGAGGACGTTCTATACGCCTATAAAAGGGTCGTTGGTATTTGTGGTATCAATCAGGTAGCTACCAAACCAGATTTGCTTGACCGAAGCATTATTGTTCCCCTTGAGCGCATTCCTGATGGTATGCGCGAAGAAGAAAAACAACTTGAAGCTGAATTCGAACAAATTAAACCATACCTACTGGGCTCTCTATTTGACGCTATCTCTACCACACTTCGCCTTGCCCCAACTTTGGAGCTAACCTCCAAACCTCGTATGGCTGATTACTTCAAATACGCCACGGCAGCAGCGAAGCATTTCAACTTTACTGAAATTCAACTCGCAGACGCATTCAATCAAAATGTGAAGCAACAAAACGAAGAAGCCATCGATTCATCACCCGTCGCCCAAACTCTGATTGAGTTCATGGCAAACCAGTCCACCTGGCAAGGCAAGAGTTCTGAACTTTACGACAAACTTGAAGACATCGCTGACAAAATTAAAATCAAAAAAGGCTTTCCTAAGGCACCCAGTTGGCTGTGGCGGAAAATCAAAGACATTCGCCCTAACCTCATGGCTTGTGGTATTTCGATCAACAAAGAAAAGCAGATTGAAGGGACATTCATTGTTATCGAGAAAAATGCTGCCACTGCTTCCAATGCCACCATAACACCAACGCAGACCGAATCAAGTCATGCAAGCAATGGAAGCACTGCAAGCACAGTTGAGGATTTATCCGAGGATGAAACGATGAAGTTGCTGGGCGCATGAATGCCACCCCACAAGCGTTGCTAATGAATCAGGAGAAAAAAATATGCAGTGTACTTATGTCAAAGCTAATAACGAACAATGCCAAGCTAATGCCATGAAGGGCGCGGAATATTGTTTTACACATAACCCGCAAACCAGAGAACAACACGCGGCCGCAGTCCTTGCTGGTGGCAAAAACTCATCGCGAAAAGATGTGATCGAGCTTGAGCCACTGCAACTTCACAATCCTGATAATGCGATCGATCTCTTGGAGCAAACCATCAATGGAGTCCGAGATGGGAGTATCCCACCGAATATCGCAAATACTATTGGTTACTTAGTTGGGCATCTATTAAAAGCAATTGAGGCTGCTGATCTCGATAAACGGCTTGAGTCCATTGAGCGGGTCATCTTTGAACGAAAAACTGTGGCAAAGAGGTCCAAATGAAACAATTTCCAATCAATACCATTAGCCAGGTATTAACGGCAAAAGAGCGAGCCAAAATGGTCGCCAACCTCTTCATAGAAGAAAGTGAAACGAAAGTTGATCGTAAGGGCGAAGTTGAAACGATCAAAGCTGCTATCCCAGATAGCCAAGTCAGTGAGTACAACTTTTACATGGATCTTATTTACTCGCTACAAGTCGGCATAGATCTCGATTTACAAACGCTGTACTACCAATTAGCACTCTGCGCTGCTCAATTGCAAGGTGTCTATCGAATTTTGCACATGGGTATTGTGGCTGACATCTTACTGTTTCAGTTACGTTGGTTTCCTACCATCATGACTGAAAATCAGTTTCAAAAACTCTATCAAGAACTTCGCCAAGAACAGTTGGCAGCAATATTTAGCATCGATACTTTGGCTGAACACGAAGCATTAACTATTTTCCGAAAACAAGAGAAGTACAAAGATTGGGATTCCTATCAAATGGAGTGTGCTACTCAAGAGGAAACGTTTGAGGATAAAGAGCTTTGGTTGACGACACTCCAAAATCAAAAAGACAAAATTGAGCATGCAATTGTCGATGGTTCACTTATGGAAGCTATCGTGACTACCGGTGACGGATACTACAGTACCGAAAACGACATCGGAAAACGCGGCATTACTGCATCAAGTTGGTATCAGTATCAAGGAAAAGAAAACCAAGATTTTAACAGCTACATTGATGAGGCCAGGCATTTGGTTCACTTCCATAAGAACGCCGTAGCAATTGACTACTCCCCATTCGTAGATGATGAAGAAGACCATGATCGAAATAAGCAAAGAACTATGGAAATTGTCGAACAGATGGCAGTCATCAAACGAAAATACACCGATAAGTATGATGCACTTCATTTAACAGTTGATTCCAGTGTAATTGAACAAATTCGAGACATTTCCCAAACAATCAATGTGATTTACGCGAGAGTTCGTGCCTACATGAATATAACGGTTCAAATTGAAAACACTTATTTTGACGGTCAGGAAGTTGTCTCTCGCAAACTCTGGTCAGGCACAAAAGCGAAAGACGCGTATGAACAAGTTAAGCTCTCCTATCAAGAAATGATCAAGGAAATTCTTGAGTATTTTGGCAAGATGTTTTCTGAAAAGGTAAGTTTTGAAAATCCTGAAATTGCCGACATCTTTGAGCATTCAACTGGTGAATACCAAAAAAACTTTGATGAAACTTTAGATAGCTTGATGGAAAGCGCCAAGAAAAGGAGTGGTTTCCGTCCAAGATATTTACCAAGTTGACATATATGGCAATTGATCGAAAATAATAGGAGAAGGTGGCAAAGATGTATCAGCAACTGAATGGCTCTGACGACTACGCTAGTGTCAAAAACTGCCTACTCTATGCCCGTGTGAGCACGGATCGCCAAGTACGTGAGGGTCATTCTTTTGAAGACCAAATCGAGCGATTAAGTAAGTTCGCCCGAGATCGAAACTGGCATATTATCGATGTGTATAAAGATGGGGGTAAAAGTGGTGGCTCAACTACTGGCAGACCAGAGTTTAACCGCATGCTTGAACGATGTGCCAGTGATCCAGAAGTTCATGCCGTTTTGCTCGAAGAAACTGACCGCTTCGCCCGCAATGCTCAGGATCATTTAGCCGTCAAATCATTTCTCAAAAAACATAACGTACTCTTGATAGCAACCGAGCAACCCAACTTCGGTGATGACCCAGTCGGAAAGTTTGTCGACTTAATCATGGCTGGAGCCAACCAACTACAACGCGAAATAACTGGTCAAAAAACCAAACGCACAATGGTCTCACTTGCTGAGAAAGGTATCCAACCTGGCCCTGCCATTATTGGGTATCGTAACTCTTATAAAAAGGGTGAGCCTTGGTCGATTGATCAAGAACGTGAGTACTTTGTCAAAGAAGTTTTTCGCCGTTACCACACTGCGATGTACTCCATTTATCGATTAGAAGATGAATTGTTCAATGAAGGGTTTCGCACTCCAAAAAGCTGCCGTGTTCGAGCTAACGCCATTGCGCGAATGTTGGTCGATGTCCGTTATGCTGGGAAAGTGCTGTACGACGGAAAGACCTATGATGGTCTTCACCCTTGCATCGTCACCATGGAAGATATACAAAAATCAAAGGACATTATGCAAAAACACAATAAAGGTGCAGACCGCACTCGCAAACACAACTGGTTTTTGGCTGGCCTGGCATATTGCAAAACATGCGGCACATTGATGTCTGGCGAGCAACATATCAAAGAGACTGGTCAAATCAATTTGTATTACCGGTGTCTTGGTCAAAAGAGCTATGGCAAAAGCTGCACAGAACCATATGCCATCATGGATGACATTCACGATCAACTGGAAACGTGGATTAAAGGTTTGAAATTTGAAGAAGGTTTCTACGATGGACTGCGCCAAGAGCTATATGGCTTAATGCAAAGCCAAGGCTCAGATGTCCCGAGCCAAATACGTACACTCAAAAAACGGAAAATGGTAATTGAGAAAAAGATGGATGCGCTCGAAGATCAATTATTTGGCGAGATTGTTTCTAAAGAGCGCATTGAAAAGAAATATGCGCCACTTCGTAAAGAGTTAGAAAAGGTCGAGTCACAGATTGCAGCACTGAGTAAACCATCAGCGAACTTAGATGAAAAGAAAATTGAAAAGATCATCGACTTTTTGAAACGTTTACCCGAGCTCTATAAAGCTTTCACCAAACCAGAACGAAAACTGTTCTTACACTGGCTCGTCAAAAATATCTGGATACAAGGCAAAAAAATCGTCGATGTGAGTTACACCGAAGGCTTCCAAGCCTTAATCGACCGTGATTTGGTTCGGATAAGCAACACGTGGCTCCTCGGCTAGGATTCGAACCTAGAACCATCTCCTTACAAAGGTCCCTTAGTTACCTAAAGGTTTGGACTATCTTATCCGCCAAACTGTGTTTGGTGGCTGGGTATATAGTCTCTACACATTTACCCCGCCGCGGCGGGGATTTAGCTCGGGATTTTCCTCTGAAGAGGAGTTCCCCGAATTAGCCCAGTTTTCCACTATCTATTACTAGACAGCGCTGCCATGTAACAGGGAGCCGCGCTACCATTGCGCCACCGAGGAATGTTAAGCTACGTCCGCTATTTTATCAGCAAAAATCAGAGAAATCTATGCTATTCTGGAAGCATGTTGAAACCTCCTTCCAAAGCTCCCACATTTGCACTTCCAGATCAAGACGGAGCTACTCATACGCTTGAGCAATACAAAGGCAAGTGGTTGGTGGTGTATTTCTATCCCAAAGACGACACACCTGGCTGCACAAAGGAAGCGTGCTCGTTTCGCGATAGCTTCAACGAACTTCAAAAACGTAACGTGGCAGTATTCGGCATTTCCAAAGATTCTGTGAAATCACATAAAAAATTTCAAGAAAAATTTCACTTAAACTTTCCGTTATTAAGCGATATATCCACGGAAATTATTCAGAAATTCGGCGTTTGGGTACCAAAAAAATTCATGGGCCGCGAGTATACAGGCATCGCGCGCACAACATTTTTAATTGATCCTGAGGGAAAAATTGCGAAAGTATTTGAAAATGTCAATCCAGTTGATCATGCGGCAGAGATCCTTAGTGCGCTGCCATCTGCTTAAACCCCATTAACTAAAAACTAACGCAATCAAAAATTTCCTACAGTTTTTGTCATGTTGGTACAGTACGCTTCCTGATATTTTCTCAATAAGAAGGGAGCTTTTATGGGCAACACTTTAGAAACAGTTTATGCATTTATTGATAGTCAAAATGTCAACTTGGGTATTCAGGGAGCTGGTTGGAGACTTGATTTTGCTCGTTTTAACGTTTACTTGAAAGATAAATACCATGTTAAAACGGCATTTTTGTTCATTGGATATGTTGCTACATACCAAAAGTTGTACGATTTTTTGGGAAAGGCTGGCTATATTTTAATTTTCAAACACACACTTGATTTGCATGGGTTAATCAAAGGCAATGTTGACGCAGAACTGGTATTACACACGATGATTCAGTACCCCAATTATGATCAGGCGATTATTATTTCTGGCGACGGAGATTTTTATTGCTTAGTGGAATATTTAGCAAAAAAAATTTTCCCAATTATTCATGAAGTTTGAAGGACACCTCGAGTATATAAGTAAATTTAAAGAGAAACTTGCAAAAAAACCATAAAAACGGGGGGCTCGCCTTTAAGTACTAATCCTAAATGCTTCTCCCCCCTCGTAATTGAGTGAATTATAACAAACGCAAAAACTCCGGACAAGCATCATTCCAAGAAATCCTGCAACCTCTTTCGCTTACTCGGATGGCGCAACTTGCGCAAAGCTTTGGCTTCGATTTGGCGGATACGTTCACGAGTGACACCAAACTTTTGACCAACTTCTTCGAGTGTCATTGGGCGAGAACCATTTAAGCCAAAACGCATCTTCAGCACACGCGCTTCGCGGTCGCTCAGCGCGTTCAACACCTCATCCACATTCTCCTTGAGCATGCGCTGACTCGTCGCGTCATACGGCGAAATCTGTGTGTCATCAGCGATAAAGTCACCCAAGTAACTGTCGTCTTCGTCACCAATTGGCGTTTCGAGCGAAGTTGTCTTCTGGGAAATCTTCAAAATCTCGCGAACCCGATCGGGCTCCATATCCATGACCTTGCCGATTTCCTCGGGGGTCGGCTCGCGGCCAAGATCTTGCATCAACTTGCGCGACGTGCGCATCAACTTGTTGATCGTCTCGACCATGTGGACCGGAATACGAATCGTCCGAGCTTGGTCCGCAATCGCGCGTGTAATCGCTTGGCGAATCCACCACGTTGCATACGTGGAAAACTTAAAGCCTTTGGTCCAGTCATACTTCTCGACCGCGCGAATGAGACCTTTGTTTCCTTCTTGAATGAGATCCAAGAACGTCATTCCGCGACCAATATATTTCTTGGCAATCGAGACAACTAAACGGAGATTAGAGGCGGTCAACTTCTCTTTTGCTTTGGGATCACCAGCCTCAGTACGCTGCGCCAGATCGATTTCCTGCTCACGATTGAGCAATGGAATGCGCCCAATTTCCTTGAGGTACATGCGCACCGGATCAGTACCAGCTTTAGAATCTAAAGTGGTCAACATTTCCAGTTCGCGCTGAATCTCATTGGGACCTTCCGGTTCTTCTTCCGAAACGGATTCAAAAATATCGATGTTGTTCTTGAGAATGTTATCGTAAAACTCATCCAAAATATCGATGTACAGCTCTGGCTCGATAATCGCTTCGAGTACTTCTTCTTGCGTGACAAAACCACGACTTATCGCCTTTTTTAGCAATGTATCGATATCACTCTGGATGGCTTGGGTTACTTTGGCGGTCATGTTCTATTTTCCTTGGGGCTTAGGGCGTCATTATACAATAAACTTGCCCCTAAATTAGGGGCAAGTCAACGTTTTTGATGTTAAGGTTAGTTTGCCTTATCCAAAATTGCTTGGAAAGCGGACAATGGTTGGGCACCGACCACTGGCTGCTTCTCGATAAAGAAGGTTGGCGTACCGTTGGCACCAACTTTTTGGCCAAGTGCAGCTGAGTCATCAACCACTTTGCCGAACTTTTCAGTTTTTACACAGTCCATTAATTGGTCACCGTTCATCCCTGCCGCTTTGGCGTACTCACCATATTTTTTAATTGCGTCATCTTTACTTAGGACTGCCCAGTCGTTTTGGTGAGAGAAGAGTGCATCGTGCATAGCTTCGAGATTCTTATCTTTATTCGCACCCATGAAGCCACCTTGGTCAGCGGCACAACGAGCTGCAAGTGCCCCGATACGAGCATTTGGATGCATACTCAATGGCTCATCTTGCATCACTAATTTTAGTTTACCAGTGTCAATATACTGCTTTTTGAGTTGCGGATAGGTCTCGGTAAAGTGACGGCCACAGAATGGACATTGATAATCGGTAAACTCCACCATTGTTAACTTTGCATCTTTATTCCCGATGATACCAGATGGATTTTCTTGAATTTTTTGCCAATCAGCGTCGCTGAGTGGCTGTGCTGGAGCTGCGTCTGGTTGTGCGGCTGGTGCTGCTGCAACTGAACCTCCTTTGACAAAGCCATCTTTGAGCATTTTATTTTCTGTCCAAATTGAGCCAGCTAAGAAACCTACCATGAAAATCGCGAGTGCCATGAAAAGCAACCCTGCATTATTCATGATAAAAAACATCATTGCATTGGCAGAGTACGGTCCAACGGCGCGCATTTCCTTTTTTTCTGGAGTGGTCTTTACAATTTTTTCAGCTTTTGCTGCCGGTACTTTTGCAACTGGTGTTTTTTTGGAACGAACTGCTACTTTTGCCATACAACCCTTTCATGAAATTGAAGATCTCAATGACCTTACCTTGTTTGGTGCAGGATGTCAAGCGAAGCTCTGGGGATTTTTGAGGTGGGACACTTCTTTTTTGGCAATATCCCAAAGTTGGTCAAAAATCTCCACGAAGTCGTTTGTTTTTGAGACATTAATGCGACTTTTTGAACTACGTTTAGTCAACTTTAATATATCGATCAAAAAGGAGTGTCCAACTCTACCTTCCACCCATGCGGATTAATCGGAATCGGCGCGCGAGAACCTCCCTCCAAAGCGCGAGCATGTGTAAACCAATTAAAATTTTCTTCGTGAATGGCACTTGGAAAAAATAAAAGCCCCGCAACAACTTGCACAAAAAAACAAAAAAGAATCAATGGCTTTTGAAATTTGCTTTCTGCAAGCGCAACCACGCCCAAAAGCAACACCGCCACGTACGAAATATAAAAATAACGACCGCCCACGTATGTTTCTACTTCGCCAATTCGCGCAATATCGGCCAACACAATGGGCCGCGCAACCAAGAGCATCAGTACATTCATTACGCAAATTGCAACCACCCAAAACACAAGGGTTTTTTTCTTTATCACTATGCTATAAGAAATAAAAATAATTCCCGCGGCGAAGACTACAACTAAATACTGCGCTATCAATTGATCTGCAACATTATACGGAATCAAGTTCTGAATGAGTTCACGCGTTGTGACAACGCGACTCACTTTTTTCCAGTTCAATTCAGGTTTTGCCCCCAATTGCTCTACAGACAAGATATTTGAGGCAAATGTCGCCGAGTGCACCGTTTGATATTGATTCCAACTATAACTGACTGTCTGCGCTACGATGCCTAGAGCAAATGCGGCTACAAACAAACGCGAAGTTTTTCCCAAAGTATGCCGCTGTCGCCATGCTTCAAGAAAAACCAACGGCACCATCAAAAACGCCTGCGGACTTGAAACGACTACCAAAAAAATCAGCGTAGACCACAACCAACGCAACTTGACATTTTTTGAAGAAAAAAAATGCAACCACACTAATAAATGCAATCCCAGCAAACCAAAGTAGGTGTGAATATTTGCCAAATTTCCCAAAATTTCCGGCTGAGAACCACCAGCAGCGGCCAGTACCATCAGCAGCCAACGCAGCTGTTTCTGCGGGATCAACTTTTCATACAACTGCGTGCCAAAAAATCCAATCATCACAGATGCCATCAACAACGATAAAACATTCCAAATCAGTGGTGTAGCTACATAGAGATGCGAGCCAACCGTCACACCCGCAATCAAGCGCTGAATAATTTGCAGATAGCCAAAACTCGGTTTGAATAGGTTTTCCCAAAACGGCAACTGATACGCATCTTTAAAGAAAATCGCTCCATCCTCAGCCCATAGCTGTGGTACAAGCAACTTCGCTGGTGCGCGCAAAAAAAGAATGACAAAAACAACAAGAATATTCAGCACGAAATTATTCTACACCCAGCCACGTAACATCATGGCATCGATGACTCGCTTCACTGCTTTCATGTAGGTGGCCATACGTGCGGATTGATTGGTTTGCGTTTTGAGCTCCCACATTTGATCAAAAGCTGTCTCCATCAATGGCTGTAACTTGGCCAGCACTTCTTCTTTCTTCCAATAATATCCTTGCAGATTTTGGACCCATTCAAAGTAGGAAGTCGTCACACCGCCGGCATTTGCTAACACATCCGCAATCACCGTCACTCCATTTTTTTCTAAGATTTGATCTGCTTCTGGTGTCACTGGACCATTTGCCATCTCAATAATCGCTTTCGCTTTAATTTGGGCCGCATTTTGATCAGTGATGACGTTTTCGAGAGCTGAAGGTACCACAATTTCAACCGGCAGTTCCAGCAACGCTTCGTTTGTGATCGTCTGGACACTTGCCTTTACCGAACCAAGTTTGCCATTTTGTTTTTTGTACTCAGCAACTTCAACAGGATCAAGACCGCCATCGGCATATATCCCACCTTTGGAATCCGAAACAGCCACAACTTTATACCCCAAACGGTGTGCATGAAATGCAAACCAATATCCAACGTTGCCAAATCCCTGGATTGCTACCCTCACTTCATTTTTTGGTTTTGCGGAAAAAAGTTTAGCGACCAAACGCTCCAATACAAAGACACCACCAAGACCAGTTGCTTCTTCGCGACCCTCAGAGCCTCCGAGACCAAGTGGCTTGCCTGTAAAAGTTGCAAGTGGATTCGCTTGAAGTGATTCTCCTTTCGCAATTTTCACTTTTTGCCATTCATCTACCATCCACGACATAATTTCACCAGTTGTGTTGACATCAGGTGCAGGCACATCCACCCATGGGCCAACATGATCGGCAACTAAACGCGCAAAGGCGCGACTCAGCTCTTGCAGTTCGCGCGAACTTAATTTGCGCGGGTCAACTACTACGCCGCCCTTTCCACCCCCATACGGAATCTCCGTCACTGCACATTTCCACGTCATCCACGTTGAAAGCGCCATTACTTCTTCTTTTGTCACTCCCGGATGAAAACGAATCCCACCTTTGTATGGTCCACGCGCATTATTGTGTTGTGAACGATACGCTTGAAACTCTTGCGTTGAACCATCGTCCATTGTGATTTGTAACTTGCCTTCGATAATTTGGTCTGGATTTTTAAGGCGAGCAATTGCCGCATCGAAGCGATTTTTATCTGGGTAGAGCGGCGCGAGCAGCGCCGCGACTTCGTCAATTTGTTTCACTGCATTTTCATGAGGGTTGTTCATCTATTTCTCCAGTTCTTTTCTATTTTTATTATTCACTCACTAGTCTCTAGTACTAAATATGGTATTCATACGAAGGAAAGACTTGAAAGCTGTGTGAGTGTCTGCGAAAAACTCTGGTGCGATCTCGTCTTTCTGGAGTATGAATACCATACTCATCTCATTTCTAACCATCGTTCGGCATCGATTGCGGCACTCGATCCTTGACCAGCCGCGGTAATTGCTTGCCAAAATCGCACGTCCACCACATCACCGGCGGCAAACACTCCTTCGACTGATGTCATCGTGGGATATCGTACAATACCTTCTTCGTTGAATGCATTTCCAGCCATTTCAACTCCAGCTTTGGTTAAACTTTGACGTGTCAAAATAAATCCATGCTTATCTAATTGCAGTTCATTGTGAAAAATTTTGGTCATTGGCTGATGACCGATTGCCACAAATACACCGTCGATTGGCATCACTGTCTCTTTGTTCTCAACCGCATTCATGAGCACAACTTCTTTGACAGCGCCTTCACCGCGAATCTCTTTAATCGTAGTGTTATAGAGAAATGTCACTTTCGAATTACTTTGCAAACGTTCTTGCATGACTTTACTCGCGCGCAGTTTATCGGTACGGACCAGAATCGTCACTGTTTTTGCAAACTTTGTGAGCGCAAGTGCATCTTCCATCGCAGTATCACCACCACCAACGACGATTGTGTTTTTTTCACGATAAAAAGCCGCATCACATACTGCACATGTGCTCACACCTCGGCCGAGAAATTCTTTTTCTCCCGGCACCCCAAGTGCTTTTGACTGTGAACCAACTGCCAAAATCACTGCATCAGCTTCTACATCATGCATTTTTGCTTTAATACTCTGCGTAAAAACTGCGATTTCTTCTGGTGTACCCTTTTCTAAAATTTCCCCAGTTGCACCTTCTGGAAATGAGGCCCAGAGTTTAAAAGGTCGCTGACTAAAATCCACTGCTGTGACGTATTTTTCCTGCATTTGTGCGCCAAACTTCTCAGCTTGCGAGCGCATATTCATCATCAATTGCGGGCCTTCAATACCTTCTGGAAACCCAGGAAAATTTTCAATCACGGTAGTGTACATCAATTGGCCACCTTGTTTTTCACCGGTAAAAACAAGCGGTGCTAAGTTAGCCCGCGCTGTGTACAGCGCGGCCGTGTATCCAGAGGGACCACTGCCAATGATTGCGACTTTGGTTTTTTGCATAATTTTTTTCTCTCGAATTACGCCACTTTCCCAAGCATCTCACGATATCCCTGTTCACCAGGAAAACCAATTTTGCGATCAACTTCTTTCATTTCATCGCCAACTTTGTTGAACATAACGACGGTGGGAATACTCATCACGCCGTATTTCTGCGCGGTCGCTGAGTTTTCATCAACATCAAGTTTGACAATTTCGACCTTGCCACGGAACTCATCCGACAATTTGTCCACGATCGGAGCTGCTAACTTGCATGGACCACACCACTCAGCATAGAAATCAACGAAGACAGGGGTTTTGCTATTTTTTAATAATTGATCAAAGTCAGCGTCACCCACGTGAGCTGCACCTTTTTTCATTGTTTGTTGTGTTTGAGTATCAGACATACTCCTCCTTTTAATTAATATCGAAATGCTTCTCGTAAAATCTCATCCATCTCTTCTACTTTGCGCTCCTTGTGACAACGACTCGCTTCGCCAGAAAGCAGTTTGCGTACTACAGTGCCGAGTGAGTTACGAACAGCAATTACTTGGCGCACAATATCAACGCAACTCTGCTCTTGTTCGTACATTGAAATCACACCATCGATTTGACCGCGAATGCGTTTGAGCTGAACGAGTATTTCATCGGGAGCTTGGGACATACGAGAGAGCATACCCCTAGGGGGTATACAGTGTCAAGCTGGAGTTTGAAGAGAACCGCTTTTTTTCCCCGCCACTCTTTGCTGTTCGCGGCGGAAGTTTACCCAGCACTTAAAACTTCGCTTGCTGCCTCGCTCGCAACTGCACAATTTTGCGCAATAACTCTGCGTGCCGCAGTTCATCGTCGGCAGTTTTTTCATTTTTTTGTTCGAGTTGATCGAGTTCTGCGCCCATTTCATTGACTTCTTCAGCAATATCTAAATTGATGAGTTCTTGAATAGATTTTTTCCATTCTTTTTCAAAATCAAGTTCTGCAGCCATTTCCACATATTTTTTATTCATCGATACATCCATTAATAACTGCTGCAAATCTTCTGGTAAACTTTTTGCAAAATCCGCTAAGTGGAAAGGCTCGGTCTGAGCGATTATTTGGTTTATTAATTGTCGCAAAGCATTTCGTGCAAAATGAACATGCTTTAGCTGTTCTGCTCTCGCAAAAATTTGTTCTTCTACACCGTTGAACAACAAAAATAAAACATATTCTTCCAGGCGTGATTTACGCGTTTCTTTTTCAGGGAGTTCTTTTTCTTCGGTTACTTGTGGTTTTGGCGATGGAGTGCGCAACAAACCAGCGCGTTTCACCTGTTTAAATTTTTCTAAGTCAGCTTTGACAATGCTTGTTTTCACTTGCAGTGCAGTCGCCAACTTTTCGACATAATACTCCAGCTCAACTGCATGTGAAATTCCACCAAAAATTGGCGCTAATTCATCAATAATTTTTCGTTTTCCTTCTGGAGTTTCTGCATTATGGCTTTTCAAAGAAGCTGCTAAGAAAAAATCATAAACTGAGATAGATGACTTCACGATGTGTCGCCATTCTTGTGGTTGCGTTCGAGCCAGCTCATCAGGATCTTTCGAGTTTAATTCTGCTGGTAAACGAATCACGCGCAGTTCCAAACCAAATGGTTTGGCCACTTCAATCGCCCGCTTCGTTGCGGTGATACCAGCACTATCCATATCAAAACTTAAAATTATTTTGTTCACCGTGCGACTGAGTAACTTCATTTGCTGATCGGTAAGTACTGATCCCTTCACTGCTACCACATTATTCACATGCGCTTGCGCTGACGAAATCACATCGAACTCACCTTCGACAATCAGCACTTCATTTTCTTTGCGCAAAAATTGATAGAGTTGCGAGTACCCAAACAGCATTTCGCTTTTGTGATACACCATTGTCTCGGGGCTATTAATATACTTGGCTTCTTTTGTCTCTTTTTCCAAGACACGACCAGAGAAACCAACCACACGGCCGCGATGATCAGTCAACGGAAACATGACCCGACCACGGAATCGATCATAGTAACGACCCCCATTGCCTTTGATGATGAGGCCCGCGGCCTCCAAATCACTCAGAGAATATTTTTTCTTTTCATGCAAATACTTAATGACGCCATCCCATCCTGGTAAGGAAAAGCCAATTTGAAACAACTTGATCGAGTCATTTGTGATACCACGCCCCTGCAGATACTTCAGCGCCACTTCACCCGTTTTATGTTTTGTCAGTAAAAAGTGATAGTACTCTTTGGCTAAATCTAAAATTTCTAAGACGCGTTTACGCGTATCATCCTCAGCAGAAAAAGATTGTTTTGTCAACGTAATTCCAGCACGTTCAGCCAATGTTTGTAACGCTTCTGCGAATGTCATGCCTTCATATTTTTCTAAAAATGTAAAAACGTCACCTGTTTCTTGACACCCAAAACAGCGATATCGTTGAATCTGTTCACTGACAAAGAACGAAGGAGATTTCTCAGAATGAAAGGGACACAAACCACGCCAACTCGAACCCGATCGTTGAAGTGTGACCTTCTCGCCGATCAGTTGCACAATATCAGTAGCGTTTTTGACGTCTTGAACTTGGGACATGAAGGTAACTTCATTTTACCAGTAAACCCGAAAGAAAGGAAAAGATATTACACTTTGTGTTGCCGCGCTTTTATCAACTCAATCGCAACCGGCACCACCGACACCAAAATGATCGCAACCATTGCTAATTCAAAGTGATCACGGACAACGGGAATATTGCCAAAGAAAAATCCGGCGAGTGTAAATAAAAGCACCCATAATACGCCACCAAGCAAGTTATACATTAAAAATGTCATGTAACTCATCTGACTAATTCCAGCCACAAATGGTGCAAATGTGCGGACGATTGGCACAAAGCGCGACAATACAATCGCAAATGCACCGTGCTTTTCATAAAATTCATGTGCTTTTTTCAAGTGAGCTTTTTTGATGAAACGATTGTCTCTCTCAAAAATTTGCGGACCAACGAAGCGGCCAATCCAGTAGTTCACTGTGTCACCAAGAAATGCAGCAACAATACTTACCGCTAAAACCCTCCAGATATTAAACGCGCCAAACGAAGAAAGCGACCCAGCCGCAAATAACAGCGAATCACCAGGCAAAAATGGCATCAGCACAAAACCAGTTTCCATAAACAAAATCCCAAACAAAAATGCATAACTGAGCATGCCGTACTGCTGCGTCACGAACAAAAGATTTTTGTCGATATGAAGAACAAAATCCATCACCGACTTTACTGCATTAAGCATACGTTTCCTTTACTTTTTGAGGGACTGATATCACAAGCAAAACGAGACACAGTATAACCAGAATCGACTCAGAAACAAAGGGCAAACCATATGCATATTGATATAGCCACGCTGCCAGCAATGGTCCAGCAATTCTTGTTAATGACTGCATCCCTTGATTGGTGCCGTGAATTCTCCCTTGCATAGAAGGAGAGACTACATTCGAAATCAATCCCGCAAATGATGGTTCAAAGAATCCATCACCCAACGTGACCATAATTACACTCACATATAGTAAAAATGGAATTGGCAGTACAGAAGTGCTTCCCTCCATCATGAACCCAACCGCACATAATACCAATCCAACGATCGCAACTTTTTCATCTCCCCAGAGAGGCAAAAGTTTAGGTACTAAAAAACCCATCGAGACAATATCAATCAAACCGACTAAAAATAAAATCCAGCCAATGTGAGTGACATCCCATGAAAAAACATCTTTAAAAAAGACTGACGCGTTCCCTTGTAACATTGATAGGGCGAGAAAAAAAATCGCACCGGAGATGAACAGACGCCGCAAAACTTTGATCCCGATAATTGTTTTAAATTGGTTGAATGGATTCATGTGTTCCCAATTTAATTTTGATATCTTATGTTCGTGTCGCAAGCTCTCTGGCAAAATCACGTACCCCCAAACCATGTTTGCTAAAGTGATCGCCGCCGCAAAGTAAAGTGGAGCCACCAAGCTAAAATGAGCAATCACTCCACCAATGGCTGGTCCAATCATAAATCCCACACCACCTGCCGCACCCAGCCAACCAAAGTACTTGCCACGATCTTTTGGCTCGGTAATATCAGCCATGTACGCATACAAAGTACTAATGTTGCCACCCGTCAGACCATCAATGATTCTTCCCAGAAAAAGAATCCAGATACTTCCACCTAAAGCAAACAATAAATAGCCAATAATCGAACCCAGTAAACTCACCAGCAAAATTGGCCGTCGACCAAAACGATCACTGAGTGCGCCGAGCACTGGAGCTCCAAAAAATTGACACAATGCGTACACTGAGATCAAGAAACCAACATAGAGCGCCACTACTCCATGTTGATTTTCCCCAATGTGCTGTTGCACCAAAAAAGGAACGACCGGAATAATGATGCTAAAACCCATAAACGTCAAAAAAGTAGTAAAGAGGATAAAGCTGAGTTGTTTCATGAAGCACTTATTATATTACAGAATAAATCTTGGCATGTTTTAGGAAATAAAAAAAATCCTCAGCAAATGCTGAGGATTTTTGATTTGACTTACTGTTGGTACAGAAGAGAGCCGAATTTGCGAATTACAGTAATTTTATCACAAAATTCCGATGTGGAGGTAAGGAGAATCGAAACCCCCACATCGTTTTCGAGAATAAGTCACAATGAGGTTGCTTTTTAAACCCAAAAACCGCGATCAAAAAAGAGGGAAAAGATGTAAAATAGAAAGCTCTAAGCAAAGTTTGGAGGTGTCGCATAGTGGTCAATTGCACACGCCTGGAAAGCGTGATCCTTCACGGGATACAAGGGTTCGAACCCCTTCACCTCCGCCCACTGCAGTTCTCTCACCCCTTACTTAAATATCCCCAATAAGGATTGAATCAAGCTCTGTAAACCCAAGACTCGGGCGACAAAATTGAAGATCGAAAAAACAATACCTACCATTACACTGGCTCCTATGGTTACTCCCAATCCTGTCAAGAGCCCCCGCATGAAAACTTGATACCAAGAATTTTGCCTGTGGAGTTGAACAGCAATTTTTTCAAGTTCCTGAGCTACTTCTCTCTTTTTTTCCATAGCCATCACAATAACTATCAAAATAGTAGTACTAAAGCAAGCGTGAAGCAAGAGAAAAATGTAGGAGGTGAAATTAGTTATGGGACATAAAAAACATACTCTAGATATCTCTACAACCTGCAAACGGCTTTCCAGCCGTATCCTATATCTTTTTTGACCAAACTATGGGAAAATAGTACTATCAGTATACATTTGAGCGTAAATAGATAATGTAGTGTCTGTTTCTAGGCTTTTAGCCTGGTAAATCAGGCAAAATTGCATAACAGACATGATACTCCTTCTTACTCTGCTAAGCTTGGTTTTCATCCTTCACGGGCTCTGTAACCTGTATTGGCTTCTGTATGCCTGGCAGGATCTAGAGCACCTGGAAAAGATCACTTCCCCCACGAAATACCTCAACCCTCAGATCTCTTTCACGGCGCTTGTTCCTGCTCGTCATGAAGCCTATGTCATCTCTGAAACTATCCGCTCAATCAATGCAATTGAGTATCCAGACCACCTGAAGGAGGTCCTCATCATCTGTAAATCAGATGACAAAGAAACGGTTAAAGCCGCTCAAAAAACCATTGATGAGCTTCACTCCAGTCGCATTCGGGTCGTTACTTTTAGTGGAGGACCCACCAACAAGCCCCATGGTCTGAACATTGGTTTGCTCACGGCCAGCCATGACGTCATCGTTATTTTCGACGCCGAGGATCAACCACATACACATCTCTATAAAATTGCAAACACCCTGATGACCGAGCAACACCTTGATGTACTTCAATCTGGTGTCCAACTTATGAACTACCGTTCGCACTGGTTTTCCACGCTGAACGTACTCGAGTACTTCTTTTGGTTTAAGTCAACGCTGCAATTTTTCGCCCAAAGAAAAACGATCCCGCTTGGGGGAAACACCGTCTTCTTCCGCAGGGATGTGTTACTCAAAGCAAATGGCTGGGATGAAACTTGTTTAACTGAAGACGCTGATATCGGTATTCGGCTGAGTATCGCCGGAGCTAAGATTGGTGTCACATATGATGAAAAGTACGTCACACGAGAAGAGACACCTTCCTCAATCAATCACTTTATCAAGCAACGCACACGTTGGAATCAAGGCTTTTTACAAATTTTACTCAAAGGTGAGTGGCTTCAACTTCCTACTATGAGCCAAAGAATACTTTCTGCATATATTTTACTTACGCCGTACATGCAGTCAGTGTTTTTCTTATTTATTCCGTTCTCGCTGTACTTGGCAGTGACCGCTGCTTTGCCCGTTTGGCTTGTGCTCATCCTGATCGTTCCTTTTTATCTCTTAGTGCTTCAACTTATTATCTGTAACATCGGTCTGTATTTATTTTGCCGAGCGTACAAAAAACCCTACTACATTTGGTTGCCACTCAAAGTATGTGTGACGTTTTTCCCGTATCAACTTTTACTTGGTATGAGCTCCACTCGTGCTTTGTGGCGAAATGTATTTGGTAACACGAATTGGGAAAAAACCCTTCATTTGAATGCTCATCGTGAGCCCCAACATGCTACAGTTGATCTTACTTCTTTCGTTGAAGCAAACGTATGAAACATTGGAAATACTGGCTTGTAAAACACTGGTTTGTGATTGTGTTACTGAGTGCGTGTGTAGTTTTTTCGGGAGTTCTTCACGCCTGGAACATGACGCATTTCCCATATTATGAAAATGACGAAGCGATTTACTTCACACAAGCATGGACAGTGCTCACTCAAGGCAAGTTATCTCCGTATACCTATTGGTATGATCACGCTCCGTTTGGTTGGATTGTCGCATCTGGTTGGATTGCAGTGACAGGAGGTTTATTTACTTTTGGCTTCTCGTTGAACTCGGCGCGCTGGTTGATGTTTGTGGTTCACTTATGCTCTACTTTTTTACTTTTTTGGGTTGCGAAAAAAGTGACGAAGTCCTACTTTGCAGTAGTCTTAACGCTTTTTTTCTTTTCGGTCTCACCAATTGCCATTTACTTTCAACGGCGATTTTTACTTGATAACATGATGACGTTTTGGATATTGCTGGGATTGTTTCTCATTCTATACGCCCGCAAACGTCTGTGGTACTTTTTTGCAAGCGCAGTGTGTGTGGGCCTCGCTGCTGTATCAAAAGAAAACGGCATCTTCTTCTTTCCGATTTTTTGGGTGCTCGCAGTTCTGTATGGCCATCCGAAACAAAGAATTTTTATCTTTTTGCAGTGGTGTGCAATTGCCGGCATGACGATCTCGTTTTATCCTCTGTATGCATTGTTGAAACAAGAGCTTTTCCCGACGGGAACTCTGTTGGGCGGGAGCAAAGAGCACGTGAGTTTGCTGCAAACCCTACAACAACAAACCAGTCGCGGTTCAGGGCTACCCTTTTGGAAGTGGAACAGCGACTTTCAATTTAATTATCGTTTCTGGTTGTTGAAAGATTCTCTCTTCGTAATTGCAGCATCGATCTCATTCGTGATACAGGGGGTGTTAGGAATTTTCCATAAACGAAGTCGTGTAATCTTTTTTCTGACGCTGCCGATGGCGGCTTTTTTAATGAGTGGCAAGTTAGTAATTAATTTTTATATTATTCCGATCATCCCTTTTGCATCTTTGTGTATTGGATATGCACTGAGCTTAATCATCACGCCAGTCTATCGCGTGAATAAAATATTGGGTGTTTTGCTGTTTGTCGTGATACTCGGAGGACTCAGTTATCACTACCTCCAAAGCACTTTTTTACATAGTGTCTTTTTTGATAACGACACTGTGTATCAAGTCCAAGCCATTAACTGGGTGAAAGCAAATCTTGATCCTAAAGCACACATCGCGATGGATTATTATGGCAATCTTGATTTAACAAACTCACGTTTTAAGGGAGATCCAGCTTTTCAAAATGCAGATTGGTACTGGAAAGTCGATTTTGATCCTGACACACGATACAAAAAACTTGCAAATAATTTTCACAATCTCCAATACGTACTCGTGACACCACAGCTCTATAAGGACGTTGCCAGTTACGAATACATCAATCCATTAACTCAACAAGCACTCGAAAATAGCGTTCAAATAAAATACTTTGGCCCATTGTTTAAACAAGAAAATGACATGACTGCATTTGTTTTGAGTCATCCAAATGGTGACTGGGTCTCGATTTACAAACAACTTTCAACCGAAGAAACCCTTCAATATGCATGGCAGTCGTATCGCACTCACCAAGTACTACTCAATGGCGAAGTTCGAGCGCCAAGTGGAAGTAAGACGAGTAGTAGTGATATTGGACGCACGTTACTCATCGCTGTGCTCCAAAACGATCAGCAAACGTTTGCAAAAGTCTGGAACTGGACCCAGCAAAACATGACACTCCCAGAAAATAAATTATTCGCGGCTCAACTTGGCGACTCAAATACTTCCAGTGACGCAGATCAATTGATTGCTTTTGCCCTTGACCAAGCCAGTAAAAAATGGTCGTCAGAAACATACCGTAACGCTGCAAGAGCAATCGCTCAATCAATTTGGAACCACGAAGTAGTCGAGATTAACAATCGCCACTACCTCGTCGCTGGTACGTGGACTGCGCAAGCAAACCGGCCAGTTTACTCGCTCAACTTGTCGCATTTTGTGCCACTTTTTTATCGCAGTTTTGCCAAAATTGATAACTCACATCCTTGGATGCAGCTCCGGCGAGATATGTATGTCACACTTGATGAGTGTTCGGCAAGTACGTTTGAAACCAAAAACGCTGCATATTTACCTCCCAACTGGTGCGATGTGACGAATAAAGGACAGATTGTCTTGGCCAAAGAAATTGATCCTCATGCCACTGATTTTTCTTACGAAGCGTATCGTGTGCTGTGGAATATTAGTTTAGAAGCAGTAATATCCCAAAGTCCCGAAGCAACTGCTTACTTGAAAAAGGTGAATACTCTTTCTCAAGATTGGCAGTCTAAACACATGATCTTTTCGCAGTATGATCACCAGGGAAAACCTCTTTCCAGTGATGGTTCACTTGATCAATACGTCGCCACATTTGGTTACTTTATCACTCGTGGTGAGCAAGATACTGCACGCGCAATTTATGAAAAATACGTCTCACCCAGCTTCAAACACAACCAAGACAGTTACTACTGGAGTGATGGCCAAAATACGTTTGAACAAAACTGGATTTGGTTAAATATATGGATGTTTCAAGGAAAATTAGAAACAATATCTCCCTAAGACTATCATCTGTGGCTGGTCGTGAACTTGACCACCGTAGGTAACGGGCTGAACGCTTAAAGGATAATTTTTCCACCAAGGACCGGCACTCCAGTACACTACGCCAACAATGTTGTGATCGGCAAACGCATTTTTCATAAAGCGGTCCATCACATCCAGCCATTGTGGTTGGTTGCCAGGCACACCAAACTCTGTAAACATTCCTTGAGCATGATGCTGCTCAAGCCAATCCAAGAATGGTTTAGAATCCGCCTCTACTTGCTGTGGAGCAGTATGGTTTGCTGCAAATGGTCTGAGATATTTTCCTGAGTAGTCATCATCAAAGTATTGATGTGCTGTGTAAATAATTTTATTGCTTGGATCTTGAATCGCGAGCCCAGCATTTTGAGCTTGCCATATGCGTGCTTGTTGCCACTCGTACCCGGGAACGAGAATCGGCGTATTTTGGTCAACACTACGAATTCCAGTGACTACTGTTTGTGCAATCTCTGCCCAACCACTTCCACCTTCAGGCAAGTCATGTGGTTCGTTCATTAACTCGTAACCATATATGTTTGGTGCATCTTTAAATTCTGTCGCAATTCTTTTCCACACGTTAGCAAGTTGTGCTGCGTTTTGGCGGGTGACCGGTTGACGGTAGTAGTATCCGAAGTTATGTAAATCTAAAATCACTTTTTGGTTTGCAGATTGAGCAATCGAAACCATGTTTTTTAGACCAGCTAAATCAGCTGCGGAAAGCGCTTGCAACGGACGAGGTTGAAGGCGTTCCCAAAGGAAGGGAATTCGAACAATTTTTAGATTTTTTTGTGAAAAATATTGAAAATCCTCTGTTTGCGCTGGGTAGTGATAATCTTTATTCAAGATACCTGGAATTGCATAATCACCAAACTCTCCGCCACTCATGTTTACGCCACACCTCTTCGCAGCTGTTGGTGCTGCCGTTGGGTTGCCAGCTTGATTTGCTGGCTGGGTGGTGTTGTTACTCAATTGTGGTGCGTGCGTATTGAGCCAAAAAATGTAGCCCCCAAAGATAAGAATACCGATTAAAGCAAAGAGATTTTTTTGAGAGAAGAGACGACCGGGCATTGTGTCATTCTAACATTTTATTTTTATTTTTGCTTTTGTTTCTTCCTTTTTTTCCCGCTGACGTATTTAAAGTCTTCCCTTTTTATCTGAAAACGAGAACCATTTGCACGATTGGAAATACTTACTCTCACCAAAGTGCCATTAAAATTGAGTAATTCATGATCTTCGATTATCCAGTCGATAATGGTAACTTGTTGTAAACTAAGTTCTATACCACATTGCTCGAGATCGTTTAAAAGGTTATTGAAGAAATTTTCACAAAAAACTTCAAATCTATTGCTTTTTAAAGCATCTTTCGCTTGCTGTGTCATTAACAACTCCATAAAAACCGAAATGCCAATTTTATGGAAATCACAGAAATAGACAATATCTGCAAATAATTCTGGGATATCCGACAATAACTTTTGAAGCTCCAAGTAAGCATTGTCCATATTGGATGTCTGATCTGCAATTTGTTTTTTCAATGCGGCAGCTTGTTCGTATTTCGCAACTCGTTTTCTCTTAGCTTCTTGACTCTCTTTGGGAATAGGTTGATGGTTATGGCGAGAACCGGAATGAATTTCAATCATAAAACCTTTTAGTTGAATATATTTTGGGGAGTATAAAGCACTCATTTAATTTTTTAAAATACCAAAAAACCCTCTTTCTGTAACCTCCACTGCACTATATACTTTGAATTACTATTATTTGTGAGTGAAAGGGTAGTGTTATGAAACTTTCCACTAAATTTGTAAAATCGGCAGGAGTACTCGTTGCAACGGCCGCAACCTCTGCAGTGCTCTTCAGTGCATGCAGCAAAGCCAGTACGGACGTTACTGCATCACCAAGCCCAGATGTTACTGAAGCGACACCAGTAGCAACGGCAATGCCATCGGCAACACCCGAAGCATCTTTAATGCCAACAGCAAAGCCAACGCCTACCCCAAAACCAACGCCCACTCCAAAACCAGTCAAAGGTAAAACGAAGATGTCTGCAACTCCAGTTGCTTCACCAGTAGCATCCCCAGCTGATGGTGGCGGTGATCAATAAATTGATCCTTAATGTAAAGAGAAAAACCCCGGATTTATCATCTGGGGTTTTTTTATGCAGTGAAGATAGACAAAAATTAACTTCGGCGCCAATTGTCAATCATTGAGTAGTAAAAGACCTTTGCCCCATCAAGCAGAAGAAAATACACAATAGTCATTCCAAACACGAATCCAATTGTGCTTGCAGAAAGTGGTACAAATGAAAGTAACTGCGCGATTGGTGGTATATACAGCAAGAGAAGTGACAACGCGAAAACAACAATCACTGCAATCGTTAATAAACTTGATGGACGGACAGCATTGAAAAACGGTTTTTTTGTCCTGACTGAAAAAATGATGATTAACTGAACTAAGGTCAAGAAAAGAAACACCATTGTCTCGGTGCGAACACCTCCCTTCATATGCACAAAACCAAAGAAAATAAACTCGATAAGAGTTGTTAAAGTTCCGAGGAAAAGAGAGATGAACATCAATGGACGTGGATCATATTTTTGTGGCTGAGCAACTTCTTCCGCATCGATAGTATCAGAATAAATTGCAATCAACGGAACATCAGTCAGTAAGCTTGTCAATAAAATTTGAATTGGGAGCAAAGGCAAGTTATTGGAAATTAAGTACAACGCGGCTAACGCAAAAAAATTGCCCCAATTCCCAACCATCGTATGTTTAATATATTTATTAATATTTACAAAAATAGTTCTTCCATATTGGATACCATTAATAATCACGCTCAAATCTTTGTTCAGAAGTAAGATATCTGCACTTTCTTTTGCCACATCAGTGGCAGTACTTACCGCAATTGCAACATCGGCAAGCTTTAAAGAGGGCGCATCATTAATGCCATCACCTTGGTATCCAACGACGTAGTGTTCTTTTAAAAGATTGATTAATCGATACTTCTGTTCAGGAGTAACTTTAGCAAAAACGTTACAGGTAGAGATGACGTGTTGAAATTGCTCAGCAGTAAGAGCATCGAGTTCACTGCCAGTGAACGCATGATCATCTCTCCCCAGCAAACCAACTTCTCTTCCTACAAACTCTGCAACTTCTTTGCTATCACCAGTCAAAATTTTAATTGCAATCCCCAGCTTCTTTGCAAGTTGAATGGTGCGTTGAGTGGTAGGACGCAGTGGATCACTTAACTTTACAAACCCTAAGAAATGCAGATTATGTTCGTTCTGCAAAATATCCATGTTGGAGTCGTACTCAATCTCTTTATATGCAATTGCAAGATGGCGAATCCCTTGTTTTCCATCTTCGGCGATCTGGGTAAGATAGTCGTGTTTGTTATGAGTACTTGATATTTCTAGAAGTGCTTCTGTCGAGCCAATCGAGACTAAGTAGTGTCTCTTGTCTTTTTTATCTTCCAGTACCACGCGCCGACGACGTGCATCGGGATCAAAGGGTAAGCTTTTTACTTGCTTTAAGTGTGAAGCCAAATGTTGAATATCTCTCGAGATATACCCCGCAAGTGCGGCATCGTATGAGGAGACATGGAGTTGTTTGCGTTTTTCATCAAGCACTTCAATGGTCGCATACGCAAATTTTTGAAAAAGTTCGGAGTCTTGAGAGACCACTGATTGCACAGCCATTTTATTTTCCGTCAGTGTACCAGTTTTATCAGTGCACAGAAGCGTGATATTCCCCAAGTCTTCGAGCGAGGAAAGCCGTTTCACGATAACGTGTTTCTTTGCAAGTTCCAGGGCCCCTCTCGCAAGAGTCACTGTCGCAATAACGGGTAAAGCTTCTGGAATGACTGCGATTGCAATGGCAATAACAAATAAAAATAAAGATGAAATATGCGTAACATCATTTGTAATTAACAGCTTTGCCACAAAGATAATGACAAGCGTCACGAGCGTAATGCGTACTAAGTACGAACTAAAGTATTGAAGTGATTTTTCGTATTGTGTTATTTTTTTGGTTTGAAGTGAGAGTGTGGCAATTTTACCAAGTTCAGTTTTACCAGCAGTTGCAAAAACTACTCCGACCGCATCTCCTTTTTCGATAATACTCCCAGCAAAAAGTTTTTCAGATACACGTTTAGAGAGTGGCACCGACTCACCAGTCAATTGAGATTCGTTCACAAGGATGTTGTCTAGTTGGACAATTTCCAGATCAGCCGGAACGACATCTCCCTCTCGCACAATGACAACATCACCAGGGACAAGCAATTTTTCATCAATTAATACTTGTTTCCCATCCCGTTTCACCAGAATTTTTTTGCTGATGAATTGGGAAAGATGTTCAATCGCTTTTTCTGAACGAAACTCTTGAAAAAAACCAAGTAATGCATTCACGAGCAAAATTACTGAAATCATGACGCCATCAGAAAAATCTTGGAGAAAAAAAGATAACACCGCGGCGAGAATTAATAAATAAATGAGCGAACTTTTAAACTGCCGAGCTAAAATTTGCAGTGCCGAATGTTTTTCTTTTTGAAATTCGTTCGGACCATATTGGGTAAGACGATGATGTGCTTCCTGAGTAGTTAGACCATCCGTTGTCATCTATTTATTAGATCAGATTAGTCGAGACGAAGCAATCGTGATTTTGTTACGCATTTTCCTACAGTTCGGGGTTTACGCTTGAGCATTATTATTTTTAAACTGGAGAAAATGCTCATGCACGTGTGGAAAGTGAAAACACAAATTATTCCTGATAAAACGTATAAAACTATTAATAAAATAGCCCGATCAATTTTTCATGAGATCGAGAGAAAAACAAAACGCAAACCGTACATCCGATCAAGATATTTCCAAAAGCAAAAAATATTTTTAAGCTTCTTTTGGGAACATCTTTCTACGAAAAAAATTCAGGATAAAGTAAGAAGGCTGAAATACTTTGAATGCGCTCTGGAAGTTATTCAAAACTCATATTTTGAACCTGAAACTGTTAAAAACCCTAATAATCAACGTGAGACACTTTATCGCTTTTATGGACAAACGGCCCAAAGTATATTTATCGTACAAATTAAGAAAGATAAGAAAAACCAACTTGAATTTATGTCAGTCTTCCCAAAATAAAAAAATCTCCGAACAGGTGGAAGTACGAAAACTTCGTCCGCGAGATTTCTTTATGAGTTTATTATATCAAAAATTGGCTTTTTATACAAGATTTTGTATAGTTCAAAGCAATTGCATTTTTTCTACACTTTTTCCTACAGTTCGGGATTTATGATCTGGAAATGACGTACTTTCCGACTTCAGATTTTACACATTTACGCCCACGCGAAAAAATCATGCACCGCGGCGTTGAAACGCTAAGTTTAGAAGAGCTATTTACCGTCATCTTAGGAAGTGGATCCACTAAATTACCCGTTGAACATTTAGCTAAAAAAATTAGTCAAACTTTTCTCGATTTAAATAAAGTAGAGCTGAGTGATTTGCTCAGTATTAAAGGAGTGGGTTTGGCGAAAGCGTCACAAATTTTAGCCGCAATTGAGTTAGTGGAACGTTTGCGGCCAAGTGGTTCGCCAATTATGGACTCTGTTCAGCAAGTGCTGACACAGGTAGGAGAACTCCGTTATGCCGATCGTGAGCAGCTTCTTTGTTTATATCTCAACGCTCGGATGCAGTTAATTTTGAGAGAAATTTTGGCAATTGGCAACATGAATCAAATCGGCATTGTACCTCGAGATATTTTTACGACAATTAAACATCATCCCATTCATTTTATTATCTTGGCGCATAACCATCCAACTGGGGTAGCAATTCCTTCAGAAGAAGATAAGAAGTTTACTCAACGCATTGCTGAAGCAGGACAAATTCTCGGAATTGAGTTACTTGATCACTTAATTGTGGCTCGATCTGAACATTTTTCATTTAAAGAGCAAAAGCTTATGTAAATACTACTCTTCACCACCATCTATATCTTTGAGCAATTGTTTGATTTGTTCAAGCTCGGCAATCATTTTATCGATGCGATCGAGAGCTTCTTCTCTTTTTTTACCCGTAAAAAAGTAAAGTGGTTGATGCGTGAACTGCGCGATTTTCTGCACATACGTAAAGTCAGGCTTAATGCGCCCCGCTTCAAACGCTGAAATCGACGTGGCCGAAATCCCCAAGCGATATGCCAAATCTGCTTGCGTCAAACCCATCTGAGTACGAGCCTGTTTAATTTTTTTACCTAATTTTTTGGACATATGCCCATTATCTCTTATTTTGGCAAAAAATTCTGGTAAACTACACGCATGGATTTTATTCACGTCTTTTTACTCGCCGTACTGCAAGGAGTCACCGAACTTTTTCCGGTCAGTAGTTTAGGTCATGCCATTCTCTTTTCGCACTGGATGGGTTGGGGCACTGATCTCAAATCACCAACTCTGCTGCCATTTTTAGTTGCACTTCATCTAGGAACTGCAGTCGCATTGTTCGCGTATTTTTGGAAAGACTGGTTTGTGTTGTTGAAACCAAATGATCTGCATCCCGTTTTTCAGCAAAAAAACAAAAATGTTCTCTTTTATTTAGTCATGAGTACAATTCCCGCTGGATTAGCAGGTCTCCTTTTAGAAAAAAAACTTGGTCATTTATTCGGTGAACCAAGATGGGTTGCACTTTTTCTCATTCTCAATGGCTTTTTACTTTTCGCTGGTGAGTTTTTTAAACGCAAACAAGCGAGTAGTGATCTTAAAACACTGACTTTGAAAAAAAGCATCTTCATCGGCTTGTGGCAAATTATCGCTCTGTTACCAGGATTTTCTCGATCTGGAGCAACTTTAGTCGGTGGCCTACTTATGGGATTTACACATGAAGCCGCGGCACATTTTTCTTTTATGCTCGCAACACCACTTATCTTTGCTGCAGCCATCTATGAACTTCCAAAATTACTGCACAGTGATTTGCACACCATTCTTTTACCAACCCTCTTTGGCGGAGTCGTTGCTGGAGCCAGTGCGTACTTGAGTGTCATGTTTTTAATGCGCTACATGAAAGCAAAAGAAGTGTCAGCACTCATACCTTTTGGTATCTACTGCATCGTGATTGGAGCCATTACATTAGTCATTGGGTAAAGTTAGTTTTTTCCCCAAGTCGCAAACATACTCAGGACGGTAATAGCAAGTGCGATCACACAGATCCATAATGCCCCTTTTGCGAAAAAACCATTTGTGTACTTACCCATGATTTTTTTATTGTTGGTGATTTTCAAGACAATAAAAATGAGTGGAACTGATGCCACTCCATTCAAAACAGCGGTGTAAATCAATGCTTTAATAGGATCGATTCCACTAAAGTTCATTAAAACACCGATGAGCGTCGATAACACAATCACACTGTAAAAACCCTTCGCTTTGCGCGGTTTGAGGTCGAGACTTTGTTTCCAATTGAGCGCTTCTGACAATGCATACGCAGCTGAACAAGATAATACAGGCACAGCTAACAAACCTAATCCAATTACCCCAACAGCAAAAAGTAATTTTGAAAGAAAACCAGCATAAGGAAATGTTTGTACCAGTGGTTCGAGTGCTTTTGCAGCATCAGCAGCTGTATTAATATTCATTGTTCCGTGTCTAAAAAGTACGGAAGCAGCCACCACAATAATGCACCAGGTTGCCACTTGCGAAGAAATCATTCCTAAAGCATTATCGGTTCTCATTACCTGGATAGAGTGTTTTGTAACCTTTGGGACACCTTTTTTACTCATTAAGTGATGTTCACGCTCTTCTTCCACTTCTTCATCAGCTTCCCAGAAAAACATATATGGCGAAATTGTGGTTCCAATGACGCCGGTAATAATAAACAAGAAACTAGTAGTGAACTCAAGATGTGGTACGAATGTCGCATACAATACTTCTTGCCAAGGCTGAGTTACGATAAACGCCGTAATCACGTAAGCAAAAAGAGAAAGAGACAACCACTTGAGTAACTTTGAATACACCCGATAACTTGTAAAAATTTCTAAACTTAAAATAAACACTGTAAAAAAAATCATCATCACTACAAAATGAGCCGGAATCACTAAACGCGCGGCTTCGGCCATCGCGCCAATATCGGCACCTATATTGATCGTGTTCGCAGTGAGCACCAAACCCACCAGGAAGTAAAGCAACCATTTGTTGTAGTATTTTTTGACGACAGCCGCGATCCCTTTGCCAGTCACTAAACCAATCCGTGCACATGCTTCTTGAATCACGATCATCATCGGCAGGAGAAACAATACCGTCCACAACTGACCATATCCAAATTGCGCGCCAGTTTGGGTGTAGGTGGCTATTCCAGAAGGATCATCATCGGCAGCACCCGTAATGAGACCAGGACCAATAATTTGCAAAAGGTTTTTGCGACGAGGGCGAGACATGCAATTAATTTTAATCGCTATTTCCCAATCGTCCAAGTGTTTCATTCACTAACATGCCTCCGGCAGCACCAAAGAGTGCCGCCCGAATGACGATATCGAGAATATGTGCGAGACTGAGCACAAGTAACCATCCAAATGGAATTGATGCCGTATGTGCGACACCTAAAGGATCGGTGGTTAATACATTACTCACTCCGCCAATCAGACCCCCAAAGCCACCCGCTATAAGTCCTGCAACGATACCATCTCGGAGTCGTGCGACTTCCCGCCAAAATGAAGATTTATTTTGTGCGAACATATGCGAGTACGGCACTTCCTTCGTGGAGAGTATCCATGTCCTCTATTTCAGCTTCTTCAACTTCTGCTTGTGACTGTGGACCCGTGTAAATGAGAACGTTTCCAGCTGGTACTTTCATCACATTCTTGAGCAAGTTGCCACGCAGGAAGTTCAACAGCAAAGATTGTTGTTGAGGCGAAAGAATCGTCAACTCAGGTTTCAATCTTTGACGATACTCGTTGATTGTCTCGGCCATATCGGAGGTAGCCACATAAGAAACTGCAGACTTCACATGTTTACTATGAAGAATAGCTACTGCCTTATACAAAAATTCTTGTCCTTCCTCATCTTGATCTAAACTTTGACTGGTGGTTTGTAAAACATCAGTAAAGTCACGTAAATAAAGCAGCACTACCTCCTTCTTATCATGATGAGCATACTGACCAGCATACTCAAATAAGTTGGCATCAAACTCATCAAAGACAGGTACCAAGATTTGACCATGTGGCAATTTATCAAATGCGGTTTCAGCAATTTGTTTGTTGACCACAGTCACCTTGCTATACTTTCTGACCAAGAAAGCAACAATTAAGCCTGCTACTGTAATACTGCCCCCAAAAGCAGTTGCTAATGGTTTCGAGTAGAGGTTAGTGACCCAAGCAACTGAAACACATGCTGTGGTGAAAAGACCAAGAGTGAATGATAAAGAAAAAGATTTTTTCTCTTTCCATCGTACTAAATCCAATCCTAAGGAAGACAAACTAAATGCACCTAAAAGTCCGAATGCGTAGAGTTGTCCAAGCAGTTCCACATTGCCTTGTGTTAATACAATAATTAACACCGGTGGCAACACAGCCAGGAAAACTGACCAATGTGGTGAACCAAAACGCGTGTTATGTTTTTGCAACAGTTGTGGCAAAAAGTTTTGGCGAGAAAGTGCGATGAACACATGATATGCTCCGATAATGGCTGTGTTGGCAGCAAAGAGCAGCAAAATTGAAGCTGTCGCGACAATTGCTGTCTTTAGCAGCGTGCCACCATATTGAGCGCCGGCCTCAGAAATAAAGCGTTCAGAAAGTGCTTTGCCTTCTTCGATTTGTGCAGTGAGTTCTGTTTTGCGTTCTGAATTAGTTTCTTTAAGCAGAAGTGTCTCTCGCTCATGCACTCGGGAAACACTTTCTAATACCGTTTCAGAACCGTTTGGCACTTTGGCAGTGAGCAAATTGGTCGAAAACAATGTCAAAAGAGGTGATGTCGCTAAGATCGCGACAACGACAAATCCCATTGCAATTCCAGCTGTACGCTTGCGTGGCAACACCATTGCGGGTGACAGTTGTGAAATTGATTCTAAACCTGAGAAGGCTAAGAATGATCCAGCAAATCCAGTTAAGATTGGCCAAGGACCAAGTGTCGTAATGCGTGACAAACTACTAAACAGGACATGCCAACCTTCAGGACCAACTTGGGTTGCGATGACTGCAACTAAGAGCAAATCCACAATAAACGCCAAAGTCGCAATCACTGCAGTCACTTTAGCTGATTCTTTAATACCAATAATGTTCAAGATACCTAAAAAAATCACTCCCGCTGCTGATAAAGGCACAATCAAGCTCGCGATTGGCATAATTGAGTTCAGATAAGCACAACCAGAAACTGAAGAAATTGCCGCAGTTAAGAAGTAATCTACAGTAATAAACATTCCCCCCAACGCACCCATCCATGGACCAAAAGCGTGGGTGGCTACAGTAACTACACCACCACCTTCAGGATAGCGCTCGGTAATTTCAATATACTTTAAGGAAAGAAGCACGAAGACAACACTACTCATCAAAACAAATAAACCTGCCAAATTACCAACTTCGCCATATAGGATACCAGGAACATAGTAAAGACTCGTTCCAATGTCGGCAAAAACGACTGCCCAGCACAGGAACCAGCCCAACGAGTGTTGTTGAGCATGACCATCTGATGTATGTGATTGTTTTTTCATAAACGCCCAATTCCTCAAATTAATTAAAAAATAATTCAAATGTAAGAGAATTGTATGAAAAGCCGAGTGATTCACTTGAGACTCACAAATGAGTGAGGGAAGCACCAGAGGTTTTTAGTTTGCCGAGATGCGGTCGAGGAGTTGCGGATTAAGAAAATATGTCTTATCGTGATGCTCAAAAAGCTTAAATTGTGCCTTTTTATTGATGGCAAGCATTGCGTCGTAAACCTTGCGGGAGTTTTCACTCGTCACATTTTCGCCAAATTCTTCGAGCAACTCATCTACTTCCCAACGCTTGGTTGGTTTTGAAAAGATGGCTTTACACAGTGAATACTGGTTAGAACCATACGCAATAGGAATCATCTTTCCATCAAGTTCAAGTTGACTGCGTTGGGCATGGAAGTAAAGTCTAGACGGAACATGTACCTCTTGAGCCTGTCGATCTTTCTCTGCAATAACTTTCTTTACCTTGTGTTTAATAAGAGCAGTCCAGATCCCAGCAATAATTGCTGCCAGAAACGCGCTCATAGCCATCCCAGTCACTAAGTAAACCCACAAAGTCTGGTTAATGGAGTGAATCGATCGGCCAACTACTACGAGAGCCACCGGCACCTGTTTATCAACGAGCATTCTTGAATCAATAAGAAATTGTTCATGTGTTTTCGTGTCTGAAATGATGCGGACCCCAACCTGATTGAGCTCATCTTTCACATAACTCGGATCAATATACGTAGGTGGTCGACCGTCATTAGCAAGTACTTTATTGAAACTATTAACCACCGTAAAAGCCAAGTTATACCGGATATTTCGGACATCGACTTTGTTCACATCCAGATCATTGTCCTTTACTTCGACGACAGACATCAAATGTTGCATGCTGTCCTTAAGTTGTTGATCTACATCTTCCAAAACTGCCTCCTGAGGATCATACGCAGCCACAATGATAGAGCCATACGTCTTCCCTTCTTGAGTAATTGGTTGCGAGAAAACTCGCCATTGCTCGCCGGTGGGAGTAGTTTCAAACCGAATATTTTGAAACTCTAGTAAATGCTTATAGTCAGAAGTGTCCAAAAAACCAGTAATCGGTTTGCTGCGTTCAATCACAAATCCCTGCGCAGTCATAATATAAAGTGGAAAAGCGCTCGATGAGTTAGGATACGCGGTGTAAGGATCCGCGTTGTACTGCGTAACATCCCAGTTACCCCCCCGATAAACGAGATCATGAGCAACTCTCTCCTGAATCACTGCTAGTGACCCACCAATAAAGTTCAAAAAGAGATATCTAATCAAGAAAAAACTGGAAAGAATGATCAACGCAAGACCACCAAAAGTAAGCAGGTAAAGATGGAGAAAGTGATCTAGATGCCAACCAGTACGAAGGCGCGATAATTTCATTATAGGGAAATTATAACTTATCGCTAAGGTCATTTAGCTGATGAAGATGATCTTTAGTCAGTTGTTCGAGTTTCATCGAGATTGAACACTACTCATCACTCATCATCTTCTACCACTTGTGATGGTTCCCAGTGCGCAAGTTCACGCAGATATACTAATAGCGTGTCGTCAATAGTCGGCAGCCTCAACTCAGCTACATATCCTTTGTCTAGGTTGACATCGTGATCAATGTCTCCTCCCAAGTTATTTTTCCTTTCGCGTCAACACTAATCTTCCCAGCTGACCGCCACTTCTCAAATTTTTTTCTGTCCTTTGGAGAAAGAACTACACCAGTGAGGTCTCGAAATGATTCATCCATAACAGCATCCTTTCAAAGTTTATTTTTTACACTTGTCGCATAATAAAATTGTACCACTTTGAAAAAAAGGAAAGATCTCCTAACAGCGCGAGAACTGCTTGAACATGGCAGCATAGAAGATAAAACGTGGGTACTTTCAAAACTTGGTTCAAACCTACGAATCAAAGATAAACGACTCAAGCTGGATGGAGAAAAGGCCTACTATTTAATTGAAAAAGGTAAAAAAGAAACATTCGCCATTATGGATAGGATCGAACCTGGAAAATACACTGAACTATCCGCCCAAAGGCTTTCTTTGGAACCTGTAATTCAAGCTTGGCGGAGGGAGTGGGATTCGAACCCACGATATCTTGCGATATGGCGGTTTAGTAAACCGCTGCACTCGGCCACTATGCGATCCCTCCAGACCAAGTATTATATATGCTTTTTACTTCTTTGGAGTTGGAGAAGAAACTGGGTCAGGAATAAACTTCAGGACCATCATCAAACATGTGACCCAAATGACTGTGGCATTTCTTACTTATAACTTCTGCACGGAAAATGCCTAAACTATTGTCAGGCTTAAGCTCGATGGCATCCCTTGCCGCGTCATGAACAAAGTTACGCCAATAATGAACAAAGCGAGTGCAATTAATTTTTTATTCATGATGCCTTAGCACAACAACAATAATTGTACATCCAAAGAGCGCGAATACAGAAATTTTCCATGCAAGTTGTTCAATAGTGGTGAATTGATACTTCAACGTGAGATTATATAAACCCGGTTGAAGATGAAACTCCATAATTCCAGGTGCAGACGGATCATTAAAGAGAATTGGTTGCTGAACGCCGTTGAGATACGCCACCCATGCCGGAAAATAAATGGTATTCTCTCTAAGAGTCGCTTCCGTTTTGACTGAGATTACATACTCATGTTGAACAAAACTGCTCGGTAACTTTACATACTCAGCATCTCCCTTAATCACTTCAAGATCGCTCTTGCGATATAGCAAAACATTTTCTTGAGTTTGCTGAGTAACCCAAGTCGGAATTGTCACCCAATCGCAACGACTGGGAATTTCAGCAGTTAATGTTTGATCATTTCGATTAGTCACCAGTGCGCGGGGTTGCCAATTTAAAGTTGTCGACAAAACTGCAAACGCAATTAGCATACTGAAAAAAACTTTTGATTTGATGTACTTACTTGTTACCGCTGCGATACCCGCATTGAGTATTGTCATCAAAAAGAGCAAACGACGAGTTGTTTGAAAAGCATCAAGAATTGGTATTTTTAACCATAGCTGTAAAGTGAAAGATTGCATGAAAATAAATACGGCAACCGTCGAAATAAGAAAAAAACGTAAAAATACTTTGTCATTTTTTTTAATTTTTTGCGTAAAATAAATTTTGAGCGCGAAAAAAAACACCACTATCTGTGCATATCCAATGAGTGGACTAACTTCTCCATAATGCCCTTCAAAAAGAAAACCATACTGCCAAGGTGAAAAAAAGAATTGCCACAGATAATTCGTTTCAAACGATTTCATTTGAGATTGTTGTATCAATCCGTTCTCTAAAACAATTGGCAACCAATGAAAAGCAGTCAGTGAAAAAATAATGACGAGGGAAACAAAAATCCATATAAATTCAAATCCTGAGCGTTTCTTTTGTAATCGCCAACACAACCAAAAATAAAACAAAACAAATGGCAAAAATAAAATCGGAACAATGTGATGCGTAAAGATTAAAGCAATATATAAAATGACAAATGCAATATGCCAACGGGAAAGTTGTTTTCTTACAGTCGTCTTTTTTGCACACAACAAAATCAAAGGCGCAATCGCAAATGCAAGGCATTCTCCTAGCGCTCCTGTAAAATGTAAGTCAATCAGTTGATATGGCGCAAATAAATAAAAAATTGATCCAACAAAGGCGGCACGTTCATCGAATTCTTCTCTCAGCCAACAAAACATCGAGATACCAGCACCAATAAATGAAATGCTAAATATTAATTTGATACTATTTATAAAGCTTAACCCTAAGACATGAAAAAATGATCCTAGATAGTAGGGTAAAAAATAAAAAAACTGCATATGCGGATATCCATAACCATTACAAAATTCAGCGCTCCATCTTGGAAAGAAAACACCTTGTTGCAAAGAATGGAAAAAAGAAATTAAAAAGATGACGTGGCTGCCCATATCGCCACTTTCATACAAGCCGGGTCTCCACATGTTAATCAACGGCAATACCGCTATCCCTGCAGTCAGCAGTAATAAAGAAAACTTCTTTTTGGAAAAAAAATAACGCGTAAGAAAAACGAAAAAAACTAGAGCAAAAACTGCAAACAGACTTGTAAATACCATCGCATAACTATCTTTCATAACGAATGATTTCTTTACGAATATACATCGGACGTTGTTTCACTTCTTCAAAAATTTTAATTAAGTACTCACCTAAAAAGCTAATTCCTAGAAGCTGCACTGAACCCAAAAATAAAATGACAATTAACACAGCACTGATGCCGGGAGGAGTCAAGTCAGGCCGAACAATACGCAACCCAACCTGCCAACAAATTCCCAATGCCGAAAGAAAAAAAACTGCGAGTGACAGTAAAGTCATCGCTTGTAAAGGCACATAAGAAAAAGAAAAAATACTTTTCGTTGCCCATTGAAAATTTTTGATTAAGTTATTCGTACTTTTACCAAACATGCGTTCTGGCCTGATGTAAGGAACTCCCGTTTGTCGAAAACCCACCCACGCACGTAACCCGCGAATAAAGCGATCTCTCTCAGGAAGCTTCTTCAACTCTTCCATTACTTTACGATCAATCAAAGAAAAATCACCCGCATCAACCGGAATAGTAATATAAGAAAGTGAATGAAAAATTCGATAAAAAACTTTATACAAAACCTGCATCATCAGCGGCGCTTCTCTCTTCACTCGCACTCCATAAACGACGTCGTAACCTTTTTGCCACTGCTCATAAAAAAGTGGGATGATTTCGGGAGGATCTTGCAAATCACCATCCATTAAAACTACAGCATCACCTGTGGCCAAATCAATACCACTGGTAAATGCCATTTGCGAGCCAAAGTTTCGCGAGTGAGAGATGCCGATGACATGTTTATCTTTTTTGACTATCTGACGAATAACATGCTCAGAGTCATCAGGGCTTCCGTCATTTACGAAAATAATTTCATAAGCAACTTTCATTTCATGAAAAGTTTTCTTTAAGCGTTCATACATAATCGGAATTGCTTGCGCATCTTTATAACAAGCAATCACTACACTGAGAGTGGATTTTTTGGCGGCAATGTTCTTTCTCATCTTGGTTTTCTTCTTAAATTAATATAATAAGGTTCAGAATTTTTCCACATTTCTGCAGTCACATCGATGAGTTCTTCATTGGTTTTTGGCCAATGTGCATGAATATTTTTAAAAATGCGCATCACAGCACGATCTTCTAGTGACCAATGCGAAAATCCTTCATTTGCATAATCCATTTTATTTCCAGAACCAATAAGCTTTACAGGAATTTTTTCATGATCAATGTAGTTGCGAATCGTTTCAAATGGTCGATATAAAAGAAATGGTGTAATTGAGTACACTACTGGAATTTTTCCTTGCAGTGCAAGTCCTACGGCAACTCCCATCATCGCCTGTTCAGCAGCGCCAGTATTTAAAAAACGATCTGGAAAATCACGTTGAACTTCATCCCACATTACGTACCCCAAGTCACCCGTAATCACCCAAATATTTTTATTTCGTTTCATTTGCTCGTGAACTAAACTCGCAAAAAGTGGTCTTTTATCTTGTGTGTGCATAAAGAATTACTTTAATAAATTCAGAGCTGATTCACAATCATCAGCACTCATCTTATGATAATGCGCTGCTTGCCCCACTAAAAAAGGAAATTGTGAGATACACGTATGTGCAATAATGACAGTTGGCTTCAATACTTTTTTTGCTTTTTGCAAAGTCGTTCCTAATATTTTTTCATCGTGACCAGAAATCGAAATCACTTCATATCCTAAAGCTCGCAACTGTTTTTTTATCGGAGTAATTGCAACCTCACGATACGCACCAAAACCATTTGCAGAAATTACAAATGTAATGTTTGTAAGCATATTTTCACTTGCGATCCGCAATCCCTCCCAGATGCTTCCTTCTGCACATTCTCCATCTGAGAAAAGACAGTACACATGATTTTCCCGATCAGCAAAAGCCATTCCCACTCCAATAGGCAAACCTTGTCCCAAACTTCCAGTAGAAACATGAATTCCGTGACGGATATCGCGGTCGGGATGAATAAACAATGCGTCGATATCTTTTCTTTTTAAGAAACCATATTTTTCTAAAACCACGTAATAGGCAATTGCCGCATGTCCATTTGAGAGAACAAATATATCTTTTGATTTTTTGAAACGATGAACGCGATCAATAATATCTACAGCACACAAACAGGAACTTATGTGCGAATGATGATGCTGAAGTGCAAGTTCTAAAATTCGGCGCCGCAATTTTTTTTGGTTAGTGGTAAGTTGCTGAATGTCAAACATAACACACTTACTGGGCGGCTTTACGAGCAATAATACAGATGTTTCCTAATGGGATAGTAAACGAAAGCCGTAAGATTGTCGAGAATTGCTTGAGTTTTGGTGGAATGGGTAATAGCCACATAAAGTGAGCAATTGAAAGTGTATTGAGTGGTGAATAGATTCTAACAACATTCATTTTTTCTTTTGTAAATATTGCTTGAGTTGTTGCAAAACTATAGAGATGAGTGTGCTCTATGTCAAAAATAGGGCTCCTCTCTCCCAGTAAACGGGCAGAAAAACTTTCAACATTGTGATGGAAAGAAAGTATATATCCGCCTGGTTTTAATATTTTTCTGCACTCACTCAAAAACTTGTTGGGATCAGGAATGTGATCTAAGGTTTGTAAAAAGAAAATAAAATCGAAGGATGATGGTTTGAAAAGTTTTGCAGTAAATGGTTTATTTACAATTTTTTTACCAATTTCCTTGTCAGCTTTTGAAACTGCTTCTTTACTGGGCTCTGCACCATATACCCGCGAAAATCCTTCCTTGTGTAACGCCGCTAACATAAACCCAGAGCCACAACCGATTTCTAAAATTCGATCATTTTTCTTTATTTTTTTTAATGCTGGCCGCAATGCATTCATGTAGGTGATTACTAAGTTTTCAACTTCTTTTTGATATGTAAAAGCACTGAATTTGTATAATTTATCAAGGGTGCGTGTATCTAAAATTGGATTTGATCTCACCATCCCATCTTTTTGACACTTTACTAATTGGTAATGAATTTTATCTGGTAAACGACGAGCAGAAAATAATTTTGGAACCATCGCCATTCTAAAGTTTGCGGGAAACAAAACTTTATAATCACTTGCTTTATGGGAGCCGCATAATGGGCAACGAGTTTTTTTAGTCATAGAGTTTTTGGTAGCTTTGCCACCACTCCCACATTTTTTTCATTCCTTCTTCTAGAGAATACTTCGCTTCCCAATGCAATAAATTTTTTGTTTTACTCATGTCAGCCACCCAGTGCGCGGTGTCCCAACTTTTGGGTTCAAGAGTTTGCCAATGTAGATCTGTTTTGAGTCGGGAGATTTTTTG
>PJMF01000017.1 GCA_003173865.1 Minisyncoccota bacterium
AAATTGGCGGAGGGGACAGGACTCGAACCTGCAAGCCCTTGCGGGCGCCAGTTTTCAAGACTGGTTCCTTAACCATTCGGAGCACCCCTCCAACTATCTTTCTTTCCTTTCTAATTTCTTCTTTAACCAACTTTTTTCTAGAAAGTGTTCTTCACAATGACAATTAGGACAAATTAACTCTAAATTCAAAAAATCATTATTCGTATGATTTCTATCTTTATGATGAACTTGTAAGATCTCATATTGCGAATAATTACATCTTTCGCACTTTCTTCCTCTTTGTTCTATTAATCTTAATTTGATGCTTTGATAATGTTTAACCTTATCTTTCGGTCGATCTACTAAATACTTTATCCCAGATCTATATTTATTAGAGCAAGCTCTGCTACAAGTTTTTTTATTTTGTCCAGCGAGAATAAGTTTCCCACATTCTAAGCAAGGTTTTTCTTTTCTACTCCCTATGCCATAGCAGATAAGACTACAAAAAACTCTTCCTTTATTTCGCTCAATTTCAACTTTTCTCTTATAAATTGGCTTACCGCAAATGATACAAGTAGTATTTGGATGTCTAATATACTTGGTCATTTTAATTGCAAATTAGGATCTCCTACTGTTTTTGTTCAAGACTTGATTTTACCATTGTAATCCCCTTCTTTCATCCTCAGGTTTGTCTCACAGAATATGAGATAATACCCCCATGATTTCGCCACTTTTTGCTCTTTACTGCAACTGGACCATGTCGATGCGAGCTAAAATGGCTGGCGTCTCAGGTTCGCAAAAGAACTTTCGCCTCAATAAACGCACCCAATTTATGAATAAAAAGAACGTGACTATTGGCGATAATGTGTTCATCAATCATGACTGCATTATCGATGCGATCCATGCTCCAGTAACAATTGGTAATGATGTGCTGATTGCCTATCACGTCTCCTTGATAACTTCAAATCATCACTTTGCAGATCCTGAAAAGCTCATTCGTACTCAGGGATCAAGTGGTCAACCAATCAGAATTGAGGATGATGTGTGGATTGGTGCGCACGTGATTGTGTTGGCGGGAGTCACGATTGGCAGAGGATCAGTGATTGCAGCGGGTTCAGTAGTGACCAAAAATGTTGAGCCTTACTCAGTGGTTGGTGGTGTGCCTGCGAAGTTGATTAACAAGCGGAAAACATAATGTCTAGAAAATTCGAGCACTTATCAGGTGGAGACCTGTTTGATTATTTACCGAGTATTGTCGATCTTTTTGCTGTGACCATGCTTGCTTCCGAGCTTTTTCAGGTTGAAATTTCAAAAGAGGCTACTCAAGAAAGGTTAAAGAGGGAACTAGAAATGGGTATGCAGGCAACGGTCGCAAGAGAGGAATATAAACTGGTTGGAGTAACAACTTACAGTGAGTTGGATTTAGACACGGAATCCCCTCATGAAATGCTTTCTTTTAAACACAAAGAAATAATGAGGTGCTTAAAGTCATTGGGAAAAACGCATCATATTTCTGATTTTGCCTTCCTCTCCCGTACATTTGTAGATCCAGACTGTCAAGGTAAAGGAGTTGCGAAAGAGATGCGACAGCAAACTTTGGCACGATTGAAAGAAGATCATCCCGATGGGGTGATTGTGTTTACTAACCATCAAAGCAACAATACCAGAATTATTCGCAGTTCAATATCATTAGGCTTTAAACAGACTGGTATCAAGCAAACTTGGCAGGCAATAGAAGGCGCATCAGCTGGTGAATATCTCAATAATGAGTATTGGTACTTGGTTTTGAAGTAAAAACCTCTTCTACATGTTTTGCAATTGCCAGACCGTAATCGATCAACGCGGGTCCAATCTGTTGCCCCCAGTATGTTCGCCACGCTTTTCGGTATTGAGGAAGATATGCATAGTCATGAATAGTAGCCTCGGGTGACTTGCCTTGCTTTTCTTTCATACGCCAGAAAGTATCAGCACGTTCGAGACCATATCGAGAGTGATCCGCGTCAAACACGCAGCCAAAAATGATTTCCAAATCGCGATCTCCTCTGGTATCAAACTCAATTCTGTCATGATTGCGAATGACTTCAATGACACTTTCGTCCATCATATGAAGCTGTTCCAGGAAACGCCGAGCCGTTTCGGCTCCTTTTTGCATATAATCGTCACCAAAACCGAGATGTCTTTCAATATTGTGGAGAAAACCAGCGAGCATCGCTCGTCGAATATAGCTTTTTGTTAAGTCGTCCGCGAGCTGTCGATGTGTGCACTCTAATTGGGCGATATAACCAGCAAAACACGCCACCCATTCCAAGTGTTCGTAGCCGTGTCCACCTTCGGACTCAACCTCAGCCAAGCGCTGTTTAACAAGTTTGATAACTCCACTAAACTCCGTTTCCAGAATATTTTTGTAAGAAAGTAAATCTGTCTCAGTAGGAAGCTGAGGTAAAGGATGTTCGACTTGATATTTCCGTGCAAACTCTTCCGCAACTATTTGAATGTTGTCATAAGAGAGGGAAAGTGGAACTGAATGATCCATATAATTTTCTTACAAATTTTTCAAATTATTATAGTATTGTGCGACTACACTTAATTCATAATATAAAACAGAACCAAAAGAAAGGAAAGGAAGTAAGGAACAGATATGCCCAAATATGGAAAAAAAGCACAACAAAAAGTAAAAAAAGCGGTTCACGAAATGCATAAGGGTACGCTAAAAAGCGGAAGATCTGGGAAAAAAGTCACGAGTATGAAACAGGCTGTGGCAATTGGTCTCTCCGAAGCGAGAAAAGAGGGAGCGAAGGTGCCGAACAAAAATAATTGATTCTATTTATAGTTCTATCTTCAGCTAAATGCGCGTCATCCATTACGAAACTTTAATCAAGTATTCACGGAGTTGTTTAGGCGCCCATATGCGGAATTGAGTGCCACGACGAGAGTTTACTCGATAATCGACGGAAATAATGACGTCGAGGTTGTAATGAAGAGTTGAGTATTTTTTACCATCCGTGGCAGTTGTCAAGAATTCCTTGACAACTGAATCTTCTTGAAGTTCTTCTTCAGAAAAAATATTTTTGAGATGTAAACTTATGTTTTGTTTTGTAGTTTGAAAAAGATTTGCCATCCTTGCTTGTGTCAACCACACCGTTTCGTTATCAAGCTTCACCTCAATTTAACCCAAAAATAATGCGAATACAAGGAGAGGTAAAAGTTGATCAGTCGGTGTGATTTTTAAAATACGCCTGGCACTCACATCTTCCATTCAGCAAGCAAAAACTATGGTTCCGCTGTGTACACCCCCCCGTTCGTGGGTGTATCCCATTAGTCGTAATTTTATTTTGTGAACATTTATCATATCTCATTTTTCATCTTCCTCGCTATTCTTGATTTGGTTTTATCCTTTAATTAAAGTTTCATAGATGGAAGCCTTTGACTTACACAAGAGTAAACAAAAAAATCTTGAGAAAATTGCGAGGCGATTTGGAAAACCCAACTACGGAAAAAAACTGCACATCGAGAAATGGGAAGGTGGTTCTAGTAACTCACTTCATGGAGAGATTGATGCTACAGTTGCTGTGCAACACAATCTTTTGGAAGATGTTGATTCTTTAATAATTCAAGTGGTTCCAACAGCATATCAAATTGTTCTGAGTCAAATTGAGCTTTTAAAAAAAATTCATGCGGAAGAGGAAATTGAAGCTAAGCTTCCAAACAAAAAGCAGTTGGTGAAGATTTTTTTTGGCATTTTTGCTCATGAGCTCGCTTTTTTTTATGTTTTCTTAGATTATATTCAAAAGAATCGCGTACTACTTATTCCTCGTCACTTAGAGAGTATTAATTCCACGATGTCGTCAAAAGATAAAGAAGTATTTGATTTTATTGTCCGTTATTTTCAAAAAATAGAAATGAACTTTACAGCGGAAAATGCCTTGTTTATGTTAGATATCTGGCGTGAGCGCAAGGAATTCTTATCGTCTGTCTCACCTGATCAAAGAAATGTCCGTTCTCATAAATCTAGAGTGGATGAAGTGGAAGTGCGAGAAGAGGTTTGGCTAAAAAGAAATAAATATAAAGATGATTTGAAAAAAGTTGTCCGCGCCCTACAGCATTCTTCCTTTGTCCAGGAAATTCAAGCCGTGGGAGATTTAGTGCTGGAAGAAGCAATCCTCCTAAACATCATCAGTGATGAAGGAAAGTTAATGGTATGGATTCGTGAAGATGTTATCTATAAATTAGGTGAAAAAATTATTGTTGCTGACTACAAATTTGGTCAACACGTAAAAGATCTCTCAGAATGTGATGGGTATGATCTAGTACAGATTTTACTTTTGATGCTGGGCGGTGCAGTGTATGTGCGCGAAAAGATGGGGAAGTGGCAAGAACGAGTGTGGAAAAAAGAAACCAAAGCGATCACTGTTCATTTTGACGAAATCCAGTACTTAATTCGATCAGTTTCGCTTTTTTTTCTCGTGTTAAACGAGGACAGATTTGAAGAAAGAGATATGACATTGACGGACGACTTATGTGAAATAGCTCTAGTAAATTTAAGAAGCCTAATTGTGTATTTTAGTACTGTTGAGGCAAGAAATATTTTCGATCACGCCAAAAAAATAACGAGTAGTGTTGATGTCGCTCCAGTGAGCGCTCTTCATCCACGGCGACTCACAGGTGAACAATTTCAACCTCTTTTGGGCGAAGAAGAACTCTAACAACTGCGCAGACACTGGTATTAACCTAAAATTGTCGATGGTAAACGCGTGGTGCTTGATCCACCGAGAGAAACAGATCACAAAATAGGATACTGCTCAACTTGATTGCCTCTCAGCATTTTTAAGAGTATGACGTGAATTAGGTTATTGCTGAGCCTGTGCACCCGCCAAGAATCGAACTTGGACCAAAGGATCCGCAATCCTCTATTCTATCCGTTGAACTACGGGTGCGATTGACCGATATTTTATCACGCATCGGTATCAAGGGGAATCTTTTCTTCTAACCAGGCTGCAGCTTTGTCAAAAGCAGTAGGAAGTGGCCTTTCTTGAAGGAGGACCTGGCTGAGAAGATCAGTCACTTCTTGCTCTTTTTGTGGGTCAATCAACAAGGTCATTTGATGGGGGAAACGGGCAACCTCCAGATGTAAGAGCCGTTGGCTATATTTGTTGGTGTACCAGAAGCGGCCAAGCTCTTCCCAATAAAACATTGTGTTATCAGAGTGAATTCCATACGTAGTAATTCTGTTTACAATCACATCTGGTGGAACAGCAGAGAGAACATACTGTAAGAATGCGACAGCAATGACGACAGCGATGGGCAGGAACTGTCCCGCAAAAAATAAAATCAAGGAAATAAGTACCACTATCATCGAAATAGTCACAAAATACTGGCGATTTTTTTTCTTATATGGGCGGGAAGGAGCTTCCCACTCAAAGAGAAGTGTCTCAGGCTGAGGTGGCTGAAAAGACTCTGATTGCGGCGTCGAAGTTGGTTGTTGGGGTAGTTGCTGGGGGGAGGCATCACTCATTCTCTAAGTGTACTCGAAAATCACTAAGCTGTGAAAGAGGCAAGAGTGGTAAAATGCTGTCAAGGAAGCGTGCCGGAGCGGCTGAACGGCCAGGTCTCGAAAACCTTGGGTTCGCAAGGACACGAGGGTTCGAATCCCTCCGCTTCCGCCCACTTACTCTGAAGGCCAAAGATGAGGAAAAAGATATGGCAATGCATGACTTTTCAGTGTGGTTGCATTCATTTAGAGATTTTCAGAAAGATCCCGAAGGACGAAGTGGTAAAAGTAGAGGTGAATTTTACCTCCACACTTGTGCGGATCGAAAAGCGACTTCTGAAGGTATGGAATGGTTACTCCATTGGGAAGAGTTCTGTCAACGGAATCCTCAACTACTCACTTCAATATTTGATTTGATGGATCAATTTGATTTAGAGATGCGTCCTTATTTTTCTTTAGTCTTTAAGTCTGGAGATCGTTCGGAACCCTTTCATCAAGCCCCTTTTGATGCACGTGAGGTTCAAGATGACACTAATATTGATGCAGTTCGTTGGCGGACTCTTATGCAAGAACAACATCAAAATTTGATCATGCAGGAATTTGCTTTATTAATTCAGGTGATTCATGAGATGAAAGATCTGGGTATGAATGTTGATCAAGTTGATGATAATGAGTTGAAGTATTGGCAGGAAAAATTGAAATTAATTGTTTCCGTATGATATCTATCTCTCCAAGTGAAAAACAATTCTCTCCAGCGTTAGTCCTAGTTGATAAACCTAAACAAGTGTTTTCTCCCTCGGTCTTTCTATGTGAGGCAATAGATTTCCCCAAACGTGTAGATAGAGTACTGAATCCGTATTCAGGTCATTCTTGGTTACATGCTCATGGTTATGAGTATATGGAAGCTCTGAAAAAGGAAGATAAAACGCATCGTGCTAAGGAGTTTATTGCAGCCGATCAGGAAGCTCATACATACTTGCAGAAACTAAAAGGGATGTCTTCAAAAGAAAGAAATCAATTTATTCGAGAAGAGACAGACATGGGACGTTCATTGTTGCTTAAACTAATCAGTAAAAAAATGAATTCAGATCATTCAGAAAAAACGGACATCAAAAATTTTCATCATCAAAACCGTCTTCGTGCTTTGGTTCATGGTAATGAGGCTGATGATATTTTCATAGTCTTGAGTATAGTAGTAGATTCCTTAAGAACAAGTGAATGGGGAACTGAGTTTACTTTGAGTAATGAAAAAAAGCTCCTCCTCTTAGCCAGTGCTGTCGCATATGCACAGGAACGTGTGACGCTTCTTCTTAAAGAAGAAGCCGAAGCTGAGATACAAGCTTTAGAACATCATCCAAAGAAAAAAGAAGAATTAGAGAAAAGATTGAAAAATCAAAGAAAAACTGCTCGTGATCAGGTGTTAATTTATGTCTTGAGCCAGGTTCAGTTACATGATCCTGAATTAGTTCATTATTTATTAGCGCTGCATCATCATAAAGTTGCTTAAACTCTTAATTGCAAAAACTCATTTAAGGTTTTACCATCAATGTATGGAACTCAATTACGGCGCAATCCTTCTCGCAACTATTCTCCAATTCATGTTTGGCGCAGTTTGGTACTCACTGCTTTTTGGGAAGTTGTGGGGAAAGATCCATGAGTTTGATAAGTTACCAAAAGATGTCCAACAAAAAATGATGAAGTCGATGGGGCCGTTTTATTTGGTACAGTTTCTGATTACGCTGCTTACCACTTTTATTTTAGCCATTTTTGTCGCGTTTCTCCCTCATGATTGGAATGTATATGCCTTAGCAGGATTTTTCTGGTTTGGTTTTGTAGTCCCAACACAAATCAGTGGTGTGATTTTTGGTGGGACTCCACCAAAATGGATGTTTGCAAAAATTGCAATCCAAGCGGGAGCAGCGTTCTTTTGTCTCGAGATTGCGGCAATGATTTTGCACTTTCTCTAAGAGTTAACCTTTACTAGAACTGAGATTTGAAATTAATTCTTCTGTTAACTTGATTTCCATCCATAAATTTCGGGTCGGTTTTAGCGGATAAAGTATTCTATGCAGATTATATTGTTCAGATTCAGGACAAAGTTCAATGGGATCGAATCCATATTTATATGCAAGGGAGAACCAAAATTGCAGCATAACGATCCAACTCCTTTGCGAGTACACAATATGCCGTGCAATTGGATCATCAAGTTCGCTTTCTGGTAAAGGGAGGAGTTTCTCCACTTTCTTGTCCAGTCTACGCATTGTGTTGCTATCTTCGGGATGTGTAAAAGTGAATCCTTTGTTTTGAAATGATTTAGCAGTGTGATACCAAGTAGGGACAACTGTGAGATGTGAGTAGCGATATTCATTTCGTTCTTCATAAAAAAGACTTTGTGCAACAACTGCCAAAATAAAATTCGGTATTTTGGGAATACCAATGTGACAAAAATATCCAGGATATGGATGATCTGGCAAACACATGACCTGCAACCATTTTTCAAACCACTCGATTAATTTTGCTTTACTTTGATATTGTGGTAGTGCTTCAAAAGGATTTTTGATAAATGAGATTAAGGGTTTGTCATAATGCTCAAATGGAAAGCGTGGATCAAGGGCATAAATTGATAGTTCTGCGGCGCGCTTATCAGGTGATACCTTGTCAACGGCGTGTGAGTAATTGCGTTTTCCACTTAAGTTTGTGAATTTCCAGTATCTTGTCCCATCAAAATCACGATTACGTAGCTTGATTCGCAACCAGTTCAGTTTAGAGTATGGCTTGGGATTTTCTTCATCTGTTTGATAAATCTCTAAAAGAGCATGTTGAGCATCACCGCGTAATTGATACTCGTAAGTAATGTCTTGTAAAATGTCTTGAATTTGCAGATGCTGAAGAATTAACATCAGAAATCCAGCAAGTTCCGGAGCAAAACCATGGTCATTTACTTGGCGTCGATGTTCTGGACTGGAGTTACTGCCATGGACTAACATAGGCTCGTTCGTCCTTTATTCGGAAATCTTCAGATTATAGCAGCTTCTTGTAAAAATTTTCCTCTCTGGCGTGATATGATTCCCATTGGTTATTAGATGGAAGTGTCGCCTAGTGGCCTATGGCAGCGGTTTGCTAAATCGCCCCCGCCTCGGCGGGGTCGTGGGTTCGAATCCCACCACTTCCGCAAAGTAACGTGCTTGTATAAAAAGCAGCAGTCATAATACATTGATAGACAGAATTTTTTAGCTTGGAGGAAATATGTCATCAGAAGTCACACATTCTCTGACAATCACGAACAATAATGATAGGCTGTCTGTGCCGGTAGGAAGCATAATACGTATTATGCTTTCAGAAAACCCAGCTACTGGGTTTCAGTGGCTAGAAAACGCGATAAATGAGGCTCACCTTCGCATAGTTAAACGAACATTCATCCCTCCAGAAGAAAATAAAAACTTTGGTGCACATGGAATGATAGAAATAGTCGTAGAAGCAGTCTCTCCTGCTAAAGAGTCACGATTCGTTCTGGAGTATAAAAGACCGTTTGAGCCAAGTTCGGATGAACATCAATTTTTTAGTCTTATCTTTAAGATACTCGCAAAAGAGTAGAGAATCTGGAACCAGGTTCCAACTTCGTTCCAGGTATTCCGCAACTTATCTAAAGATTCAATATCATGTTTAATCGAGAAATACTGCCAGTAAATCCACAGCACTTTGTGAGTATTGTTGGAGATCGCATTTTAAAAAGTACACAAAAAGATATTGTACTCAGGACTAAAAAATGGAAACTATCAAAATTGATAGAAGGAAAAAATGAATTTGAAAAGTTAAAAATAAATTACGGAGCTTTAAAACCTCTTTTAGATCCTTATTGGAATATTGATAATCAAGATTTTTCAGCTTATAAAGCCAACTTCGATCAATTAGTTTTTGCAATAGATCATTTTTGGGCAAACGTATTACACTATCAGTTAGATGCTTTTCTCAATGGACAAGACTTTATTTTCGATTTAGATCCTTGTCAAACGTTATTTATTTCTGGAGAACTTATTGTGATTGATATTGAACCTAGATTTGTTTCTCAATGGTGGATGGGTGCAGATATAGTCGAAAAATCAACTTACTTTCTATCGTCAACCCTCAGTGAGGATATACCAAATTCATTCAGTCATCTGAAATCTCTATTTCACAAGACAAACAGATTTATGTTCCCTAGGGCAACTGTTGTTGCAGATGAAGTGATTGAAAAACTTGGACTCAAATTCAACAATCCCTTTAAGGATTTAAAATAAACGTCATTTTCTATGGATCGCTTATTACTCAATACATTCCTTTGTCAAGTCATACCATTTTTTGCTTGTTTGGTATTGTTTCTTTTTTTCCCCGTTTCTGTTCATGCTTTTACCTTCACGCCTACCGATGATCCTCAATACGTCGTGATGAATTTTTCAACAATTAATGAATTAAATTGGGCTGCTCCTGAAGACGAGTGGCGCCAGAAAATTAAACCACAAGTTGTGGAGCAGATTAATGAATTGAGAAAAGCTCTGCCGCCCGGAAATACACAGCATAAGTTGGCTTGGAGTACGTTGATGGAGTACATGAACTTCCCTTTCGATCAGCCGAGTCTGACTTCGCCATATGCAGTTAAGATGCGACGTATTCTTGAAATTACAGATGAAGAAAATATTCCCGTCTTTGTGCCACTAAATGGTTTTCAGTGGTGGGATCACTTACCTGAACTTTATAACTGGTGGGACCCTGATGGGACTCATACTGATCCAAAATTTTTTGCTCGGCAAAAAAATCCTAGTGAATTTAAACAGCGTTTTATCAAAGGGTACAATCCTGAGAACAAGTGGAACGTTGAGTGGCAAGATTGGCAAACACCGATGAAGTTAAACTATCGAAACTGGGGAGGTGGAGGATTTCGATTAGCGCCGCCACCAAATCTTTTCAATCAAAAACGAACTCAACTCACATATCGACAGCTTCAACGTCAACGCCTTCGTGTCATTGTGCAACAAATGATTCCGTTTTTAAGTAAATGGCAAAAAGAAGGCCGGAGCGATCTATTTGCAGGATTAACAATTGGCACAGAAGTTTCGTTGAATGCCTCAGTCAAACCGAGTGATGAATTTCTGCCCTATGGATATCGAGATATCCAAGATCAGCTGTGTGATGTACGACATCCAACTTGTGGTGTTAGTTCGGCATTTACCTCAGCACAAATTGAATTAGCACGTCAGCAAAGCGTCAATCAATATTTACTTGATTTGACGCAGTTTGTGGCGAATTTTGGTATTCCCAAACAGCGGGTGTACACACATGTGTGGGGTGAAGCTACGCAAGGAGAACCACGCCATGTGAATTATGCAGCTGTTGCGCCAACGCTGTATGCTCGACCGGGAATGAGTTTTTATGGATACGCGCAAGATCCTCTCAGTTTGGCAGATTGGAGTTCTGCGCTCAAAGAAAATGGTGAACAAAGTTGGGGAGCAACAGAGTACTCTGCGGGAACTTCCCCGTTAGCATGGAGAACAGGATTGAATAATGTGTTTAATAACTCCATCACTCCCGCGCATGTCTTAGTTATTTATAACTGGGGAGAACATAAAGGCACCGGTGCAATTCCTGCGCTCGCAACTTTTCTGAACGAAAATTCTCCAGCTCCAAATCAATGCGTGTTGCCAGAAATTTTTACTCGCGATGGTGATGGCGTCCAAAATCCGGCACGACTCACTTGGAGATTTATTTCTCAACTTCCTGAGAATGTTGCAGCAATAATACTTCATATTAAGCATGGTGGAAAATTATCGATCAGCGATCCAGATGTTTTTGTACAAAAAGTGTCGCGATCTGATAACTTTGCTTCTTTGCCAACTTTGCAACCGGGTGTCTACTCATGGTACATAGAAGTTGTTGGTTGTGAAGGACACGTTCAACTTTCAGAACCGCGACGATTCGTCATCAATCCGCCCGAAAATTTTTCTAGAACTCAATCTTGGTGGGAGCAACTCATTAATTGGCGTATGTAAAACGAATTTTTTTCCAGTGGACATAGTGGTCTGGTCCACCCAGTCGCGCGACGTCGAAGATGACACTCAAAATCATTTTGTTATTTGTAGTGGTTGCTTCAGACCAATCGACATGATTTTCTGCGACAATATTTGAAGTTATCGCCATTCTTTCCCCATTACTTGTCACACCTGTTGCCATCCAGTAGTAGCACTCATTATCTGTGCAGTTTGAAAACATATTTGCAATTTTCGTAATTTTAACTGGCTTTTTAAAAGTAACTGTGAGATGGACAGCATCGTTGTTGTAATTAATTAATCCCCATTCGTTTAAGTCAGAAGTAAACAAGCCCCAGGGATAATTCGAGTACGTAATGTTTTTTGCGTCGGTGCTGACCGATTGAATATTGGGATCTGCAAACTGGCGCTGAGGTTTTGGGGCGGTTGTGGCCGTAACAACTATTGGCGATGAAGTAGGTTTTGGAGTTACAACTATAGTAGGTTGTGTTACAACAAAGTTAAAACACTGCTTGCCACTTTGGTGAGCTAAGTAACCATCTACCGAAGTTTCAAAAGTTGCGCACAACGTATATTGAGACGGACTTTGAATAGAGTACTCAAAAGGAATTCCTGTTGTAGGATCAGTGACTGATTGAGTTGGTAATAAATACGGTGAGCCCTTCAAAGCTCCAAGTGATGCTGGGAGCATGCCTAATGCATTGTTGTATTGTTGAATCGCGCTTTGCAGTGCAGCTAAAGAAGATACTCTTTGATAATCAGAATCGTTGGACTTCATCTGTGCTTGAAAGCCGATGAGTAATACCCCAATGACCACTACAGCGCATGCGGCGTAGAGAAAAAAGGCGTATTTAACAAACCTAGTATTTGTCATTTTCAATACCATATTTTAGCATGGAGAACTACTGCTATACTTCCTGTCATGACTTATGCCAAGAAGTTAGTTTGGCCAACATTTATTTTAATCATTACGATTGGTGCACTTCATGTATTTCAATTTCTAACTGCTTGGTTTGATTTAGGGCCAATTTCTCGAGTAGATTTCTCATTTTTTTTGCCAGAATGGGTAAGACCTGAGCCATTTAAGATTCCTATTTATCTCATGATTATGTGCAGTATCGCCGTAGGAAGTGTCGTATTGCGTCGCTATTATCTAGTCTTTTTAAGTAGACTCGAAAAGCAGCAGTTTTTTCTTAAAATTGTTCCTTATGTATGTGTTTGTTTAAGTGTGTACTTTGTCTGGCTATTGGGTGTTTTTCCCCTTTTTAACTTTGATCAAGTGACGTTGCCCAGAACTGTAACCAGCATTGGATATAGTTTGGTTTGGGCGGGAATTTTAATTTTTTTGCCAAATTACTTGCAGAAAAAAAATCGTTGGAGTGATGCTGTAGTAATTGGGATGATTGTCGTTTTTACATATATGCCCACTTTTCCAGTTTCTCTTTTTGATTACTCGTATTTTATTGGTCCCGCAGCTGCGGCAGCGGCCGGAAAGACACTCTATCTTCAAGCACCTTCGCAATATGGCTATGGAAGTATTTTGCTTTTTGCAGTAGCGGAAAAATTTATTCCAGGAATTTTATTAGATATGGGCATATATATGTGGGTACTTTATGTCGTTGAAGTGGTGTTGCTTTACATCTTTTTTAGAAAGCATACTGGTTCACTGCGCGCTGGATTGCTAGTAGTTGCGGCAATGATTACACTTTCCTTTTTTTCAATTGTGTCAATTCCGTTTGGAATTCCTCAAGCAGCTGCGTTTCGTTGGACTATTTTTATTGCAACATTTTTGTTGATTTTTAAAAATGAAAGAACTGCAAGATTATGGAGTGTTGCGTGGCTCACGTTTTTAGTTGTAGATGTGGGACTAGCGATTAATATTAGTCTTTTTCTTTATTGGAGTATTCGCTTTTTAGCTGGCAATCTTACATTTCGTCAACTTTTAAAAATTTTTGCAGTATATGCTGGCGGCTTATTACTTGGATTTTTCTTCTTTTCGCTTTTGTCTTTTTATTTAAGCGGAAATATCGTGAATCCATTTTTGATTTTCCATACGCTTTCGCAGTACGGCGCGCAAGGATTTGGCATGTTGCCGTTAGACACGAAAACTTATTTTTGGGTGTATGTCATAACTATGATCATTAGTTTTTTTGTCTATGCGAACACTGTTAAAGAAAGTGTCTGGTCACGCTCAGTGCTTCTTTCAAGTTTATTGTTTTTCACTGGTGCAATCTATATGGTTGGCCGTAGTCACCCCCATAATTTATTTAATCTCTCGCCCCTGTGGTTATTAAATTTCTTTGTGTTGTTAACTCCATTTTGGCGACGGATTGAACGCGCAAATATGATGTCAAAACGAATTGCATATGGTACAGCATTTTGTTTACTGATTGTTTTTCCGGCTTTTTGTCGGGGAAATAATCTTGCCCATTTGCTGCGCGAAAAAATTGGGCGCTTGCCACTCGCACAGCATTTACCGGGAAAGTTACGTACTGACTTTACCGTTGATTTTGAACGTGACTTAAGAACTTTACCTGTGACGTATGCCAAAGAGACTCAATTATTGCAAGAAACATTTCCTCAGCCACGTCAGGAGGTTGTTATTTTGGCACTAAACTCTACGTACTTTCATTATTTATCTGAAAAACCAAGTTTATTGTGGAGTGATCCGCTTAACACGATTATTCAACAATCCGATTTAGATCATGCCCTAATTCCAGTTAAGTTGCATGGCTGTCCTGATACAATTGCGATTGATCCGCTTTGTATTGATAAATCGACATGTAATCGGCCGCCGAATGAAGGAATATCTGTCGCTCATGATCGAGTATATGAAGCTTTTTCTAAACTTTGTGGAAGGTATGTTCCAGTTCGTTGTGCAGGAGTTTTATGCATCGCAAAAAGAATCTAGAACACATATATTTACTCACGGGTGCTGCAGGATTTGTAGGGTCGTGCTTGTTGCGTCAATTAGTAGCAGAAAAACTTCATACAGCAATTTTACTAAAAAAAGATTCTGATACATGGAGAATCAAAGATTTATTGCGAAATGCGTATGTGAGTGTCTATTATGTCGATTTAAATGATTTGTCTTCACTAAAAAAAATTATCAAAAAAATTCAGCCTGATGTTATTTATCACTTAGCAGCACGTGGGGCATACTCTTCGCAGAGTGACCCAAGTGATATTTTTCAAACAAATATTTTTGGAACTTTGAACTTGATGCAAGCGAGCGCAGATATTCCATATCGACTTTTTATTAACACCGGCTCGTCATCAGAGTATGGTTTCAAAAATGTCCCCATGACCGAAGAAGATTTGCTAGAGCCGATGAGTTACTACGCAGTTGCAAAATCTGCGACTACTCATCTCGCAGCCTTTATGGGTAAAACTCAACATAAACCAATTGTGACAGTCCGCTTATTTTCCGTGTATGGCCCATATGAAGAACCAACTCGTCTTTTACCAACTGTAATGAAAGCATTTTCTAAACACACGCCACTTCAATTAGTTTCTGGCAAGATAGCGCGAGATTTTATTTATATTGAAGATGTTATTGATTTTTATCTTAGCATTGAGCAGTTGGAAAAGTTTCCTGGTGAATGTTTTAATTTAGGTACTGGACAACAAAGAACAATTGAAGACGTGGTAG
>PJMF01000011.1 GCA_003173865.1 Minisyncoccota bacterium
GTATGTGCTCCGGAACTGTGTTGTGGGCAAGCAAATGCACCAACTTACAATAAGACTCCCTTTTGTCAGAATGTGGCGAAGGTGAAAGCACAGCTGGCCTCAGCAGCGCAAACTCAACAACAAGTGACCACTTCAGATTTAGCTTCGTTAACAACAACATGTCAAAGTCAGTGTAATACCATGACTGATAGTCTTGCTCGGTTTAAGTGTATGGATAGTTGCACTGTTGCGCCTTCAACAACGGTTCATCTAATCGGAGCTCATTCATCTTCTGCATGCGAGTCACAATGTCAAAACGTTCCGTCAGATGTGAAACAAAGATGTATGGATAGTTGTGCATATGTACGACCTGCAGTAGTGATTGCCACACCAAGTTGTCGCGATGGCAGTTCTTCAATAGGTTCAGGACCTGGGATGATGTGTGTCTGTCCTATTTCAGCCAGAATCGTACGACCAGGCGAGTCGTGTTTCTCTTCAACAAGTACTTTCCCAGCTATTATTGATTCTGGGATTTGTGATAATCCTAGTTCTATTAAAACAACTTGTCCACCTCCTGCTAACGGCATTACATACACAAGTACAAATTGCACATCAACCAGTGTAGCTCTTACCCGCATTACGGCAACGAGAATATGCAATGAAAATGCTCAACGCAAAAAGGATGGCAGACCATTACTCTCATTTTGTAGTCCTGGATTCGAAATTAATTGTAATAGATTTAGATCCAAGAAAGAGCAAGATATTGAGGCGATGGGAGGAGCGCTTTATGATGTCCCACAAACCGTTTGTGGAGGAATGACCGTTAACGGTGTGGGTTATTCTGACAAATCAACTTCTCAGTATAGTAATCAAATCACTACATGTGAACCTATTTATAATAAGAACACCGATCCAGTTGTATCTTGTAGTTTTATGGGGCAAACGATGCAAGTTTCTCAAGGATATTGTTCTTCGTTACAAGGTTGTGTCCAAAAAGCAGTTCAGCAATACATGCCAGCGAATGTAAATCCTCAAACTGGGCAAGTTGTTGGTGGTGTCGAAGGTGTGGATTATAAACTTGTTAAACAAGGTAATGGCACAACAAGCAAAGTACCTATCATGCAATTTCCTTCCGGAAGTCAAGCTCTAGTTGTTGGTCAGTCCTGTAGTAAAAATACTGCCGCAACGAGTCTACATAACCCGAAAAATGGTTGTCGTGCGATTGACTTCAATGTTGCTCAAAATTCTGGAAATTTAGAAGCGAGTACCTATACTAATCCGAATGTAAATATGCCACCTGAATTTGTTTCAGCAATGGAAGATTGTAAAATTGAATGGGGGGGAAGATATAATGGTGCAGATGGAGTATCTGGAGGATGTGATCCAATGCATTTCTCTTATGCACCTGCTTGTTTTAGTAATGGAACACCAGGAAGTAGTACTTGATTGCAAAGCTTCAATCACCGTGGACCTGATCGGACTCGAACCGACCACCTCTGCAATGCGAATGCAGCGCTCTACCAGATGAGCTACAGGCCCCTGAGTAGGGTATAGTTTATAGGGTATAGGGTACAGAGAACATTATCCCCTGTACCCTATACCCTATTACCCTAAGTTACTCCTTGATTTTACACTACTTTGACTAATTCGATCTCGTCATCGTACTGACTGCCGTACTTAATCGCTTTCACTTTGACTGCGTATCGACGAAAACCGAGCTTTTTATAAAATGCCAGCGCAGGTTTGTTCTGTGCAGTACACGTGAGATACAATCGCTCAATTTTACCAGCTTCCATGACGAGACGAAAAATATGTTCAAAAAGTGCAGTTGCTAACCCTTGTCCGCGGAAACGCGGTGAAAAGTACAGATTAGTAAACAATCCAATGTGCGACTGTTTATCAAGATAATTCTGACTCAGTTGAATATATCCAGCCAGTTCTTCATTCCCATTTACATCCACCCAAATTCCAAAATATCCAAAGTATGGGGGATGATATGCTGCATCTAAGTGACTAGAAAAAGCATCTTCATGTAGCTTACATTCTTCTTCATAAGTTGTGAGAAACGCTTCTGGATTTTTTTGCAGCGACTCAAGTCGCAGTGCTTGATACGCTGCGCCATCAGTACCCGTAAGTAATCGAATTGAAAACATATTATATTTTGGTTAAAACTTCGCCACCTTTTTCTGTAACAAGCACTGTATTTTCATGTCGATAACCAAATGTATCCTCAAGATAAATGCCTGGCTCGATCGTGATCACCATGGATGGCTCAATCGGAGTTTCATTACTCCAGTTTAAAGAAGGCGGCTCGTGAATATCAAGACCAATCCCGTGGCCAGTAGTATGAATAAAGTACTCTTCAAAACCAGCGGTTTTTATTAAAGATCGAGCTGCTTGGTCGAGGTCTAAAGCTTTTAACCGCTGAGAGCTGCTGAGTTTCTCAAACGCAGCTGTGTACGCTGCCTGAACAATTTTTTCAATTTTCAAAAATTCTTCAGTGGGGTGTGCACCAAACCAGAAACTCCTTGTCATGTCGCTGCGATACCCCTTCACTGTGGCTCCAGCATCTATTAAAACAGGCATATTATCCTCAAGTACCGCATCACCAGGTTGATAATGCGGTTCAGCACCATGGGCACCAAACGCCACAATGAGCGGAAAAGCGTTTTTATCTGATCCAAGGGAAGTTAATTTTTCTGTAAGCAAATGGCAAACGTGTTTCTCCGTCATGCCACTGTGCAACTCGGCAATGATTGCTTGCATTGCTTGTGCCATGATGCGGCCCGCTTGGCGCATGTACTTCACTTCATCATCACTTTTTTTTAATCGAAAATTCCAGATTAAGTTGCGATCAAAAGAGCGCAGGGTGCACGAGAGTGTGGTAGCTTCATCAAGAATAGCTTCATATTCTTCATAAAAAAGACTCGATTTGTCGAATAAAATTTCTGACATCTGCTCGTCTTTGACAATATTTGCGAGATGGCGAGCTACGGAAGCAGGTTTGCAGTTATCCAAAACCTGAAAAAATGCATGTGCTGGTACAGGAGAAAAACTCGCCCGAATCAAGTAAAAATTTTGCTTAGTGATAACAAAAAACGCTTCCCGTTCCTCTGGAACTAAGTACTCAAAACCAGTACAGTACACCACGTCATTTGGATGAGAAAGCAAAAGTGCTTGATGTGGTTGAAGTGTCGCTTGAAGTTGAAGCGCATGTTGCTGGTACTGCATAGGAGGTTCCAAGAAAATTAAGGAGCGTTGCTATCGTCTGGGGTAGGGGAAGCTTGAATGCTGCCAAGTGCGTGGAGGACGACGGCAGTTTTATTCGACTTTATCGTCTGCGCAATTAATAAGTACTCATTATCTGTCTTTATGTCATTCAAAGAGAGGGGATTACCTTGACTATCTTCATATTGAGTTGATTTGTTCATTATGTAGGTCACTGGTGTTTGTTCGTTACGGGGTAAGAAAGTTGCTTGCGTTTTGCTGATTGTTTGCAGTGTGCCAATAAACGTATCACTGAATTGCGGACTGAGTGGAGTAGAGGAGATCATTACTCGTTTCAGAATAAAATCTTGTTTCTCTGTATATCCAAGAAGAGTAATCCAGTCACCGACGGCCGCATCGTCGATCGAGGCTTTGCGACCATCTTTGAGCACAATTACTTCAGGAGTAACTGCAAACACTTGAGTACCTCGAGTATTTTTCACTGTAATACGATTCTCGATGACTCGTTCTACTTCGCCCACGACTGCGCGCTTGCGGAGAGTAATTTCATCAATCACACCTTTTACTTGATCGGTTCGATTTTTCAAAACATTATCAATGCGTTCTTTGAGTTTCTGGGTTGTGTCAGCTGCAGTTGCGGCGACAACGGTGAGTGCCGAATCACTGGCTGTCACACTTTTCGCTTCAGTGTGTTTTGGAAAAATAAAGCAAACGCAAAAAGCGGCCGTACTAAAAAAGATGAATAAATATTTTTTCATAAACTTGGCGTCGCCTTGGGTGTTGCTTTTGGAGTTGCTAAAACGTTTGGGCGAGGAGTTGGCGTAAGTGTGGATGTTGGGCTGGCGGGAGTCGCGGACCCACTTGCAGTATTTGTTTGATCGAGCGAAACATTCGTGACGACAACAATTCGTTGCTCTTCTGCCACATCGCCGTTCTCGGTAATTGCCCGAACCACGATAATATTACTATTTTGATCAAGTTGAAGCTGCACGGAAAAATTACCTGATTTATCCGCCGTGGTAATTTTTTGATGCGCATTCCATAAAATCACCACCACTGCATCTGGGTCAGTAGTGCCGGTCACTTTTGTGTCAGTACCCGATTGAACTGATTCATCATCAGGGGCGAGTAAAGTTAATGAGCTATGAGCTGAAGCAAGGGGAGAAGGTGAATCGATTGCAATACGATTTGAAGTATGCTGCGTGAAACTGGTTTTTGCTCGATAAATACCATACGTCACGACTAATCCAAGTGTGAGTCCAATTAAGATAGCAATAATCACTTCTTTTTTCATATCTCGAAAACTGCCTAACTCCTGCTTATTATAATCCAAATAATCCAAAAGTGACGCTGCAGAAGAGAAGTTTATTTGGTATTCTACACCTAGCAAGGAGTCACTATGGAAATTACATATCTCGGTCACTCATCATTTAAATTAAAAGGAAAAAACGGGACGGTCGTGACAGATCCGTACAGTAATGAAGTTGGTTTTGCATTTCCCAACACGAGTGCTGATATTGTTACTACTTCTCATGGCCACTTTGATCACAATGCCCACACACAAGTAAAAGGAACCGCTCGTCGTGAACAACCATTTATTATTTCGTATCCAGGTGAGTATGAAGTAGGCGGAATTTCTGTTTTTGGTGTGAGTAGTTTTCATGATGATAAGCAAGGCGCAGAGCGCGGGGAAAATACCATTTTTACGATTTTTATTGATGAGATAAGAGTGTGTCACTTAGGCGATCTGGGTCATGAGTTATCTGCAGCCGAAATAGAAGAAATGGGTGACATTGATGTTTTACTCTGCCCAGTTGGGGGGTTTTTTACAATCAATCCAAAAACGGCCGTGAATCTTATTCATCAACTCGAACCCTCTTACGTGATTCCCATGCATTATCGGACCGCTGCCCATGGAAAAGGTTTTGAAGAAGTGAAAGAGTTAGAAGATTTTCTGAAAGAATACGGGGTTTCGCCAACACCACAACCAAAATTGAATATAGAAAAAAACAAACTGCCTTTAGAAGAAACCGAACTGGTGGTCCTGACTCCGCAGTCCAAAGAGTAGTCATAGAAATATCATATGCAAGCAAAAATGCCGCCTCACGATCTAGAAGCTGAGAAATCTGTGCTCGGCGCAATTATGATTGACAAAGATGCCATTGTGAACGTGGCCGAAATTTTGCGTACAGAATATTTTTACGAAGAAAATAATCAGCATATATATGCCGCAATGGTGTCACTCTATGAGAAACGGCAACCGATTGATGTAGTTACTTTGACTGACCAATTGAAACACATGAAGAAGCTCACTACAGTAGGTGGAGCGTCTGCTGTAGTAGAAATTTCGAATAGCGTTTCAACCGCGGCAAACGCAGTGAACTACGCACGGATTATTAAAGGTTTGGCGATCAAGCGTGGCGTGATTAAACTGGCTGGTGAGTTAAGTGAGCTCGCTTTTGACGAATCAAAAGAAGTACAACAAGTAATTGACGTGGCTGAGCAGCGTATCTTTGAACTGTCGCAGAATCAAACCCAACGCGCATTCATTCCTATCAAAGAAGCGTTGGCCGAAAGTTTTGAAAGACTTGACGAACTCCAGCGTAACAGCGGTGAGTTTCGTGGCGTCGCTACGGGTTTTACTGATTTAGATAATCTGCTCGCGGGTTTGCAAAAATCAAACTTAATTATTCTGGCTGCACGTCCCGGTATCGGAAAAACAGCGTTTGCGCTCAACATGGCACAGTTTGCAGCCGTCAGTGGCAAAAAGAAAATTGGTTTTTTCTCACTTGAAATGAGTAAAGAAGAGTTGGTGGATCGCTTATTAGTTGCTCAGGCAGATATAGATGCCTGGCGTTTAAAAACTGGTCGCCTTGATCAACAAGATTTTCTGAAACTCTCAGATGCCATGGGTGTACTTGCTGATGCCAATATTTTTATTGACGATACGCCTGGCTCTTCCGTGTTTGAGATGCGTACAAAAGCACGTCGCTTAATGTCCGAGCAGGGGATAGATCTGATTGTGGTTGATTACCTCCAGCTCGCGCGAGGTCGAACAATCGACAATCGCGTCCAAGAAGTTGCCGAAATTTCTCAAGGACTGAAAAACATTGCCCGGGAGTTGCGTGTGCCGGTGATTGCGCTTTCACAGCTTTCCCGCGCCATTGAGAGCAGGGGAGAGAAGACGCCGCAGCTTTCTGATTTACGCGAAAGTGGCTGTTTGGCGGGAGATACACTCATTTATCTTCCTGACACTGGCCAGTCAGTGCCTATTCGTGAACTCTCGGGACAATCTGGATTTCGCGTATTAAGTCTGAACACTGGAACATACAAACTCGAACCAGCTACAGTGACGCACGCGTTTTGTACTGGAACGAAGCCCGTATATCGTTTGACTACCCAACTTGGGCGCACCATTCAAGCAACTGGAAATCATAAATTTCTCACAATTGAGGGATGGAGAAGAGTGGACGAATTGAAAACTGATGACCGTCTCGCAATTCCTCGACAATTGTTGGGAACAGAGTTACAGACAATGAGTGATGCGGAACTGGGATTACTGGGACATCTCATCGGTGATGGGTGTACTTTACCAAGACATGCTATTCAATATACGACACGTGAACCAGATTTGGCTAAAATTGTTACAAGGTGTGCAAAAGAAGTATTTGGTGAAAAAATCTCTCCAAGGACCAAGAAAGAACGGCAGTGGCTACAAGTTTATTTTACATCAACGGCGAAGTTGACTCATGGGAAACACAATCCCATCACAGATTGGTTAACTGAATTGGGAGTCTTTGGACTTCGTTCCCACGAAAAATTGATACCGAAGAAAGTATTTGAACAGCCAAACAAAGCGATTGCACTTTTTCTCAGACATTTATGGTCTACAGATGGCTGTATCCGATCATATCAATCTCGGCCAGCGGTATATTATGCTTCGAGTAGCCAACAATTGGCGGTTGATGTGCAAACTTTATTACTTCGGCTAGGAATTAATGCTCGATTGCGAAGAGTTCCACAAAAAGCAAAAGGCAAGGATCAATATCACGTTGTGGTGACTGGAAATCAAGATTTACGTTCTTTTGTAGATCTTGTGGGTGCGATTGGTGAGTATAAGCAAAAGGGTTTAGATTCAGTGCACACATACATAGATTCTTGTGTTGCAAATACAAACAGAGATATTATTCCTGTTTTCGTATGGCAAGAGTATGCTTTGCCTGCAATGCAAGCAAATGGTCTATCTCAGAGAAAGATGCAATCTAGCTTAGGAATGTCGTATTGTGGAACCTCGTTATATAACCAAAATTTAAGTAGGGAACGAGCGAAAAGAGTCGCTGAAGCTGTACAATCCGAAACACTTGCTCAACTTGCCGAAAGTGATGTGTATTGGGATCAGATTGCAAGTATTGAATTAGATGGTGAATCTGATGTGTATGATTTGACTGTTCCTCAATACAGTAATTTTGTTGCGAACAATATCACCGCTCATAACAGTATTGAGCAAGACGCGGACGTCGTGATGTTCCTTTATCGGAAAGATGATGACATTCGCGAATCGGTGAATTTGAAAATTGCCAAACATCGTAATGGTCCTCTTGGAGAAGTTGATCTCTACTTCAAAGGTGATCGAATTAAGTTTTTCGGAATGGATGTAAAGAGATAATAAAATTTTCCCGTTGATTCTAGAGGTTAAATTATTTAGTATGAGGATGTGCTCGAACAATTCCCAAAACGAGTTATCAATAATGAATCAATTGATTTTTCTGTCGAAAGATTTGGTTTATATTGTCTTTCCTTGACTGCTCGTTGTAAGGCAAATGAGAAATTGCATCTTCAAATTGATGATTTGGTACTGCGAGAGATTCCCCCTATAAAAAATGCTCAATACGACACAATACCTCCAGCATGGAATGGAACTGAGTTAAAAGGTCTAGAAAAAACTGTCATTTTTATTCTCGCTTTTGAACAAGGTAAGCATACTTTAAAATTCGTAACTGAGACGGGTGCTGAAGTTGAAAAATGTGAATTGAGACCAATTTCAAATTTTCAAAATATTCAATTTGATTTTAGTAACCCTGCGGAAAATGGAAATGGAAGGCCGTGGTACGTGTTTGCATTAGTGAATTTACCACTTATAAGTGTTACTGCAGATGCAGGTGTTTGGTGGCATCTTTGGGATGGTGATGATGTCAAGCTCATTATTGATGGCGTTATCGAGCAAGATAAAACTTCAAAAAAATGGTTAGACTGGATTTGGTCAGCACGTTGGTGGCAATTCTTTGGTGAGAAAAGAGAACAAAAAACATTTACCAGAAACTTACCAGTTGGGATTCATTACATTGAGTTCTGGGCTGATAAAACTCCACTTCTTTATCAGGTTCATTTAGATCTCGGAAGTGATTTACATGTCGATCCAATCCCTGTGAAGCGTGTCTCAACAGTTGATTATCCTAAATGGACTGGAAATTTTGCGGATGATACTGACGAAATATTATTAGCACGTTTAATTTTAGGAGAAGCAGAAACACAATCTCGAGAAGCAAGGATCTGGATAGCTTGCTCTGTTCTTAACAGAGTTCATGCAAAAGCTTGGCCAGATACTATTCATGAAGTTATTTTACAACCTCACCAATATAGTCCGTTTGTAATAACTGATAAAACATATCCCAAAATTATTGATCCACTGGGGGAAAATACTAGCAAATTGCGTCTCAAAAATTGGAAAGAATGTTATCAGATTGCTCGAGATATTATTTCAGGAAAGATAGTTAATCCAACTACAGCGACTCATTTTATTGGAATAGGTGTTAAGCCAGAGGATTTTGTGAAGAAAAATATTCCTCAAGGTAAATTTCTGAAGCAGATTGACGATACACTTTTCTTTTGGAGTCCAAATTAAAATTCCAAGAGATATTTTTGTTTCCATTTAGTAATTTTTCACTGGAGTTTTCTATGCAAAGTTTTAGAACCCTTGTAATGTTGTTTTTTTTGTTCGTAACAAATTCTCATCAAAAATTGATCAAAAAAGATTTGATGAAAACTGACTTATTTTCAATTCCTCTCGAGGAAGTAACTCACCTTTCTGATAATGAGCAAAATCAAGTTATTTATAAAAATAACAACTTTCAGAGCAAAGTGGTTTTTAATAATCAGCTCTTGTATTCACTCGAATTATCTCCTTCTCAAAAGTTCATAGCATTCTTTTTTTATCCAGAAAAACATACTGACGATAAATTAAAATTAATGATTTTTGATATTTTTCGCAAACCTCCTCAGGAAATACTGAGTAGTGATTTTGACACAGCAAGTTATTTGCATTGGTTAGGAGAAGAGAATATTTTTTTTACTACTCATTGTGGTTCTTCCTGCGAAGGATTTGATTTGTTGAATATTCGATCAAAGAAAATACTACGTGCATCAATCACTTCTTTTTCAGCAGATAGGGGAGCAAAAATATGGACAGTTTTTGATGATTGGAGCAATAATAAATTTGGGATGGATGGAGTAATCAAAAATATTAGGGGAGAAATAAAAGGGGAAAAAGATTATCTTATTTTCGAAATGGAGGATTCTAATGGAAAGGATCTGGGAAAAAAGCGATTTTTGTTCGTAGGGAGAACTTTGAGACTAGTTGGTCAATAAGTGCCGAGAGAGGGAGTCGAACCCTCACGGACGTGAATCCACCAGTTTTTGAGACTGGACTGTCTACCATTTCAGCATCTCGGCGGTCATTAGGGTATATTTCATCGGGAATAGGGTGTAGGGGAAAGGGGATAGAAGACATCCCTAAACCCTACTACCTTGTACCCTAAACTCTTTACCCTCTTCTACCCTCTAAACTATTCCCTGATTTTACCAGCCCTACTTGATTTTTGCTATTGATTTCTTCATATTGGAAGCATGGAATCCGTTCGTGAAGTTATTCATTCTTTTTTTGTGGTCGATAGTATTTGGTCAGTTGTTTTCCGCGGGGCAATCTGGTTCGTGATTGCCTTCTTTATCATTATTAGCATGGACATCACTAAGCCAGAGGAATCTTCGCGTAAATTGAAGGCAAACTTAGGTTTTTTCTTACTGTTTTTGACTCTGTCAACGGCCTTGATCTGGATGCTGTTTGGCTATCAAGCGGTGCCGCTCAATTCTTAGTCTCTCGCTTTTATCTTAAGAAGTAAATCATGCCAACGACAATGACTTGTGGAGCCAATCCAAAAGCAATATTCAAGGTGGAGTGATGAAATAGGCCGTGAATATTATTAAAAACTTTCAGAATTCCAGGTTCCCAAGGAAGAAAATTACGTGGTGCTTCCATGAAATCAGGAAGTAGGCCAACAGAAGCTCCCATCCATGCATTAAAATTGAGTGTGCTTGATCCAGCTTGCCAAAACGCATACACAAGACTAAAAGCAATTCCCAGCTCAACAAGTTCGAGTAAGATGGCAGTCTTTTTTTTCCGCTTACCCGTACTTAAACCAGTTCCGACATCCCAGTGGGGGATCCAGTCCTCTAAGTAATGAGAAGCAAAAATCAACGGCACATATAAAAGGGGGTGGGGCAACTTGGTGGCAATGAACGCTCCAGTTAAAGAATGAGAAATCGAGAGCATAACGCATCCATTATATAACACAACGCTCTCCAAGCTGGTATACTTCTCTTTAACTATGTTGCCAGTACTTTTCTCGATTGGACCAGTCATCCTCCGCAGCTACAGTGTGATTATTGTGCTGGCCTTCCTGATCTCGGGGTATGTATTTTGGAAAAAAGGTCGCGAAGAGCATTATCCCGAGGACGAGTTGTTTGATGCATTTTTGTTGACGCTTTTATGGGGTTTCCTCTGGAGTAGAGTCGGCTTTATTATGTTTCACTTTGACCATTTCGGGTTTCAACCACTCAAGTGGCTCGATTTATTTTCGTTCCCAGGTTTAATTCCTTTTTTTGGTTTGATAGCTGGCGCTTGGTTTCTGTTTAACTACGCAAAAAAACAAAAATGGAATGCCTTTGAAATACTCGATTTTGCTTCTGTAGCGGTGGCGATTGGTTTGGCACTGATATGGGTCGGTTCATTTCTGGATGGAAGTAGTTTCGGTAACGTCACTACTTTGCCTTGGGGGATGATGTTTCCGCACGTTTTTGATAAAAGGCATCCGATCCAGATCTATGGGTTTCTCTTGTACTCAATATTATTTGCCTATTTGTTCTGGGTGGAAGGGAAGTATCGCACGTATGATTGGTACCGAAATAAACGTCACAGCGCTCAGACTGGCTTCTTATTTTGTGTGTTCTGTATTGGATATGGAGTGATCGGAGTAATGTTTGCGCTCATTAGTCCTGCTCAGTTGGTTATCGCGGGCATGAACCTAGATATTTTTTTCCGTTTGTTTATTGCTGGGTTTGGGGGAGTGCAGTTATATTTCCGTTCGGGGCGGAGCTTTTTAAGCTCTAAAAAGTAACATGGAATTTTTACACAACCGCTTTATTTTGGGTTTTATTTGTTTAATTGTGATAGACCAAACCTCTAAATTTTTTGCAAAAAATTTTACTCAAATATATCTAAATAGCGGGATATCACTAGGAATTTTTGAAAAATTTTCTTGGCAAATTCTTTCAGCCATCGTTGTATTTTTTTTGGTCGCAGTTCTTTTTTTACTCAGAGATCTTGTAGCGAAACGACCCTTCATTATGGGAGTGCTTTTCGGTTCCGCGGTCTCGAATGTGATAGATCGATTGCTGCACGGCGCTGTAGTTGATTGGCTGAGCGTGCCATTTGTGGGTTTACATAATAATATTGCTGACTGGGGGATTACAATTGCTTTAATGTGGTTAGTACTCACTGAACTTGGCTCAAGAAAGAACGCAACATAATGCATATTCCGATTCTTTTTGAAGATCAAGATGTCATGGTCATTAATAAACCTTCTGGAGTGGTGGTTAATTGTGCACATACACTGAAGGAAGAGACGGTGCAAGATTGGTTCACTTCTCATATACGGGAGAGTACAGACTGGCAATCAATGGTGCCGTCAGACTTTTTAAGTGAGTATGGAACACCAGAAGAAGTTTTTCGAGAAAGGGGGGGAGTTGTTCATAGACTGGATAAAGAAACCAGTGGTGTTATGGTTTTAGCGAAAAATCCAGGTGCTTTAGCAGAACTTTTACGCCAGTTTCGATTACGCCAAACACTCAAGAAATATACATGCTTAGTTCATGGCAAATTTCAGATTCTCTCGGGGACACTGACTCTGCCTTTAGTCCGTTCACCTTGGAACCGTACCAAATTTACTGTTGCAGCCGACGGCCGCACGGCAGAAACACATTATCAAGTGACAAAATTTTTTCCGATGCTCGATACTCAGCGCATATTTCAAGAGAAAAAGCTACCTCACTTTCTCAAAAACGCTCGCAAGGCATATCAAGGCTTTTCTCTCGTTGAGTGTCAACCAAAGACTGGGCGAACCCATCAAATTCGGGTCCATATGTCACATATTAAACATCCGATTGTCAACGATCCCACTTATCTTGGTAAAAAACGTCAAACACTCGACAACGTCTGGTGCCCAAGACTTTTTTTGCATGCATCTTCACTCACGTTCACTCATCCGCGGACAAAAGAATCCATGACTTTCTCAACTGAGCTACCACTCGATTTAATGACTGCACTTGAGTATTGCCATGAATAATTTTTCTCCTGCAGAGCAGGATTTTTTACACTGGCTTTTTCGTGACAAGTATCATACCCAAGATACTCGAATTACCCCTGAGGTAGAAGAAGACTTGCGCCGTTTTCGCAGCGGCGAACCCGAACAGTACATTATTGGTCATGTGCCTTTTCTTGGCTGCACGATCGATTTGTCTCTTAAGCCATTGATTTCGCGTGTGGAAACAGAGTATTGGGTAGGCGAAGTCATTCGTGATCTAAAAACGAAACCAGATCAAAAACGAAACATCCTGGATTTGTGTTGTGGTTCAGGCTGCATCGGAGTGGCAGTGTTAAAAGCGATTCGTAATGCCCAGGTGGACTTTGTAGACATCACTTCAAGTGCCATCGAACAGACGAAGATAAATATTGATGTAAATGGTTTG
>PJMF01000001.1 GCA_003173865.1 Minisyncoccota bacterium
TCGGGGTGGGCGGACTCGAACCGCCGACCTCATCGTCCCGAACGATGCGCGCTAGCCATCTGCGCTACACCCCGTACAAACTTTTCAAGTAGACGCTTAGGAAGCAATTATACTATCAATTGATCTTCTAGAAGATGTGGGATACGTGTATTGAGAAACGTAGAAAAATCGAGCTTGTTATTATGAGTCTGGTAATTAGTTTGGAAAGATTTTTCGTTGAGCGAGGAAGTGGTGACCGAGCGTTTTCTCAATACACGTATCCCACATCCTACTTCAACTCAATCGCATACAAGTTTTGGGGCGTGGTAGAACTAAATGACGTCAAGATCAAGATCTTACTGCCATCTGGCCAAGGGTAGATGAAGTTATTGGAAAAAGGTCCAGAGTAAATGGCCGTTTTATTGGTATTATCATACTCCAATAAATAAATTCGATCTTTATCAGCGAAAAGTACGTGCTTCGAATCTGGAAACCACTGAATGCCACTCGTAAACACAGATGAGTAAAAGTTAGCAAAGTTTTTCGCCACGATGGCTGAGTTAGTTGCCTGCATCGTGCGAAACGCACTTGGTGAAGAGTCAAAACTTTTAATTTCTAGAGAAGAGAGGTCATTAGCGAGCAATTTTTTTGATTCAGTTGTGGCTACTTGTGAAATAGAACTCAAAAGAAAATTGCGATCCTCCTCTCGGTCATAAATATACGTGAATCCAGGAGTAAGAGTGCGCGACTCCGGTTGTGTGTCACTGGCGGGCAGGGGAGGCGCTAAGTTCTCGGGAATTTTGGCTGGGGCGGTCGCAGTGTAGAGTAATTTTTTCTTATCTGGAGAAAGATACATGTTCTTGGCGCTTTGGGTGGCAATAGCAATAAATTCTTCAGGAAATTTTTGTAAAAACTGTTTTTCGCGAACGTATAACTGATACTCCCAATCCGAAAGAATTTTATTTTTTTGTAAACCCACATCAGGGAGTAAGGCGAGCGAGTTCATACGATTTATATCAAGAAGAACATCATGACCGTTCGAACTCAAGAGAACTTGCGTGTTATCTGGAGACCACGTGAGTGATGCCGTGCCTAAGTCAAAGCCATTTGTTTCTTCTGCGACTTGGCGAGCTTCTTTTGGAGCAGTCAATAAACTATTACTGAGTTCAAGCACATACAAACCATTACGTGGTTTGGCAGATGCAGAAGCCGTATAGAAAAGCAGTTTTTGGCCGTCAGGTGCGGGCGACAAATTATGCACGTCGGTAAACGTTAAGGGAGTGAGACCAGGAGCACGGCGGTACAACTGTGCATTGGTTTGGGTCACGAGACTATTCTCAACTCGCAGCTTTTTTTGCCAAGGCGTATATCCTTCTTTACGGATTTCCACTTGGTACTCAGCTGGTTCCAAACTGATTGTTTGATCCGTGGCCGAGACAAGTTTGCCATTGATATATACCTCTGCCCCTGATGGAAAAGAGTTGGCATTCAGCAAACCTGTGCCCTGAAAAGTGCCTTTGCGAGAAATGCGATACCCTTCGGCAAAACGAATGGCAATAAATGAGCCAAGTATAATAATTCCTGCCGAGCAAAAGGTGTACACTACCTTCTTATTAATTGGGAATGGCACAAAACTATTGTATCATCTAAGAGGAATGGAAGGATCTTGATTAATGAAACTACCGTGGATATCACCACTCTCAGTCGTGAGTCGAAAGATTGGTATTGATCTTGGTACGAGCCGTGTGCGGATCTGGAGTGATCAAGAGGGTTTCCTCGTCGATGAACCAAGTTGCATCGCTGTGGATTCTCTCACGAATAAAGTCATTGCTGTGGGACAAGAAGCTGAGCATATGGTGGGACGAGTGGCGCCGCATATTGTTATTTCGTACCCAATTAATACGCAGGATATTCATCAGCCGGAATTGGTGGTTGGATTGCTAAAAGTTCTTTTACAAAAAGTACTCAGTACGCCGTATTTTTTCCGTCCCTCGTTTATGGTGAGCATTTCTTCCGACGTGACTGAAGTAGAACGAAGTTCGCTGATGGACTTATTGTACTCATTAGGTGCGCGGGAAGTGTACTTCATTAATCAGGTGCTCGCCGCGGCGATCGGAGCAGGCGTACCGATTGCTGATGCATCCGGAAGTTTTATTTTGCAGCTGGGAAGCCGAGTCGTAGAAGGGGGAATTATTTCGCTCGGTTCAGTGATTGTCAGTGAAGTCAGCCAGTATGGAGGTAAACACATTGATAAGCAGATTCAGAGGCTCTTGAAAAAAGAAGAACAGATAAGTATAGCGATGAGTACTGCAGAGCACATTAAAATTCAGGTTGGTTCTGCGTTGCAGAAAACCAAGAAAATGATGAACATCACAGGTCAAGATATGATTGAAGTGGTGCCGAAAGAAATTGAGATTACTTCAGAGCTTGTGTATCCGGTGATTGCGGAAGTGATTGAGCGCTACATTCGCATGGCGCGCAAACTATTCGAACAAATTCCTCCCGAACTTACTAGTGATGTGATTGATAAGGGGATTTTATTAAGTGGTGGTCTCGCACAGATGGATGGGATTGCTCCAGTTTTGTTATCATATTTGGGAGTTTCTGTTTCAGTAGTAGAAGAGCCTGATAAAACAGTCATCAAAGGCATCTCGCAAGTGTTACAAAACTTAGATTTATTTAAGGAAAGTTTGGGGTACAGAGTTTGATGGATATACGTACGAAAGAGAGACGAGATCGCACTAAAGAATTCGAAGATACTCACACAGCTCTCAAGTCTCTCTTTCGTACGTATATCCGCCAACAGATTGAAAAGGTTTTTTATGCGTAAGAGCGATACAGCACATGTTTTTGGTTTGACGTTTTATAACGGGTCACTTGAGGAATTTGTCCACATTTTGTTGGAAAAGTTGGACATTTTTACCACCGGCATCACCAGTCATAAGCTCACTGTGGTGTTTACACCAAATCCAGAACAAATTGTTTTAGCACATAAAGATTTGGCTTTTGCCGCTTTGCTGAAACAGGCGGATTACTTACTTCCTGATGGCAGCAAGTTGGTTGATGCGTCGCGAGTATTGGCATTGTTCAAAAAAGCTGATGCACTTCAAACACGAATTACCGGTGTTGATGTCGCCGAACAGTTATTAAAAAAACTCTCCGAAAAAACTGAATCACAAGGTAAAGTGCTTTTAATTGGGGGAAAAGGATATCACGCACAGGAAGTAGTGGGAGGGGTGCAACTGCAGTGGCTTGAAGGCTATCACTCAGTTGCAGCACCAACGCCAGCTGAAGAAGCGCATCTTCGCTCAGCTATTGCTGAAATGAAGCCGGATGTGGTTTTCGTGGCTTTTGGTGCTCCTTACCAAGAAAAATGGGTCACGGAACACCGCCAACTTTTAACAGAGTCACACGTTAAGATCGTGATGGTAGTGGGAGGTGCGTTTGATATCTTACTCGGAAAAATCAAGAGAGCACCACGGTGGATGCAACGCGCTGGACTTGAGTGGCTGTATCGATTAATCCAACAACCCTGGCGATGGAAAAGACAACTTCAACTACTCAACTTCGTGATCATTTTTTTCAGAGAACTATGCTCACTTACATAGTCTCATTTTCGTCTTCACCGGCGTTCATACCGAGCAACCACAGTACTGCTTCTTTTTTATAGCGACGGTCCCCTCGAGAGTTGATGCGAATGGCTGGGAGTTTGCCACGTTTGCCCCAGCGTTTAATGGTGAGTGGGGAAACACGTAATAAATCAGCAACTTCACGCACTGTGAGTAAATCTGGCAAGTTGTTTACATCGAGCTTGCGGGCGTCGTCAACCCGACCAGTCTTCTTTTCATCTTCATCCACGACTGGATCAATACTACGCGTACTGACTTTAGTATTAGCAAAAGATGAAGAGAGATGTTGATCACTCATAGGTGGCTCCATGAAGTATTTGAGAAATAAACTTTTCTACTATTCACAGTAGCAGAGTGGAATAAAGTGGGTCAAGTGGGAGTTATGAAGGAGAAGTAGCTGTTTCTTCGATATAGACATGGACGACGTTATCTTCGACATCTAAAACACCGGTGCCAACTGCAATTTGATGGGTTTGTCCGTCTTTTTGTCGGGCGACAATTTTATCTTGAATTAATGAAATAAAAAATGCATGGCCAGGCAAAATATCAAACGGTCCTTTTAAATTGCGTGACGAGACCGAGTTTACTTCAGCTTGATAAATAATTTGTTGCCGAGTACGCACAATCAAAGTAAGTGATAGATTAGGCATGAGCGAGTTCTTGTGTGCTCCCAATATAGAGGAATTTTTCGGGAGGCATCAAGTCAAAGTTGCCATTGATAATGTCACCCACATCTTTAATGGTTGTGATTGTGGGCACAAACATCCCTTTTTCACCGCGCTGCTCGGCTGCAGAAAAAAAGTTTTGCGTCATAAAGTTTCTGATCTTTCGTGCGCGACTGTACAGCGTTTGATCTTCTTTGGAAAGTTCTGCTTCACCCACTAGTGAAACGATACGCTCGAGTGAAATTGCTTGTTTCAAGAGTTGACGTGCTTTCATCACGACTTCGTAGTGTTGCTGTCCGACTACTTCAGGCGTCAGTGCCGTGGATGAAGAACTCAAGATATCAATGGCTGGCAGCAGACCTTCTTGGTAGACGTTGCGCGAAAGTACCACAATCGAGTCAAAGTACGGAAAAATGGCTTGCACACCATAATCCAGTAAATCATCGGCGGGAACATAAATCGCTTCGACGCTCGTGACGCTTGCTTTGTCACTGGAAACTAATCGTTCTTGCAGACGGGCGAGTTCAGTATCGAGCGTAGCTTGATATCCATCTTCGGAAGGGATCATGTTCATCAACACCGATAACTCGTTTCCAGCTTGCGCAAAACGAAAAATATTATCAATAAAAAACAGGACATTTTTCTCAAGTTCATCACGAAAGTATTCAACTAAAGTTGTAGCTGAAAATGCCGAAAGAAAACGCAGCGCAGGATTTTCGCCCATTGAACCAAACACTAATGTACACAGTTTCATCACGCCGCTATTCGTTAATGCATCGTGGAGTTCAACGCCTTCACGGGTACGTTCTCCCACCCCGGCAAACACGGAGTAAATATTTTGTTGTCCGGCATTGACGATGTTATGCATCACTTCAGTGAGAAGCATGGTTTTGCCGACTCCAGCGCCCCCGAAGAGGCCAGCTTTACCGCCTCGAATCAACGGACAGAATAAATCAACAACTTTAATTCCCGTTTCGAGCACTTCTGGCTTAAACTCACTTTTGCGCACTGGGTACTCGCGGCGATGAATTGGCAGTGATTGAGCTGGTTTGAGTGCACCTTTGTCATCAAGTGGGGTACCAAAAATATCAACCACGCGATTAAGTAAGCTTTCCCCAACGGGGAAGAGAATCGCATCTTCGGTGGCTCTTACTTTGGCGCCACGGAATAATTGTTTATTTGAAGACAAGATCAAGCAATAAAACGTGCCGCTATTTGATGAAGCATACACCTCCATCATGACTTCAGGATTTGACTCCATTAAAACTAAGTCGTGAATGGCGGGCTTTTGATCTGGAAAATCGATCTCAACGACTTGTCCGCGAATGGAGATGACTGTACCAAGTGTTTTTTTAGTCATATTTCCTCCTAGGCGTTCCACAATGACATACTGGCAAACATAGTCTGCTGTTTGCGATTATTTTTGCGATGTGTCATTTTTCTTTCTTCATCAAAAATAATTTTTAATTTGTTCTTAATATTTTCACCTGCTCGATCCATCACCATTAAGCGAGAAGCAAACTTCGCCAGTTGGGACTCGCGGACAGTTTGTTCAAAAACTGAACCAAAAATTTGTTTCTCGAAGAAAATCAAAATACTTTCAATATTCGGTTCAAAGATATATTTTTTCGGCTTTTCGTGCTGACTTTCAAGCTCGCTGTAAGGATCGGCCGAAATACTGAATACTACTGGCTCCTGCACTAAAAAATTTTGAAAACGACCGTGATAGACGCGAATTTCTTCATACTGAACAAGATGGCGAATGAGCGCAATGACTTGTTGCTGATCGATTCTTCCATCTGGAAAATCAAAAAACGTGTGTGGCCGATCAGGTTCCTCACTTAAGAAAAAAGATAATCCTTGTTTGCCCACAATCACCGCCTCGTAGTTGTGTTCGCGGACCTCTTTGATAAACATGTCGAACGTTTTGCGAATAATATCGCCATAGAAACCAGTGTTAGCCGAGAGTAGAACAGCCACTTTTTTTCCATTGTGCGCCAAAAAAGTAATTTTGCCGTTTTTAAATGCCCTTTTTTTGCGGGCAAGGGATTGGACTTCTTCAACATAAGAAGAGAACACACGCAAAAAAACCTGGTGAACTTCAAATAAATAATCGCGACTGGTGAGAACTGATTGCGTGGCTTTGGTCATCCAGAGGGAAGCGATCTGAGCGTATACGTTTGTAATCGTTTGCAGAATTTCGAGCTGAAGGGCTTCGTCTTTGAATTCTTGTTGGTGGCTCATACGGACCTTACTAACTCTTGATTATCTTTGATTGCTTGAGTGAGTTCAGCGAGAGTAGTGGACTTCTGCACCAAGTCTTCAATTTTTTGTTTGAATGGTGACTCTTTGTGGTACTTGGCAATGATCTTATCCATATCTTCTTTCATGGTGGGGGCAGCAATGTTTTTCCATAACTCACCCCAGATTGCTCCAAACAGAAAAGTACTGAGAGAAACTGGAACTTGAGTGGTGGTCAGCTGATCGAGCATCACAGTGAGTTGCTCACCCATATTAAAGCTGGCTTTTACATTTTCACTCAATTCGTTTTGGAAGTGTTTGAACTGTTTAATTTTTTCAAAATTAGTTAAAAAACCTCGTAATTGGCGACTGATTTCGCGGCGCAGGGGAGTTTGGGTTTGTTCACCGACACGAGTGACGGAAATAAATGGATTAATCGCCGGCCGGCGACCTTGATCAAAAAGATCAGAGTCGAAGAAAATGTGTCCGTCAGTCATCGACATTAAATTTGTCTGGATGTAGCCAGAAAGATCACTCACTACGGACTGAGCTACAGGCAAACACGTAATTGAGCCTTTTTTATAGTTGCCAGCACGCTCAAGCAAACGTGAGTGAATGTAAAAAATATCGCCCGGATATGAATTGCGACCAGGAAAACGTTTCGTCAGCAGCATAATTTCACGATAGTAACGAGCATGCGTTGTAAGATCATCAAGGACCACGATCACGTCTTTGCCTTGATCGCGAAAGTACTCGGCAATCGTCACCGCAATGTAGGGTGTTAAGAAAATCAAACCGGGACGGTCTGCTGAGTTAGAAGTAATTATGATCGAGTTCTTTGCGATACCGGAAGATTGGAAAGAGTGATAGAGCTGACGCGTTTCTTGTTGCGTTTTGGCAATGCTGACGTAAATACAGACGAATCCTTTATCTGCTTGAGCTCGAATCGTTTGTAAAAGAAAACTCGTCTTGCCAGTTTTGCGGTCACCAATAATTAGTTCGCGTTGGCCCTTGCCGAGTGGGACAAGTAAATCTACCATCGTGACTTGCGTTTCCAGAGAGATACCAACCTTTGTGTGATCGCCAAAGACAGTGTGATTTTCATCGATTGGTCTGTCAGTTTTATTGTCTTCATCGATGCTGAGTAAAGTTTTCTCGATATCTTGAGAAGTGATCGTCGTGCCCATCAACTCATCTCCTACATGAATCTTGAGCGTGCTGTCGGTCCGCGCAATCCGAGTACCGACCTTTACTGTAGGCTGAGAAATCATCGCAATCTCGACGGTGTCGGCATTAAGTGCGAGGACATAGCCGAGTTCACCGCTTTCGAAAAGAAGTACTTCTTTCGGGTGAGCATTGGGTAATCCATGTGCATGCACAATTGACTTGAAGACTTGATCTGCGAAGCCAACCTCACCGTTTTTCTCAAGATAAAATGCAAAATCTTTCATGACGTTGGTTGTTTCTTTTGAATATATTCTTGAATGGCTTTTCGAACGGAAAAGTCTTGGTAACGTCCTTGATAACTAATGATTGCTCCCCCGAGTACACTCGGATCATACTTGAGCTCGAGCAGTGCATTTTCCAGTTGTTTGCCGTCAAGCCAGGAACGGATGCGCTGCAACAACGCTTGTGATGGATCAAAAGCGAGAATAAGTTCGATGACTTGATACTTGTTCAGATCATCGAGTAAGTCTGCAATTATTTTTGATTGATCATTCTTTTTCGTTTTTGACAACTCTTGAATTGCATCTGCAACCCAACTTCGAACTTGATTTTTTAAGACGTCGTTAAATGATTGCTTTGCGGTTTTAAAAAAAGTGCCCTGTAAAAGCTCGAGCTCTTCTTTCAGGAGCCGAGCATCATTGGTAGTGATCAGGTGTTCCGCAATGTTAGAGTACATGATGTTGTTTGGCGCTTTCTAGGGCGTTCATGAGTAACGTTTCTTGATCTTTTTTTGAGAGTGTTTTGCCAACCACCTGATAACTTACTTCCGAAACAATCTCTTGGACCTTGGACTGCATTTCAGCCATCACTTTTTGGCGTTCTTTTTCGAGTGACTCGCTAATAGCTTGCTGAGCTTGAGTGGTTTGGGTCAACAACTTATTTTTAGATGCAGTTGTTTCTGCTTCGAGATTTTTGCGGAAAATATCGATTTCGCGGGCAGCTTCGGCCTCTAAATTTTTGGCAGTCTCTTGAAATGAGGCAGACATATTGGCGCGGAGTGCGTTCAGTTCTTCGACAAATTCTTTTGAGTTCACTTTGAGAATTTCTTGAATACCCTCACGGAAATCTTTTTCTGCGTCAGCCGTGAAGAGATCAGTATCAAGGAGAATTTCTTTCGCTTTATGTTCGGAATCTTCAATGATACCCAATGACTGCATCCGAGCTTGTTCAAGCACCTTGCTTGATTTTTGGTACGTCTGGGAACGCAGTTTTTGTTGGCCTTGTTGCAGTGAACTCATTTGTTGAGAAAGGCGACGATATGTCAGCGCCAAAAAAAATATGATCAACGTAGAACACGTTAACAAAAACATCTCGATATAAAGTAGTAGCTGCAACTCCATATTCCTCCTATTTCGGTTCCTGTTTTAAGAGATCCTGCCCAGTCATTTGAGGTGGAATCTTAATTCCCATGTAACTCAAAATTGTGGGAGCAATATCACTGAGTGCTCCCATCTTGATCTGTTTAGGTTGATCTTTTAATGCATTACTAATGATAATCAATGGAACGGGGTTATTGGAATGGTCAGTACTGACATTTCCGGCTTCAGTAGTAAAAAAGAATGTGTCACTTGGATACGCAAGCAGCTTTTCGGCATGACCATGATCGGCCGAAATGAAAACTGTTCCATCTCTTCGGAGGATTTCGTCAACCATAATGCCGATGGCTTTATCCGTCGCCTCACAGGCTTTAATTGTGGCGCGAATGTTGCCAGTATGGGCAACCATATCTGGAGCTGCGATGTTCATTACAAAAAAATGATAGATATCTTTGTTGAGATTTTTCTTAAATTCTTTGACTAACTCAAATGTCGACATTTCTGGCTTGCGATCATAGGTGGGAACTCTGGGAGAAGGAATGATCTCGACGTCTTCGTTAGGGAAGCGCTCTTCGCGGTACCCGTCAAAATAATACGAAACAAAACGTTCTTTTTCGCTCTCAGCCATGTGCATGTGGCGGACACCTGCCTCAGTCAATGCTTGGGAGAGGGGATTTTCAACTGGAATCTTGTCGAAGGCAATGGCGCTAAAAGGAATGTTATCTTGATAATTCGTCATCCCGACAAAGAAAAGATTTTGTGGTTTTTTCCCGCGCTGAAACGTTGCTTCAGTTGCGTTGACATCTTTACTTTGGCCTTGTTGAAATCCAAACTTCATCAAGTTAATGTTTTCGAAGTCGGGGAGTGTGAGTGCCATCGTTAATTCTTTGGGCCGGTCAATGCGAAAATTGAAGAAAATCACTGCGTCATTGTCATCAATCGTTGCCACTGGCTGATCATTTTTCGTCAGTACAGTTGGTGGGACAAACTCATCTGTGAAACCCTTCTGATACGCTTCATTAATCACGTCGTTAAAAAATTTGGCTGTAGGTCCTTCGCCTTCGACGATCGTTTGATATGCTTTCTCGATTCGCTCCCAACGTCGATCGCGATCCATTGCGTAGTATCGACCAGAAATAGAAGCAAACTGACCCACCTTAAGTGAGCGCATCTTCGCTTCAACTTGTGAAAATGTTTCCATTGCTTCTTGGGGTGGTGAATCTCTTCCATCAGTAAAACCATGAATAAAGACGCGATCACCAATGCTGCTGTGCGAGCATACTTCAAGCAAAGCATACAAATGATCAAGTGAAGAATGGACTTTGCCAGTGCTGAGGAGTCCGAGGATGTGAAGCTTCGAGTTATTTTTTACGATGTGTGTAATTGCTTTATTAATTGCTTCATTTTGAAAAAAAGTGCCATCTTCAATGGCGACATTAATTCTTTTTAATCCTTGATAAATGATTCGGCCGGTGCCGATAGTCAAGTGACCGACCTCAGTACTACCGACTTCGTTCGCTGGTAAACCCACTGATTCTCCAGAAGCAATTAACTCAGTATGCGGATAATGGAGAAACAAGTTATCAAAAGTAGGAATCTTGGCCCGTGCAATGACGTTGCCTTGCGATGGGGGAGCGACACCCCAGCCGTCAATGATGATCAAAAATACGGGACGAATTGTTGGAGCTTTTTTTGGTGAGAAAAATGAAAAGTTGAACATGTTGTAATTTAGCCTATAATTTGTTTTAAATAGGCCTATAAATTTTTATAAGACTAAAATAATGTAAGCAATCACTAAACCTATAAGGACGATCACGACGGTCATGACGATGTGAATGACGACCGTAAACTCAATTAATTGACCAGCTAATGGATTGCGTCCAATTGCTTCAACACCTGCTTTCGACGTTCTGCCGAAGTACACGAAGCCAAGTGTGAATGCGACGAGTGCAATCAAGAATGCTAAGACGTAGCGCAGTGAGGCCAGAGGTGTCAGTGTGGGTGAAGAGAGTGCCTGTGAGATGGTGAGAAGCAAATTTTCTCGAGCGTCAGAAATGGTGGTGATGGAGTGAATTGCAAGAGAAACGGGAATGATCTTCACTGCTTTGGTATCGGAAGAGTCATACGCTTCTTGCGCAATCCCGAGCATATAGCCATTGTGATTTCCTAGTTGACCCACTCCCGGGGTTTTTGAACTCGTAATGAAGTCTCCAACTTTGATTGGTCCGTTTGCCGTTGTGACGGCTACAAGCGCTTTCCCACGAAACACGACGAATGGATTTTGAGTTGCGACGTCGTTACTTAGTGAAGCTGCTGGAGTCGAGGTGAGTACGCCATATATTCCTGAGTCATAGGGATTACTACACGGTTTGAACCCAGTTTTTTCGGCACAGATAATTTGTCCTTCACTCACAGGGGTGTCAAATGGAATTGAGATCGCGATATCTGATGCAGTCACTTGCGCGTGCACTTTTTGCAGCGACAAAAAAAGACTACTCAAGGCTAAAAAAACAAATAAGAAACATCTTCTCATGATGGGTTATCGTAGTCATATCTTGATGCAAAAATCAATCACCGGAGAAATGAAAAAATTTAAAAATGATTTTTTCCATTTTGAAATTGCGATGTTTAAATTTACTCAATTTCGTTTTTTGAAAATATGGACTTTTCCAGATTAAAAATATTTTTTTGCGATTTGAAGTCATTATAATTTTTAGAAAAAAATGAAATCGAGTAAATTTTGAAGGATTTTTTGCACATTTTTTACGTCTCCTATTGACAGCAACAAGGTAAATATGTCTAACTTAACTTGGACAAAATAAAAGTAAATTGTCCACAATTTTGTAATTTCGTTAAAAATGTCTAGCAGAGACGCTACTTCCATCAAGACACTCTCCATTCACGAAGCAGCTGAGTATCTAGGTGTCGCAACAAAAACACTGCGCCGCTGGGAAGAAAGTGGTGTTCTCCTTGCCCAGAGAACTGAAGGTGGTCATCGTCGCTACGATGTGAAGGATCTCCAAGCGTTCAAACGAGGTGGCAAAAAAGCACGCAAAGAGAAAAAAAATATTTCTCCAGGTTTAGCAAGTGTAGCAAGTGTGCCAAGTGTGGGTGTTGTCGCTGAAGAGAGACCACAGATTCTTTCGCCAGTGCAAATCGTGCCAGTTGAGGTTGCTCCACAAGAGGTAGTGCCTGCCCCAACGTCCGTATTTACTCCCTCGATCGCTGAAGTTGCACACGCTGCTGCTCGGGAGCCGTTAGTGCGTGCGCCTCAACTGAATCCTGTTCAATCGACGGGTAAGACGATGAGTGATGTTATTCCTCAGCAAGAGGTTCAAGAAATTGCTCCGATATATCAACCAGTCCAGCCGCTGCATCCAGAACAAAAAAAAGTGTTACGTTTCGTGGTCAGTGCAGTAGCCCTGGTCTTGAGTGTGTTTGCGTATACGCGCGTTGCACCGCTGGCTGCGGCTGAGTTGCAGCAGCACTTTCCAATCTTGGCGACCATCCAAGTTCCGTTTTTTTCTCATCCTGCTGTCACTCAACTTGCGCAAGCTGATCAAGGAAATGTTCTTGGTGATACCACATCGATCGATAACATTACTTTCGGTGTGAACGTCCCTAGTTTTTTTCGTGATAAAGCCGAATTTTTAAAAGGAATTATTGTCAGTGGTAGTGCAAGTGTTTCCGGAGCAGTGCAAGCAGGAACGCTGCAAGTGAGAGGACTTTCATCTCTGGCGGATACTAACGTCAATGGCAATTTGACTCTTACGGGTACGCTGCAGTCTCTCGCGAAAAAAGTGCTGACGATTGGTGGCAATACAACTGGAAATATCACCCTTGCCCCACTCAACGGAGGAGCTGGCGCTGTGACCAATAACCAAGGTGACATGAATCTCACCTCGACGAATTTTGCATATAAGATTAACAACGTGCCGATCCTCACTTCATCGAAATTGGGTGATAGTGTGACGACTTCGAGTTTGACGACAGTTGGTGCGCTTAGCAGTGGCACGATCGTTTCTGGATTTGGTCAGATTAGTACGGGTAACTCAATTACGGGAACAATCATTAACGGCACTACGAGCATTAACACTGGTGGGGGAACTGGCACGATCCGCATTGATGCTTCTGGAAATCTTTCCAATATTGGTACGATCACCGCGAGTGGAGCGATTACGTTTTCGAACTTAAGTACGGGAATTGTGCATGCGAACGGATCTGGATTACTTTCTTCTTCCGCGGTGAATTTAAATTCAGCTGATGTGACAGGGATCTTGCCATCTGCGAATGGAGGAACTGGTGCCGATCTAAGCACTGGCCCGCCTGGCACAGTTCCATATTTCTCAGCAACTGGAGTCATGTCCGCCTCAGCAGTGGGCACTTCTGGTTATTGTTTGACATCAGGTGGATCAGGGGCACCGAGCTGGCAATCATGTGTATCAGGATCGAGTTCAAGCAATGTGTGGACAAGCGGAAGTGGTGCAATTTTTCCATTGAACTCGACAATGGACTTGTTGATCGGTGGCCAATCGACAGCATCAGCAAAGTTTGCATTTACAAATGCAAACTCCGGCACACCGACATTTACGATTTCGGGAACAGCTGGGAATACCTATCTCACTGCGAATGGAACTTTGCAGACCACCAATAATCAAAATCTGACGATTGGTGGAAATACGACCGGTAATATTACGCTTTCACCATTAAATGGAACTGGCACAGTGACAATCTCTTCACTCACGAATGCGGGTGCAGTACTGTATACATCTGGAACTGGCCAGCTTGGTCAGTCGGCAACTGGCACAAGTGGTTTTTGTTTGCTCTCTGGTGGATCGGCCGCGCCAACGTGGGCAAACTGTAATGGCGCTTCGGGGAGTTTGTGGAATCAGGCAAGTGGCGCAATTTTCCCACAGAATGGGACGGTTGATTTCTTGCTTGGTGGTCAGGCAACCACATCAGCAAAGTTTGCGATTACGAATGTAAACTCAGGAACACCAGTTGCAACTCTCTCCGCTGGTTTAGTGGGTGGCACATATATTACTGCGGATGGAACAATCCAAACGACAAATAACCAAAGCATGATGATTGGTGGCAATAGTACCGGCAACATTACTATTGCGCCACTCAATGGCTCGGGTTCACTTACGCTGAATGGTAACACGACCGTGGTTACTTCAAATACTTTTGGTGTTTCTTCGTTAAATACTGTTGGCGGTCTGTGGTACAGTGCGAACTCTGCTGGAACTGCAGCGCAAACTGCACAAGGTGCGTCGAATACTGTGCTCCATGGCAACGGTGCAGCTGCGCCCACATTTAGCAGTGTATCATTAACGGCTGATGTGATTAATGTATTACCTATTAGTAATGGGGGAACTAATACAAACACACCTCCCACAGCAGGTGCAGTCGCGTATGGAACCGGAACTGCGTATGCATTTAACTCAGTGGGCACATCTGGATTCTGTTTAGTCTCTGGGGGGAGCGGTGCACCAACGTGGATTAGTTGTTCAACCGCCTCAGCAAATGTGTGGGCGAGTGGAAATGGTGCTATTTATCCACAAAATTCTACAAATGATGTGTTCTTCGGTGGGCAGGCAACCACGAGTGCAAAATTTGCTTTCATCAATGTCAATTCTGGCACGCCAGTAGCATCAGTATCTGCAGGATTGGGCGGGGCTACATATATCACTGCTGATGGAAAAATTGCCACAACAACACGACAATCTCTTACACTTGGCGACCCAACTGGCACGGGCAACGTCATTATCAATCCGGCAGGAAATGTTGGCATCGGCACCACGGCCCCAGCTGCATTGCTTTCAGTTGGTGCGACATCACAGTTCCAAGTGAGTAGCAGTGGTGTGATCACCGCTCCGACTTCTTCAAATACGATTAACGGCTTGGTGATTAATAGCGGTGCGTTGTCTGGGATCACAGGTTACACACAAACTGCAGGAAACTTTGCAATGTCAGGGGCAGGAACATTTGGAACAGGGACAGGTGCAGTGTCTTTGAATGGTGATACGACAATTGCATCTGGGAAAAACTTCACCGTCACGAGTTTAAATACGGCGGGTGGAGTGATTTATGCAAATTCTTCTGGGCAATTGTTAAATAATGGGGTTGGGACTAGCGGATTCTGTTTAACCTCCGCTGGTGCAGGAGCACCAACGTGGTCGAGCTGTTCTGGTTCGGCCGGTAACCAATGGAACACCTCAAATGGGGCGATTTTCCCGTATAACTCAACTGCAGATTTATTAATTGGTGGCCAAGCAACGGCTTCAGCGAAGTTTGCGGTGATCAACATGAATAGCGGCACACCGACAGCGTCGATCTCTGCTGGCGCGGCGAGTGCGGGTGGTGCATATCTGACTGCAACTGGCACGTTGCAAACAACGCAAAATCAATCATTAACAATAGGTGGCAATAGTACGGGCAACATTACGATCTCACCGCTTAATGGAAGTGGCAGCACCACCTTTGCGGGATCGAGTAGTGTGATTATTTCTTCTCTGACAAATGCGGGTGGTGTGGTGTACACCACGGGGACAGGTCAGTTAGCTCAGTCAGCAACGGGGACTGGTGGATTCTGTTTAATTTCTGGGGGAAGTGGAGCACCGACTTGGGCCAATTGTAATGGTGCTTCAGGAAGTGTGTTTAATCTGGGAAATGGCGCAATTTTCCCACAGAACAGTACGGTTGATTTCTTGATCGGTGGTCAAGCGAGTTCGTCAGCGAAGTTTGCCGTATTGAATGTGAATAGCGGGACGCCAGCAGCAAGTGTATCGGCTGGAATAAGTGGTGGCGCATACCTCGCCGCTGATGGAACAGAGCAGACGACGAATAATCAAACACTCACCTTGGGTGGCAATACGACTGGAAATATTACACTTTCACCATTAAATGGATCAGGGACAACAACGAATACTGGGACGTTTAATCTCTCGAGTGGAAAAACATATCAGATTAATAATGTGAATGTGTTAAGCAGCACAACACTTGGAACGGGAGTCACAACGTCATCTCTCACTACCGTGGGTGCTTTAGCGAGTGGCTCAATAGCAAATGGTTTTGGCACAATTGCGACTGCGAATACGATCACCGGAACCACACTTAACGGGACCACTGGTATCAACACGGGAGCAGGCGCGGGCACTCAACGCATCGATGCATCAGGCAACCTTGCAAATATCGGAACGATCACCGCGGGCGGCCTCATTACGGCAAATGGTGGATTGACAGTTGCATCAGGACAAAACTTTACCTTAGCAGGGCTTACAGTTGGACAAGGAATTTTACTCACTGATACGTCGGGAGTCGTTTCGCAAATTGCGCAAGGTGCATCCAATACTGTATTGCATGGAAACGGCGCATCGGCACCAACTTTTTCACAGGTTTCGTTAACGTCTGATGTGACCGGGACACTTGGTATTAGCAATGGTGGTACAAATGGCATTGCTGCTCCCACAGCAGGTGCAGTCGCGTATGGCACTGGAACTGCGTATGCGTTTTCAGGAGTGGGAAATTCTGGTCAGTGTTTAACTTCAGGTGGATCGGGTGCCCCGACATGGCAAGCGTGTGCAGCTGGCACCAGTGTGTCGAACGTGTGGACGAGCGGAAGTGGCGCAATTTTCCCACAGAACTCGACGATGGATCTGTTGGTGGGAGGACAGGCGACGACATCAGCGAAGTTTGCTTTCATCAATGTCAACTCTGGAACACCAACAGCAAGTATTTCAGCAAACTCAGGAAACAACGCACTCTACCTTACAGGTGATGGAACATTGGCCACAACAAATAGAGAAACATTGACGATTGGAAATTCTGCAACTTACAACACCACAGGAAATGTCTTGATCAATCCAAATGGAACAGGTTTCGTTGGGATTGGGACGACGACTCCGGCGAATGCATTAGATATTCGTGGGTCATCAGTCACAGAACAGATAAAAGCAAGTGGTGGAAATGCCCAATTAACACTCGACGGAACAAATCAAGAATCTGTATTCTTTTCGTTGAGTGGTACAAGTAAGTGGAGTGAAGGACTTTTTTCAACTGTGTTTTCAAACGACTGGCAATTAACTGATCAGGTTGGAGGAGGGGTAAAGATGGCCTTTGGGCCTGGGGCGACTGGGTTGATTTCGATTAATCCAAATGGCAATCAGGGGGAGAAGATGGGATTTGGAACGAGTAGTCCATTAGGAAGTTATGACTTCCGGTCAGTATCGGGAAATTCAGCCGTGGCGTCATTCTCCGGTCAGAGCTCATTTGCAACAGGGGTGTTTGACCAGTCTGGATCGGGAGATATTCTGACGGCTTCAGTGTCTGGTTTGACAAAGTTCACAGTGAACAATGCAGGAAATGTCGTCATTAATAACTTGAATACTGCAGGTGGGGTAGTGTACACCAGTGCGACAGGACAGTTGAGTACCTCAGCACAAGGAACATCTGGATTTTGTTTGACATCTGGAGCGGCAGGTGCCCCGACTTGGCAGTCGTGTGCAGCGGGTACGAGTGTGTCGAATGTGTGGACAAGTGGAAGTGGAGCTATTTATCCGCAGAACTCGACGATGGATCTGCTGGTGGGAGGACAGGCAACGACATCAGCCAAATTTGCGGTGCTCAATATGAATACTGGCACGCCCACTGCGAGTATTTCTGCCAACTCAGGAAACATTGCTACGTACCTCACTGGTGATGGAACATTAGCGACAACAAACAGACAGTCACTTACAATTGGGAACTCCTCCACATACAACACCACTGGGAACGTCTTGATTAATCCAAACGGCACTGGCTTTGTTGGTATCGGAACGAGTGTTCCTGCAGGGAGGTTGGAAATTGGGACTAACGCATCATCTAATACACCTAATCTACGTCTTTTAGGTAGTACGAGTGGATCTACAGGGGGTGCTGGAATTGAGTTAGGGGATGGTGTGTCAAATAGTGTAAATATGTTTATTTATAGAAATAATAGTAATAACTTCGTGATCGCAACTTCCGGAAACTCAACACAAGATTTAGCAATCAATCCACGGTCAAATTTAACAATTACCCCCGCCTTAAGTACTGGAAATGTTGGTATTAATACCACTTCACCAGGGGCAAAGCTTGATCTTGAAGGGGCAGGTGGTGTGTTCGGAACGAACACAGCTGATCTTTTCCGTATCGTAAACACTGATACCACTGCCACGAATAATGTTGCAAACATGAGTTTCTTCGCGAAGAGGACTGGAGCAGTGCAAACACCGATCGCCTCTATCTCAGGTGTTCTCACAGATAATGGTGGCACCACGTACACAGGTGCTCTGGTGTTCTCAACAGCCGGGACAGCGGCAGTGCCAACAGAGAGAGTGCGGATTGATAGTAATGGCAACGTCGGCATTGGCACATCTACTTTTGGAACAAATAACAAACTTTTAGTGAATCCTTATAATCATGTAGATAATGCTGCAACAGCATTGATTGGTATTACTTCTACTTCAAACAAAGGTTTAGTGATTCAAAGATTTGCCTTTGGTCAAACTGCAAACTATCAGGAATGGCAAGATGAAAGTGGAAGTGTTTTAGCTTCTATTGATCCAACAGGAAAAATACGTACCAGCTCTGGTATTGGAAGTGCTCCTGCGTATTCATTCCAAAGCGATACGACTTCAGGTATGTATTCAAATGGTTCGTTAGGGCTTGCTTTCAGCAGCAATGGTAATCAAAGAATGTTAATTAATAGCTCAGGTCAAGTGAGTATTAACGGTCTTAACACCGCTGGACAAGTTTTATATACAGATAGTTCTGGAACGTTGACCGGGACGGGCGCGGGCACGAGTGGCTTTTGTTTGACATCTGGAGGATCAGGAGCACCGACTTGGACAAGTTGTGCGACAAATACAAGTAATCTTTGGACGAGTGGAAGTGGCGCGATTTATCCGCAAAACTCGACAATGGATTTGTTAGTCGGTGGTCAAGCAACGACATCAGCAAAGTTTGCATTTATCAATGTGAACTCTGGAACTCCAACCGCCACAATTGCAGGCTCAGTTTCTGGAAATGCTCTATCCATGACTGGAGATGGTTCGATCAATACAACTCTGAATAGAACACTTGCTTTGAATGCAAATGGAGGAAGTGTGAGCGTTGGAGCAACTGGAGCCAATGCTGTGCTTTCGTTTCCAAATACCACAAGCGGTTTTGTTTCAAATTTTACTGAAACTTTTGCAACTAATTCTTTTACCATCAATGGTGCAAATGAAAAAATTGCGATGACTCAGAACGATATTACTTTAGGGAGTAGTTCAGGTGATCAAATGATCGTCAGTAATGGCTCTCACTTCCTTCAATTTAAAGTTAATGGAGCGACCAATGCAATGTACTTTGCAAACGGAGGAAATATTGGTGTTGGAAATGCTTCTCCATTGGCACATTTTGACATTCAAGGAGCAGGCAGTGGTACTTTACCGGTTGCGTCGATGTCAGGTGCAACGACAAACGCGAGTTTGATTGTTGACCAGTCTGGATCGGGAGACATCTTGACAGCCTCGGTGTCTGGTTTGACAAAATTTGTCGTGACGAATGCCGGAAATGTTGGTATTGGTACGTCGCAACCAGCAAACGCACTGGACATAATCAGTCCAGCCGCAATCACTGAACGTATCAGAACAACCTCAGGAAATGCTGTGTTGACATTAGATGGAACAAATCAACAATCTATAAACTTCTTCCTGTCTGGTTCAAATAAATGGAGTGAAGGGATGGCTTCCACAGTCTTTTCAAATGATTGGCAATTAACTGATCAAACTGGAGGAGGGGTAAAGATGGCCTTTGGACCTGGGGCAACGGGGTTGATTTCGATTAATCCGAATGGGAATCAGGGGGAGAAGATGGGATTTGCGACAAGTAGTCCGTTATCAAGTTATGACTTCCGATCAGTTTCAGGAACAACGGCAGTGGCGTCCTTCTCTGGTCAGACTTCTTTAGCGACACTTCTTGCCGACCAATCTGGAGTGGGTGACATCTTCGATGCTTCAGTTTCAGGTTTGATGAAGTTCAAGATTGCTAACTCTGGTAATGTCACAGCAGTCAATAGTGTCACGATCCAAACTTCAGGTAGTACTCTGGATCTTGCTTCAGCGACAAATGGGAATACTTTTATCGAAAAATTCCCACAAGATGCAACGAGTACAGCGTGTGCAAGTGCTGCAGCTGAAGGTTTGATTTTCCAGAATACAGGTGGTACCCAAGTTGGACACATGTGTATTGATGGACCATCCTCAGCGACGCCGAATAAACTCCGTTTCTACGCTGAACAGTTTAATGCAACGTCAACTGACTTGGCAGAAAATTATTCTGATGCCACAAACTCGTTAGTGGCTGGCGATGTAGTTGTGGTTGATCCTAATACAACTAAAGGGGTGAAAAAATCCACCACTGCCTATGACGCTGCTGTCTTAGGTATTATCTCAACCAGTCCAGGTGTGACGCTAACAGGTATAGATGAAACAGGTAAGACAGACCTCATTAATCCCAAACCAGTTGCCCTTGCCGGTCGTATTCCAGTGAATGTGTCCGCGAACTCACCTGCAATCAAGAGTGGTGATATGTTGACGACTTCAACTGATCCCGGAAAAGTCATGAAAGCCACTAAAGCAGGTGTTGTCGTCGCGCAAGCTTTAGAAGGTTGGAATCCAGCAAGTGGCAAAACTTCGGTGCTCGCATTCGCTCGCACTCACTACTACGACCCCGATTTGTCTCTGACTGCCTCTGGTGAATTAGTCAATACCTATGCAATTACTGCCACAAATAATTCGACATCAGCCGATCTCCCATACACATTGAAGTTAGCCACCGGTGGTCTAAGCGATCGGGTAATTACTGCCGCGCAAGGTATCGTAGCCAACATGACTGTGGGGTCATTGACCGCAGACACAATCAATACAAATAACCTCAACATCAAAGGCAAATCGATTGATCAATACATCACTGACGCATTCACGCAACTTCAAGCAAGCTCAAGCGCCTTGGCAAGCAATACACCAGCCGCATCATCCTCTGCAAGCACAGCCCAAGACGCCATGTCATTGCTTACTGCACCATCAACTCCTTCGAATATGAGTCTCAGTATGACCGCCACACAGAGTGCTGCGCTTTTCAACCAATCCTTAAACAATGTTCAACTGAGCGCGAGCGATATCAAGTTAAATGTCACTGCATCAACTCTGAGCAGTTACTTGCAAGTCCAAGGGAGTAGTTACTTAGGTCAGTATGCAGCGGTCAACAATGGCTTCGTTATTGGCAAAGGCCTGACTATTACAGATAACAGTATTGATTACTCAGCCGCAGTTCCAGCAGATCAACGCACGTTTTCACTTATGCATGGTGTATTGAACTTATCTGAAACCGGTTTAGTAAAAGTCAACGGCGATCTCGACGTCACTGGCCGCGTGTCGTTGGAAGATAAAGACGCTGCGGGCTTAGCCGTGATCAAAGCAGGTGATACGCAAGTCACAGTGACATTTAATAGAGCCTATTCTGAAGTTCCAGTGATTACGGCTACCGCAGATAACGCGAATATTAAGTTCGGTATCAAAAATAAATCTATCACTGGCTTTACCATCTATCTCGCGCAACCTGCCGCTTCTGACGAACAACTCAGCTGGATTGCTCTGCAAGTAAAGAACGCGCAGACGTTCCAAAGTGGAGTAGTGGCAGGCGTAAGTACGAGTTCAGCGACAGTGAGCTCGACTCCAACACCAACACCTTCAGCTATACCAACTCCCACTCCGAACCCAAGTGCGACTCCGCTCCCAACACCTGCTCCAACCCCTGATCCTGCAGCCACGTCATCTGCAACGGCGTCTGGAAGCGCAGGGGTAACTCTCCCTTGACTTTCTCGTAGTATTGTCATATCATAAGTATGAACTTACTTATGAAGTGGATTATGAATACATCTGTTTCTCGAATCACAATAAGTGTTCCTAATTACTTGGCTAAACGACTGAACACTCAAGTGCAAAGTGGACAATTGAGCAAATACATTGTAGCCGCGATAGAAAAACAGTTACTTTTGGAGGATCAACCGAAAATGTCTCTTTCTCAACAACTACATCTTTTACGTAAAAAAATACCTCGTGTTGAAGCAAATGCTATAGATGCAGCTGTTCAAAAAGGTCGTAAATGAAAGCGTGTGTTATTGATGCTTCCCTAGTACTACGGAGTATTTTAGAGAAAGATCAACAATGGTTCCAAACCCTCGAACAACTTCTCAATGATCAAGAAAATAAAAAAATTGAGTTGTGGGTACCCCATCTTTTTTTTGATGAAGTAACAAATGGTATTCGTTTTTCTAGTCAACATGATGAAGATGCAAATGCAGTACTAGACTTTGTTTTGCAGTTACCAGTGCACATTTTTACTCTCGAACCTCAACATAGACACCGTATCTTAGAGCTTTCATTTCAATCGGGGACTACAGTGTATGACGCCACATATCACTTCATTGCCATTGTTTTGGAAGGTTGTTTCTTCACAGCAGATAAAAAATACTATCAAAAAGCAAAACAACTTGGGTTTTTGGAGTTAGTCTAAGTTATCCACATTTAGATCCTATAGTATTTTGATGTGCAAAAATTCTGCAGAATTTTGAGTTCTCCAGGCAAGAAAAAACCCCTCCGGCAGGGGAGGGGTTTTTCTGAGTCAAAGAAAAAATTACTTCACTTCCACGACACAACCAGCCTCTTCGAGGGTTTTCTTGGCTTTGTCGGCATCTTCTTTTTTGGCTTTTTCGAGAATTGCTTTTGGAGCAGATTCGACGAATGCTTTTGCTTCAGCGAGGCCGAGATCTGGCTTGATCAAGCGAACTGCTTTGATAGCTGCGATCTTATTTGAACCGCCATCCTTGAGAATGACGTCAAACTCGGTTTTTTCCTCAGCAGGAGCGGCTGCGGCTGCACCTGGCATAGCGCCTGCCATCATCATCGGGGCAGCTGCACTCACGCCAAATTTTTCTTCTAATGCTTTGACGAGTTCAGAAACTTCCATGAGGGTGAGTTCTGAGACACCGTCAACGATTTTTTGTACTTTATCAGACATATTTCCTTTCAAATAATATTATTGTTTTTTGGCGACCGCGTCTAAGGCGTAGACGAGATTGCGTGAACCAGCGTTCAAGACGTTGACTAAACCAGTTCCTGGCGACTTCAAGATCATCAAGAGCTTGGCGATTAATTCGGTCTTACTTGGTAATTTACTTAATGCGACGACCTGATCTTCAGAAAGAACCTGCTCGTCCATATATGCTTTTTTGATAATTAATTTTTCCGTTTTTTTGTGAAACTCAAAAAGAGCCTTCACCGGACTAATTGGATCATCATAAGCAAAAACGGCGGCGTTCATTCCGTTGAGAGAATCGCTCAGTTTGCCTTTACCAATGGCAATGTCGAGAAGGGTGTTTTTTGCAACAACTACCTCGCCGCCAGCTTTTTTGACAGCTGCGCGCAACTCGACTTGCTGTTTAACATTCGTGCCTGAGTAGTCTGCAATGACGATCGAAGTTGCTTTGGCAACCTTATCTTGCACTTCCTGCAGACGGGTTTGATTTTTTGTACTAGGCGTAGGTGTTCACCCCCTTCGTTATCTTTCCAATTTACTAAAGAGGGAGCGTGAGCTCCCAAGTTCCAAAGGGGAAAACGGATGAAGTTTTGCCTCGGCGTGACTTATGCTGGGCGGAGCCCGGCGCGCGCTGTCTTTGGTAACGGGAATTATATCACATTCCTCTGACTTTATGTCTGTGAGGAAGGGGAAAGGTTAGCGTAAAACAGGTGCCTTTTCCTGGGATGCTTTGTACGCTCATGTGGCCGTGGAATTTTTTCTCGAGTAATTCCTTCACAATTGAAAGGCCCAAGCCTGTGCCCTGAAAAGGGCTTTTTGTAGTAAAGAAAGGCAGAAAGATCCTTTGGAGTTGTGAGTGTGGAATTCCAGTAGCAGCGTCTTCAACAGTAATAATGAGTGAGTGGGCAGTGGTAGAGGTTTTAATGTGGATAGGGCCTTGGCTGAGATGATGGAGATAGGGCTGATATGCGTCAATCGCATTAGCGACGAGATTATGGATAATTCGGTGAAAGAAAGTTCTATTACCGTGTATATTGATATCTATTTTTTCTTTTGTATGTAGAAGAGGAATGTGATGTTTGCGCGCTCGCGGCTTGAGCAGCGCGAGCGCGCAACTTATCTCTTCTCTCTATCCGGCGAAAAAAAAGCTGCATCCTCTTCGCACCGCAACTGCTGCTTTGTTGCAATCACCATTGCTTGAATTTCTTTGAGGCAATGTACACTGAGTAAAATCCTTTTCTCTGGGAGAAGCGATTCTAGATTGACCGTTGCAGTAGTTAAGTGGTCAGCGATGTCATGCAGTAAATAACTGGTGTTTTTCCCAAGCTCGAGGAGAGTGTGCCGATCTCGATTGATTTTACCAAGCAGCATGAGTCGCACTATACACGACAAATCTTAAATCTGGATTAAATTTATGCTTTTTCCGTGATGTCCACTTTCACACCTGGACTCATTGAAGCGGCAATACTCATGCGCACGGTCTTCATTGATAAGGCTTTGATCAATGACTCAATGTTTTCAACCAATTTTTTGGTATCCATTGAAACTTTGCCAATGCTTACATGGATTAATGGGGCTTTTTTCTCAGTTTTGATGGTAATTGTACCTGCTTCTAATTTTTTCTTTTGGAGCTCAGGATTTGGAGTGAGTGTGCCATTTTTGGGATTTGGCATTAAACCTTTTGGTCCGAGTACAGGAGCAAATTTAGCCAGTTTCGGCATATATTGAGGATGAGCAACTAAGACATCAAAGTCAATTTGGCCAGCTTCAATTTGTTTCAACACAGCATCATCTACGATAACCACTCGCACTGATTTGCCGGTAGAGTGGGGAAACGCAAAAGAAGCTGACGTACCAACTTCCTTCACTTCAACATGTGCGGTCACCGTTCCATCGAACTTGGTATATGAAAGCTTCTTCAAGATCTCAACAGCGGCAAATGGATGATATTTCTTGGTCTTATCAATTTGAGCGCGCACTGCCTGATATTTGTTACTACGAACACGGGCTGGTTTTTTTGCAGCCTTTTTCTCCACGACAACTGGTTGATCGGTCACAGCTGCTTGATCTGCATCTGGAGCTGCGACAATCTTTACCTCATCGGTACTGGACATAACTGTATCTCGGCGTTTTGCACCCATATGACTCCTTATCACCAACGATTTGATGTTTAGACTACTTCAACTCCCATACTTCTTGCAGTTCCGGCAACACTGCGCATGGCTGCTTCTAAGTCGGAAGTATTAAGATCTGGTAATTTTTCAGTTGCAATTTGTTTGAGTTGATCTTTAGTAAGCTTGCCAACATTGACTGTGCCTGGTGTCTTACTGCCAGCGGACAGTTTGAGTACCTGTCTGATCATGGCAGAAACTGGCGGAAGTTTGAGCTCAAACGTAAAAGAGCGGTCTTCATAAATCGTGATTTCGGCAGGGATGGTTTGACCTTTTTTATCTTGAGTCTTTGCATTGTACTGTTTCAAGAAATCCATCATGTTAATCCCAGCTTGACCGAGAATAGGTCCAACTGGAGGAGCAGGCGTTGCGGTTCCTGCGGGAAGATTCAGTTTTAGAACGTTAATAATTTTTTTAGCCATACAGCTCCTTCAAAGTCTGTTTTTTTGGGAGAAACGCACACGAAGAACTTCAATCTGCGCTGCGTTTCTTTGATGATCGCTCAAGACGAGCAAGGCGAAAATCTAAACGTGCTCCCTCAATATTTTACTTCCCGAGGTGTGGAATTTGCCTATTATACACTTGGCTTACACCTTTTGCACTTGCAAAAAGTCTAGCTCAACCGGTGTCTCGCGACCAAAGATACTGACCAAGATCTCGACCTTGCCTTTGCCTTCGTCGATCGACTTGACTGTACCCAAAAAGTCGTTGAATGGACCGTCCACAATCTTGACAGCTTCGCCTTCGACGTAGTCTGCCTTGTATTGTGGGGTGCCAAGCTTCATGTACTTCTGAATTGCTTGCACTTCGTGCTTGGGAAGGGGAGTTGGTTTATTGCCGATACCCACAAAGCCAGTGACACCTTGTGTGGTGCGCACTGCTAACCAAGCATCATCAGTCAGCTCGAGCTTGACCAACATGTAGCCAGGGAAAATTTTCTCATTGATGGTTTTACGTTGACCACGCTTGATTTGAATTTTCTCTTGTACGGGAATCAAAACCTCTAAAATTTGATCAGTGAGGTTTAAAGTTTGGGCACGTTGCTTGAGTGTTTCGGCAACTTTATTTTCATGACCAGAATATGTATGGACGACGTACCAACGCGCCTTTTTATTATCAAAATCTGAAATGAACACGTGATTGGCAGTCGAAACACGTACTTCTTGAACCTCCGGAACCGGAGGAACGACTAATGTATTTTGATCGGTTGTTTGCGTTTGATCTGTCATAGGTTTATTTAAGAATGAGCGAAGTTCCTTGAGTAAATAAATAATCCAAACCACCAATATACACACCCACTACGACGCTCACTAGTATTACTAATAAAGTTTTTTGGATTGTTTGTTCTCGGGTTGGCCACGTTACTTTTTTAAGCTCATCACGAACTTCTCTTAAATAACGAAAAAGCAGAAAGTTATTGGAAAACCCTACAAACATCAGATGGCTATTGTACCAGCAATCCAGAAATTTACCAAGAAGCAACAGATTAGATTTCTTTAGCTTATTTTTGCTGCTCAGACGGCTGTACAGTTGGATTTGGCATGGTCTCCATGGCCTCTGGCTTCTCTGGAGTGGTAGCAAGACCCTTTTTCTCGCGAATTTTCTCGATCATACTTGAGCTTGATTCAATTGGTGAAGCTGGAGTTGGTGGAGTCGATTTCTCTGCCTGCAGCTCAGAAATGCGAGAGGCTAAATTTTGTTCATAAGGATTTTTCTTGACGGGTGGCTGCATGTTCTGTTGGCCATCTTTTTTCTTTTTGGGTTTACGTGCCAAGAAAATAATCACGGCAAGCAGGAGAGCCAATAACCCAATAATTATCGAGAGATTAGTAGTTGAGAGGGAAATGCCGTGATCTTTAAGTGCGTTTAACAAATCTTGGAAAATGGTTCCTGTTCGTACCGGTTCAAAACTATTGCCATTGGTTGGTTCACTCGAAGGGAACACAAGGGGAGTGCTCATTGGTACAGCTGCGGCCACACTTGCTGTACTCGAATCAAAGTTAGCTAATTCTTGACCTTTACTTGGGCCGGTGGGACCACCATAGGTAACTGTTGCTTTGACATATTTAGGGGCCGCGCAGGTCGGACTACTTGGATTGGTTGCTAAACGACACGCACCATAATAGCAACGCAAATTCACCGCACAGTCTTGATTTCCTGAACACGAACTGTTGCAACTTTGGCTCATATTAAGTGCTGAAGTAGCGGAAAGTGCACCGCACGTTTGACTATCAGGATTGGAAGGCAATCGGCATTGATTATAAAAACAGGTGTATCCAGTGGCACACTCACCAGTATTTGCGCAGTATTGATTACATTGTCGCTGCAAACCGTAATCTGGAGGAGCAGCACACACATTACTCGTGGGATTTAATGCTAAACGACATTGACCGCCGTAACACATCAAATTCACTGCACAATCTGAGCTGGAATTACAATTTTCATTACATTGACGACCAGTAAAGCCACCCACTGCAGGCGTAGCGTACGTAATTGGGGTAGCCGTGGGTGAGGGAGTAGGAGGTGGGCTCGGGGTTGCTGTTGGAGCTACTGGACAATGGAGACTAAAGTTCGCAAATTTAGATGACACTGCCGGATGCTGTTGAAAGGAAATGGAGTAGATA
>PJMF01000029.1 GCA_003173865.1 Minisyncoccota bacterium
TTCAGACCGTCGTGAGACAGGTCGGCCTCTATCCGCCGTCAGCGTTAGATATTTGAGGAAGTTTGCCCTTAGTAAAAATTGCTACACTTCGTAGAAATACGGAGAAGAAACACTTGTCCAAATCGGTGAAATCCTTTGTCATACAAGCCATGGTTCAGGGCGATAAAGGACAATACCGAGGGAACCCCGCATTTTGCGGGGCCTGTAACGACTGGATTTTCTCTTTCCCAAAAGAGAAATGAAGATGGTCGTGGTTCAGAAACCACTCCATAACACGGCAAGCACCTGACTTCTGAGTAAATTCAGAAAAGGTGAAGGTATAGTCTATACTTCTGGTAACAGAAGAGTCATATGACGAGAGGACCGGGGTGAGTCAATCCCTGGTGTTCCTGTTGTTGCTGTCAAGCGCACCGCAGGGTAGCCACATTGATAAAGGATAACCGCTGAAAGCATCTAAGCGGGAAACCAATTCCAAGATGAGATATCTCCATGAGACTCCTGGGAGACCACCAGGTTGATAGGCAGTAGGTGTACGTCTGGTGACAGACTGAGCTTAACTGTACTAATTGTCCATTGAACATGAATTTGTTGATTCCGGTAAAACGGAACATGCATTTCGGACGAAATGCCACTCATCATCGATATTACAATTTCTCTTCACCTTTTAGTGAATACGCGAAAAAGTGCGCATCATTAAATCATTAACAAGTAAAAACGTTTTATTCTGGTCTCTAGAGCGAGGTGGAACCAACTCTTCCCTTCTCGAACAGAGTATTGAAACTCCTCAGCGCTGACAATAATGCTCGGGCAACTGGGTGTGAAGATAGGTCGAGGCCAGAATAAAGCGTTTTTTTGTGCCTTTTTTTCTTCGCAGAGAAGATTATTATGGAGTAATGGTAGATTTTCCCATCGAAGATCAAAGAAAACTGAGTGAAGTAAGAGTTGAAGCTCTAAAAGAAATTCAAAAACTCGGAATGGAAACTTCCTTCGGTGCAGATCAAGATTTAGTGCAAAAGTCTTTGATCACGGAGTTCCCCATTAGTGACACAGATTTAAACGGTCCCAATTTAGATAGTCCTAATCTCGAGGAAGAAAAAGTTCATAAACCTTCGATTGAGGCACCAGTTCATGCCTCCGGCGAAAATTGCTCTTGGAATCATCGTTTTTCAAAGTTTATTAAAGATGAATGGGGAAAAGCTCAACGCACGATTGCAGATGCGGTCACTCATTTTCATCCCATTAAGAGTTTGGAAGTTATAAAAGACCTCAAAGAATATGCTGCGAAGTTGGCGAATACACACATCAATGAGTTCGGAAATGAAATTAGACAGTCTCTGCCAGATTTTCTCAAGAAACCGGATGGAAACTTAATAGAGAATTGGCGTGATTACTTAATCGTGACAAAATCAGGCGCTGATGCAATTATTGCGGCGATGGACTTGACAGAATCTGGCAATGAAAACGTCGTATCTACAGATGAAAATGGTTCAGGAGTAATTGCAGCTTTAGATAAAATCAGGCAGTTGAAGAATAAAAAATTCGAGAAAATTGCTTTACGAGATAGTCAAGGTGAGCTGAGATCAAAAGTTGACCTTGTAAGGGATTGGTCTGACGCGATTGATGCAGGTGCTCGATTTCTTTCTGTTACGCTGGTATCCAAAACTGGTGAAATCTATGATGATGTTGTAAAAGAAGTTGCGGCCATAGTTGCTGATCATAATAAAGAAAACCCCACAGATAAAATTGTCATGGTCGTTGATGCAGTCCAAATGATGGGCAGAGATGAAATGACAAATATTTTCAAGTGGCTTAATGAAGAAGGAGTAATGTTTGTGACACACAGCGGTTCCAAAGCTGCTGGTGGAATTCCTCACGCTGGTTTCCTTTGGTCAAATCAAGAAGGAAAGGACTACATTAAAGACTCTGCGATTGATAAAGCGACCACAGCTCACGAAATTGTTGCATCGCCAGGTCTCAAGAACGAAGAAAAACAAAAAAATCACCTCTGGACAGCATTTCGTGCTGCCGACAATGCTCGAGCATGCACGAAGGTAGCAAAATTAGATAAAAAAGATAGTCTTTATGGTGAAAGAGCTATTGCATTGATGGCAGTCTATGAAAAATTTTTCCAATACATGGGCTGCACCATGAAAAAAAGGCGAAAAGCTGTAGTTTCGATTCTTGCAATGTCTCCCCCAAAAGGTGTTTCCGCTGAAAATGCAAATACTAAGTTTTTGACACGATTGGCACAGCTGTCAGTAGCAATGGGTGGGTATCTAAAGGAAAAAAACACCGTATTTGCTATATTAAGATGGGGATTGTCTCTAGAATTGCTAGAAGATAATATGAGTAAAGACACTTTATGGAAACTCCTCTTTGGTGATTTGACAGAGGACCAAGTAGATAATGCGATCAAGGATACACAGGATCCAGAGGGGGAACTTCCGCAAGAGCAACGAGATAGTTTTATTGATAACCAGATCAAAACATTGAGAGGTCGTTGGGAATCATTCAAACTAAAACCTGATTGTCTTGCAAAGTCGTTTGCTGAAGCAGCGTTATTTGCACAAAATTAATATAATTGTATTGGAGAAAAGGAAGTTATGTCTGGAACACCAGAAAATGCTGAGACAGGAAGAAATCTAACAATCGGTCCTGCGTTTTTGCGTGAACCTTCATTCGATGTCCGTCAAGGATATCCTATTGACATAACTATTGGTGGATTTAATTATCCGATAGTAATCTTTACTTTTACTGCCTCTTCTGGTCCCACAGCTGCCGAGCATAGTTATAGTGGTGGAGCATCAATTAAATTGATGGGTCAGCATGGCATACGGGAGTTATTTCCAGAAAAGCATTCAACATACTCATCTTACGGAGGTAAACGACCCGAGGGTATTGATAAGGCTGGGATTATGCTTAATGAGGAAGAAGAAGATAAGCTTTTACAAGGATTACGTGCTTTAATAATGACAGAAATTAATAAGCGTAAGAATATTTCTTGGTCTGAACTTTTTACACAACCTGCTCTAGTAGAAGAACTAATGGAAGCGGTGAGACAAGGCGTTCCAACTATCTCTATCTAATCTTCCCTCAAGTACCTCTCCCCATACTCACTCATCTGATGGATAATTTTATGGAGTGCACGACCGTTTTCCGTCAGTGAATACTCAATTCGGACCGGTTTTTCATTAAAAACAGTCCTATTTATCAGTCCTTTTTCTTCCAAGCTCTTTAAACGGTGTGAAATCGTCTTAGAACTAACTCTACTGATGGTAGACTCATGACTGAGTGATCGAAAAAAATCGGAGTACCGTTTTGGACCCGACAATAAATCCCTGATGATTAATAAAATCCACACGTCACCAATGAGTTTTGCTGTGTTTGCAATGGGGCAGATTGAATCTTCTTTAGTGATTGACATACTCAGCTTTACTTTATATAGTAGCTTTCCTAAGTAAAGTAATTTATATTTTATCACAGTGACAATTAGGAGGCATGTCCATGTCAAAAAAATCTCAGACACTCGTTGTTTTTTATACACCTCGCTACGAACAATCAAGCACTAAGGTTTTGCTTGATTTTTTTATGAAAGAATTAGAAACCAATGGTAGTGAAGATGTGGTCACACTTGATCTCTTGAAGGATGTCCCAGATTTTTTCACTGCTGAGAGAGTAGCGGCGTACGGAAAACGCAACTATGGGGGCCAGACGCTTTCCCCAGAGGAAGCAAAAACCATGCAGACGATGGACAGAATGCTTGAACAATTCATGGCGGCTGATAAAGTCGTGCTGGCCTATCCAATGTATAACTTCTCAATGCCAGCTTTAGTCAAAGCATACATGGACTCGATTCTTCAGAAGGGAAAGACGTTTGATTATAACGAGACTGGTCAAGTTGGCTTAATGAAAGGCAAAAAAGCACTGGTAATCAATACAAGTGCTGGTATTTACACGGATGAACTTCAAAATAACTGGATGGATCACTCGACGACTTTGGCCAAGTATCTCTTCAAGTACATGGGTTTTGCTGAAGCAGTTTCGGTATCCGCTGGAGGAATGAGTCAAAGTCCAGAGCTCAAACAGCAATCGTTGGCCCAGGCTAAGCAAGAGCTCGAGCGTATTGCCGGTACGTGGTAAATTCTCTCAAGTGTGGTATACTTCACACGATTCCAATGAAAGGGGATAATTTTAATATGGCGAAAACCAAAGCAGTCAAGGAGACGAAAGTCAAGAAAACAAAAGTCGAAGCAAAAGAAGAAGAAGTAAAGGTTGAGGAAACTGCACAACCAACCCCCGCAAAAACAAAAACAGGTCCAGCTCCCAAGACAATGGCAGAGCTTCTCGAGCAGACCGGTGCATTGGCCAAAACTTCCAAAAAGGGTGAAACAGTTACTGGTATTGTGACTGACAAAACACGCAAGTCATTACTTGTTGATATCGGTGGGAAAACTGAAGGTATCGTCCTGGACAAAGAGTTTGAAACAGCGAAAGAGTACATTGACCAACTCGAAATTGGCGACACTGTAGAAACATACATTATTTCCTCAGAGAATGATCGCGGTCAAATTTTGCTTTCTCTAAAGAAAGCCGCTGTCGACACCAAATGGGATGAGTTTACTGAAGCGATGCAAAAAGGTGCAACCGTTGAGGTAAAGGGACTGGAAGTAAATAAAGGTGGATTGATCGTTGTCATTGATGGAATTCGAGGATTTATTCCCTCAAGTCAATTTGGGAAAGAAAATGTCGGGAACATTAGCAAACTCAAAGGTCGCAAGATTGACGTTAAAGTCATTGAAGTAGATCGTGAAAAAAACCGTCTAATTTTTTCTGAGAAACATGTCTCGGAAGCTGCCGAAATTGCCCAAAGAGTGCAAGCACTCAGTGCGGTGAAAGTAGGAGCGGTGTACGACGGGGTTATCTCTGGAATTATGCATTTTGGTTTATTTGTAACAGTATCTGTACCTTTAGCAGGTGAAGAAAAAACAGGGAGTGTAGAGGGACTCGTTCACATTTCTGAAATTAGTTGGGAGAAAGTTGCTGATCCACATGATTATCACAAAGTGGGCGAAAAAGTGAAAGTAAAAGTACTCGGAATTGATGAAAGTGTGGGTAAATTAAACCTTTCTCTCAAGCAGCTCATTAATGATCCCTGGACAGACATTGAGTCTCGTTATCCTGTAGGAACGACCACCACTGGAAAAATTTCACGAATTGCTCCTTTTGGTGTTTTCGTTAAGATGGAAGCGGGGGTCGATGGCTTAATTCACTCAAGCAAGTTATCTCCTGAACAGACATTTGAACCTGGAGAAAACGTCACCGTGGTTGTGGAAAGTGTTGATCCAGCGCAGCGTCGTATGAGTTTGAGTGTGGTCTTGACAGAAGTACCAATGGGTTACAAGTAATAAGGGGGAAAATATGGCTAAACAACGCATGATCGTGACTGACGACCAATTATTGATTGATATGGAGCTCTTATTTAACGCCATTCGCGAGGCCAAAGGTGACTGGAAAAAAGTTGAACAAGATATGCAAGCCTACTTGAACTCTGTCCAAAGTATGGTGAACACCAATAATGAATAACGATTTACATTATGTGATCACGTGTGGAGACGAAGGGATCCAGATCAATGAAGGTGTTCGTTTGGCTGTTGTGGGTGCTGGTTTTCGCTTCGATGGTTTTTCCGAAGTGGTCAAGAACTGCAAAAAACTCTTTGGTAAAAAGATTTCCATCGTTTCGAGTGAGGAAAATGACTGGGTAAAAAAAGAACTCAATTTGAACGAATGGGATCAAGTCAATGCAAGCATGCAACAGCATGTAGAAGCATCCGCAGATCGAGAAAAACTCAGTTACGCAGGCCATATTTCTTTCACCGATCCAAAAGTACTCAAAGATGGTATTAAAGGTCACATGGTCAGACCTCACGATATTCATGTGGCGAATAAAATTTGTTTTACACTTGGTGGGGGAGAGCAAAAATTTAACTTAGGGTGCTACTTGATCTCAGCAGATTGGGTAGCGGCAGCTGGTTTACAGGTAGCGCGACCAATCATTGAGCAGCAAGTTGCTTTCTATCGAGACGTAGCGCACAAAGAACTCAGCTATGTGTTTGAAGAAGGTGGCGAGTTAGGGGAACAGATCGCAAAAGAAAATCGGAAAGTGCTAGAGAAAATGGGCATCTAATAAGGTAGACTACCTTCATAGTGTCAAAATCTTCATCTGTATATATTTGTCAAAGTTGTGGCGGTTCATTTCCCAAGTGGTCTGGACAGTGCCCAAACTGTGGTGAGTGGAATACCTTAGTCGAGACGTTAAAAGATTCTTCGAGTAAAAAATCTTCGCTTCGCTCAGCTAACTCAGCAGCGAAAGCCTATGATCCGTCGACAGTGGTGCGCTTTGCTGATGTCGATCTTTCGAAGATGCAGTATCAGCGCGTTCCAACTGGGATATCAGAGTTCGATCGAGTGCTGGGCCAAGACAAATCTGGTGAAGGAATGGTTCCGGGTGCTGTGATGTTAATTGGTGGTGAGCCGGGAATTGGAAAAAGTACATTACTTACTCAATTAGTCGTGCAACTTCTTCATAAACAATACACGGCAGCGCAAGGAGCAGAGCTGCGTCAACCCATTTTGTATGTTGCGGGAGAAGAGAGTCCAAATCAAATAGCTTTACGGATCAAGCGAATTCTTAATGATGAACACATAAAAATTGATGAAAAAATCCTTAATCAAGATCTGATCTTCGCCACTACTCCAGATGTGGATCAACTTACTTCAATCATTGAAAAGGAAAAACCCTGTATAGTCATCGTTGATAGTATTCAAACGCTCACAACTGAGGACTTATTGGGTTCATCTGGGTCAGTTGGTCAATTGCGGGAGAGTACAGAAAGAATTATTGAGCATGTTAAAAAAATGAACATTCCAACTTTTTTAGTGGGACACGTCACGAAAGAAGGAACTATAGCAGGCCCGAAAGTCCTTGAACACATGGTCGATGCAGTTCTGGAACTGAGTGGAGAACGAACGGGGCAACTCAGATTGTTGCGTGCAATAAAAAACCGATTTGGGGCAACTGATGAGGTCGGTGTTTTTCAGATCGTAGAAAATGGACTCGCCGAAGTTAAAAATCCGAGCGAAATTTTTCTTGAACAATCAGAAAAAAATAAGCCGGGTTCGGCAACTGTTTGTGTCGTAGAAGGAACTCGACCATTACTTATCGAAGTGCAGGCTCTCGTTGTGGAGTCTCAACTCGCCATGCCTCGCCGAGTGGGTAGAGGAGTGCAGCTGTCTCGCATCCAAGTACTCGCAGCAGTGTTGCAGAAACACGCCCACATTCCACTTGGCTCAGCTGACATTTTTTTAAATGTAGCAGGTGGGTTTAGTATTACTGAACCTGCAGTGGATTTAGGACTAGCCGTCGCCATGGTCAGTTCGTATCGGAACGTTGCTCTTCCAGAAGGAACTGTCTTCATTGGAGAAGTGGGTTTACTGGGTGAAGTTCGTAACGTGAGTTTTATGGAGCGCCGCATTAAAGAAGCAAAACGGCTTGGGTTTACGCGGGTGATCTCCCGTGCGGTGCATCCGTCACTGACGTCTGTCCTTAAAACATTGGGTCTTTAAGTTTTCACGAGTTATTCACATTTTCTGTCTGAAGCAATTTTGATGTGCAAAATAAATATTTTTTAAGATAATAATTTTAATAAATAAAAATATAGGACGTTTTAAAAAGAAGTGATTTGCGAATTATAGGTTGACTTCATTGGGTGGCGGGACTATACTCGAGAAAAGTGGGGGGTGAGTGCGAAGTTCTTTAAAAATCTGATATTCATGTTTTTATATTGATCTACATATAAACATATTGATATCTTTTAAAAGTGCTACAAAAAAAGCATTATTACCGCTGGATAAACCACGAATAACAATGCCTTTTTTAGAAAGTTACCTTCATCTTTGATTTCCCAAGGATGAAAGCGCATAACGTCAGTAATGGTAGCAGTTTTGGCCAAAATGTAAAATGGATCTTAAAGTTCCAAAGTGGATGAAAAAGTGTCGAAAGGAGGTTTGGTTGAGGTTCGAGGAAGGGCAGGCCCTCGAATCTCTGCTAAGCCTCTTTTTTTGTGGTTTTTGCCAACTTTCTCGAGTATGTTGACCTTGGAAGTTTACGTCCTATAGTGTATAATATACCTTCTATTCCAGATTGGAAACCCTACTAAAAACGCTAAAAATTTGATGAAAAACGCAGTCCCTTTAACTTCCGCTTTTTTAAGAAACCGATTAGACATCACTCGGAAATCTTTGTGTGGCCAAAGAGTGGTACTTCGGCAGCTTACTCCCGTGAAGGAAGAGTTGAAGGTTCCTCAACCGGGCTTGCGCACCAGAAAAGTTTCGTGGTGGCGAAGCATTTTCTTTGTAGGTTCTTTGAGCATCAGCGTCGTAGTCTTACTCATTCTTTTTGGGCCGGCCCTTTACTATACAGTTTTTCCTTCTGACCCTATTCCATTAAAAACTTCAGAAACAGGGACGCCGTTAGGTGGACGTTTTGATAAAGGCACGCAGGCAGAGAAGCGAACAGTCACGTTACCTCCTCGGGATGAATCTTTGCCCGAAGGAGAGTGGCTGATTATTCCATCTATTGGGGTCAAAGCGCAGATTCAAGAAAACGCCAACTCGGATGAAGCGCTGCAAAAAGGAGTCTGGCGTGTCCCTAATTTTGGAACCGCGGGTGATACCACCAAACCGATGATTTTAGCAGCACATCGGTATGGTTATCTCTGGTGGTGGCAGAATGGCAGTCAATATTGGCGTTATAACTCGTTTTACCTTTTGCCAAAAGTACTTCCTGGTGACCAGATAGAAATTATTGCTGATAAGCGCAAATTTACGTACGAAGTCTACGCCGGCGAAGAGGGGAAGGAAATATCAGACTATAATGCGGACCTGATTCTTTATACCTGTAGATTCTTGAATGCAGATGCTCGTTTCTTTCGATATGCCAGGTTACTCGATCTAAACAAGAACACTCAGTTGACTTTTGCCAAAAATCAGTAATAATACTCATACTTCAAGGTTTTTCCACGATTTAGTTTTCTGTATGTATCATTTTTTTATTTCTTACCTCGACAGAAGTTATTCCTAGAATAGGAACTCATGCCAACCAAAATTTCTGCTGACGATATCGTCGGCACCCCACCTACTGATCAAGTTGTAGAGGCCGTTGAGCCTGCCGCAAAAGAAGCTGCGAAGGAAGATCCCAAAGATATTCCAATCGAGCCAGTGCGCCCACGTCGGAGCACATCGGCAAGTAGCGCCTCAAGTGCAATTGATCAAGTGAACCAAAGAGTGAGTAGTCGTCAATCAATGTCTCATATGCGTGGATCAAACGCTAAAAGATCACACTTTAACGGCGTAGTCGATGATCGTACTATTCCAGATGCCGACTCGCCAGCTGAAGTAGTGACTGGTATTTTGGACACTTCTCCAGATGGGCACGGGGTTTTACGAGTGAACTTTTCCCCATCTGAAGGAGATGCATATATTTCTTCTTCACAAATTCGCCGTTTCCGTTTGCGACCTGGTGATGTGGTGAGCGGTCCCGCTCGAGCGCCTAAAGAGAACGAGCGTTATTGGGGCTTACTCAAAGTTGATTCTGTGAATGGCAAACCTGCAGATGAGGTAGGGGATCGTATTAAGTTTCATACCTTAACTCCTGTGTATCCAAATCAACAAATTAAGTTGGAAACGGGTGACGAGCCTCTCTCCACGCGGATTGTCGATATGATTGCCCCTATTGGAAAAGGTCAACGTGGTTTGATCGTGTCACCACCCAAAGCGGGAAAGACTACGATCTTAATGAACATTGCCACAGGTATTGCACGCAACTATCCAGATATTCACTTAATGGCAGTGCTCGTTGGTGAGCGTCCAGAAGAAGTGACTGACTTCCGTCGTCACGTTGCCAAGATTACTGATGGCAAGGGAGAAGTCGCAGCCAGTAACTTTGATGAAAGTGCAGAAGATCAATGCCGAGTTGCTGAGATTGCCTTGGAGAGAGCAAAGCGTTTAGTTGAAGAGGGCAAGGATGTTGTGATCTTGCTGGACTCGATTACTCGTCTGGCCCGTGCATATAACTTATCGATTCCCACTTCCGGAAGAACGCTTTCTGGTGGATTTGATCCAGCCGCGCTTTTCCCACCAAAGAAATTCTTTGGTGCTGCACGTAACTTCGAGGTTGGTGGTTCATTGACTATTATCGCGACGACGCTAGTTGATACTGGTTCGCGCATGGATGATCTAGTCTATGAAGAGTTTAAGGGAACTGGTAATCAAGAAGTTCACCTTGATCGTCGATTGGCAGAGCGTCGAATTTTCCCTGCTATTGATGTGCAACGCTCTGGAACTCGACGTGATGACTTGCTCATTGATCCGATGACGTACCAATCTGTCTTGACTTTACAGCGTATGCTCGACATGGTCGATAAGGATCAGCGAACACAAACGCTTCTCGACAGAATGAAGCGCTACTCGACGAATAAAGAGTTTTTGGCTTCCTTAAAAGAGGGCTAAACTAGCTATCCCATTGAATTTTTGGTAGAATATATCCTTCACGATATGATTAGGATTCCCTTTGCTTTACCTCGAGTAGGTTTTTTGAAAGATTTTGGAGCGTATCTTAAATTCTTATATAAATACGTGCGTCGTCGAGGGTACCGCTGGTTTGCTAAGTTTGAGGCAGTGAAGGACGTATTAGTTGACTTGTTGTATAAGCGTCGGGGCAAATACACCAGGCCTTTCTTGCATTTTGGGACGATCGCATTGACTTTTTTAGTCATTACTTTGGGACCATTTTTAGTGCAACAAACTAAAAGTGAGGACAAAAATGCTGGCCTCACTACTGGAGTGATGAGTCAAGCGATGGCGTATAGTTCTGATTTATCGACATCACTTTCTGGCGATGTGCAGAGATTTCGTGGAGGAGAGATTACCACGCATGTGGTTGCCGATGGAGAAACATTATCGTCGATTGCACAAAAGTATGGTTTATCAGACACCAATACAATTATTTGGGAAAATGATTTGCAACCGGGCGCTCCGCTGAAACCAGGTCAAGAGCTCCGGATTTTGCCGATTGATGGAATTCGTCATAAAGTGGCGCGCGGTGAAACGATTTATACGATCGCCAAAAAATATGGTCTCGATGAAAACCAAGCACAGGCAATCATCGACTATCCATTTAATGAGTTTAAAAACGACGAGACATTTGACCTAATGGTAGGTCAAACACTGATGGTTCCAGGTGGAACTAAGCAAGATACAACTTTTGCCGAAAATCCTCAGCCGAAAACCAAGTTTGCGGCCATTACCCCAAGTGCTGGTGCGGTTACGGCATCAGGCTCTTTTGTTTGGCCAGCCGCTGGTCGCATTACTCAATTCTATAGTTTCTTCCATAAAGCATACGACATCGCAAATCACGATGGAGGTCCAATCTTGGCAGCTGATAGTGGAACTGTTGTGGCCGCTGGTTGGGATAATACTGGTTACGGCAATCACATTCGGATTGATCATGGGAATGGATACCTCACGTTGTATGGACACTTGAGTGTGTTGCAAGTGAGAGTAGGGCAGACTGTTACTCGGGGAAGTGTGATCGGACAGATGGGAAGTACTGGTCACTCAACTGGTACGCACTTGCACTTCGAAATTCGTCACGGTGGTGTCAACGAAGACCCAGGGAAGTATTTGCGATAAAGGTAATGGAAATTAATTTCCTTTTTTGGCTTGACGTGCTCTATCAGTGGGAGTTAGCCACTTTTTCCGTAATCGTAAAGTAGATGGGACAACCTCAAGTAACTCATCATCTGCTAAGAAATCAAGTGCTTGCTCAAGAGACATTCTAATGGGTGGTGTGAGATAGGTTCCAAAATCTTTATTTGCCGAGCGAACGTTCGTACTTTTCTTCACTTTGGTGACACTAATTTCCATATCAGTTTCGCGTGAGTTGAGACCAACAATCATGCCTTCATAGACATCTTCACCCACTCCAATAAAAAGGGTGCCGCGTTGTTGGGCATTATCCAAACCGTATGTGGCAGATTTGCCGGTATCACTCGAGATCAAGACGCCATTACGAAGTTGTTCAAAATTGGTAGTGACTGGACGGTACCCAAGTGAGATTGCACTCATTTGTAAGGTGCCACGTGTGTCAGTCATTAAGATCGTGCGAGAGCCGAGTAAGTTTTGATCACTGATTTCGAAAACCATCCGCGTTTCACCTTTGCCATTTGATTTTTGATCGACGAGAAGCGCGCGGCGACGCGAAAACTCTGCATTAACCGTACCTACAAACTCATCGGGAATGTCGATCGTCACTTCACTGTACGGTTCGTTCTTTACGTTATCGATTTGTTTATAAATAACTTGCGGCTTACTGACCTCGAGCTCGTATCCCTCGCGACGCATTGTCTCGATCAACACAGCTAAGTGCAGTTCGCCGCGGCCCGCGACTTCAAATCCAAATGAGTCGCTTTGTTGCTGAATGCGCAGTCCTAAGTTAGTTTCTTTTTCGCGCATGAGACGCTCATGAATTTGACGAGAAGTGAGATACTTGCCTTCACGGCCTGCAAATGGAGAAGTGTTCGGGCCAATGGTGATTTTGAGTGTTGGTTCTGTAATATTTGGGGTTGGTAGTGCCTCGACATGGTCAGGATCACAAATCGTTTGACCAATCGTTAACTCTTTAATACCGGCAATGGAGATAATGTCACCACTTTTAACTTCTTCAACAGGAACGCGATTTAAACCTTGAGAAACAAATAACTTTTCCACTCGATATGTCCCGATAGTACCTTCTTCTTGTGTGGCCACAGCTACCCGGTCTCCAGTGTGTAACGTACCTCGCTTGACACGGCCATTACACATTTTGCCCAAGTATGCATCGGCTTCTAACGTAGAGATTAACATTTGGAAGGGAGCGGTATCCTCACTGCGAGCCGAGGGGACATAGCTGAGAATTTTTTCGAATAATGGCGCAAGATCGGCGGGTGCGTTTATTTCTTCGGGAGTAGGGAAGTGATCCCAAGTCTTACCGCGTAAACCAACTGCGTAAATGACGGGAAAATCGAGATGTTCCGGATTCTCGGTATTATTGAGGAAAAGTTCTTCAATTTGGGCTAACGTGTCAGGAACATTGGCGTGAGGTTTATCGACTTTGTTAATGACTACCATAATTTTGAGCTCGAGCTCAATGGCTTTTTTCAAGACGAATTTCGTTTGGGGAAGTGGGCCCTCCGCCGCATCGACGAGGAGCACCGCTCCATCAGCCATGCCTAAGACGCGCTCGACTTCACCAGCGAAATCAGCGTGACCAGGCGTATCAATAATGTTGATTTTTGTCGTCGTTTGTTTTTCTTTAGAAAAGTACTCAACCGAAGTGTTTTTGGCCAAGATAGTAATGCCTTTTTCGCGTTCGAGATCATTCGAGTCGAGAATCGTGGTTTGCTGCATTTCGGCTTGGTTCTCGCGGAAAGAGTGAGTCTGTTTGAGCATCCAGTCAACGAGGGTAGTTTTACCGTGGTCGACGTGAGCAATAATTGCGATGTTGCGGATGTCAGAATATGTGTTCGCCATTTGGGAATTATACCAAGTTTTTTATTGTTTTGGATGGTAAAATAAATGTGTTCAGAACTTTTTCGTCGAGTATTTATTTCTATAATTTTTTCAAAAAGAGGACTTTGATTAAAATAATATAGGACTTCTTATGTTTGATTTAGTAAAACTGACTCTTATTGCGGGTGATGGAGGCAACGGCAAAGTCTCTTTTCATCGAGCAAAGTTCATCACAAAAGGTGGTCCAGATGGGGGCCAAGGGGGGGATGCGGGAAGTATTTACGTGCGCGGAAGTCGGCATTTGAATAGCCTTCAGCATTATGCTGGGGTGAAGCGTTTTGAAGCCCAAAATGGGCAACATGGAGGCAAGCAAAAACAGATCGGTCATAAAGGTGAAGATCTATTCTTGGAAGTGCCGGTAGGAACGATCATTTGGATTTTGGCGGAAAACAAAAGTAGTTTACATCATCGTCTTCACTATGCGCGAGAAGGTAATATGGCTCCTGCCGATCGTTTAACGAGGTACTACTTAGATAAGCCAAGTGGCAACCCACCACCGCGACCTGAAGATGAAGTTCGTTTGGTGGAAGCAGCTGCGCAAACTGAAAATACTGAGGAAGAAGAATTTATTTTACGCTCACCTTCACTGCAAAATGTTGACTTAAAGAAAGTGAAAAAAGTATTGTTTACTGAAATTACTGAGCATGGGCAAGAGGTAATGATTTGCCGTGGCGGCATTGGTGGAAGAGGAAATGATTCATTTAAAGGTTCCTCGAACACGACGCCTTTCGAGGCTGAGTATGGCAGCTTTGGCGAGAAAAAGATTGTATTATTCGAGCTGAGATTATTAGCTGACATTGGCTTAGTCGGCTATCCCAATGCCGGGAAAAGTACGTTGCTGTCGATTGTGACAAAGGCCAACCCAAAGATTGCCAATTATCCGTTTACAACCCTCGAGCCAAACCTCGGTGTGATGTCAGTGGGTGACCGCGAAGTCAAAGATGTTATCTTGGCAGATATCCCTGGAATTATCGAAGGGGCAAGTGAAGGGAAAGGCTTGGGGTTTGACTTTTTGCGCCATATTAGTTCATGTAAGGCCTTGTTGTATATTCTTTCTCTTGATGAATCTGTTATTTTTAATCAGAGCATTCCAGATGCTGAAAAGGTGAGCCTGCTTCTTGAACAGCTGCAGATTTTAAAGCAAGAGTTACACAGTTACGATGCAGGTTTAGCGAAGAAAAAGTCCTTGATCAGTATTTCTAAGTCTGATTTGTACTCGAATGAACTGAAACAAGAGTTGCGCAAAGCATTCGAGAAGCAGGGAACTGCGGTGACTTTTTTTAGTGCCGTTACTAAGGAAGGCTTGAAGGAACTACAAGAGCAACTGACTCAAGCGACGTATTAATTGTAACAATGCGCTGATTATTGGTTTAACCCCGGCGTGTTTAATAAATCTTTCGCTTTTTTCAGAGAGCTTGATGAAGTTGCGTTTAATTCTGGGCCAAGTGTTGATTTTTGCTCCGTTGAAGGGAGAGCAGCAGATTTCTCTTTTTTAATTAACGCTTGAGTTTCATCCATTTCTTTTTTGACTTGTGCATATTCTTGAGAATTTGTTGTGCTTCCAATCAAACTGAGAGTTTGCTGATACGCTGTCACGGCTTCTGGGAGCTGTTTGCGTTGGATCAGCGTGTGCGCAAGGACGTAGTAAGCCATTGCCCAGTCGGGTTTCAAGTCGATGAGTTGGGTATACACCTGCTGTGCCTGGTCATATTTTCCAGTTGCATAGTAGATATTTCCGAGCTCTAAGTTAATTCCTGGATCATTGGGCGAAATTGCTTTTGCTTGTTGATATGCGGCGATAGACCATTGATCAGCTTGATCAGCTACCCCAATTAAGTTGCTGTATACCTTGCCCAAATTAAACCAGTTGAGCGTGTTCGACGGATCAAGTTGTGTGGCGAGCTTCGCTTCTTGAATGGCTTGCTGGACAAGTGCAACGACTTTTTGTTTGTCAGTATCAGAGAGTTTGTGATCTTTTTGCGCCGCGTTGTTTGAAGCAATTGCACTCGCAATGGTAATGTTTGTGACGCTATAGTTCCGGCGGTAGAGGTCATTGTATGGGTTAAACTGGATGACTTTTTGTTGAAAAGTGTACAGGTCAAGTGCGTTATTTTGTGACGCTGCCAAACTTGATCGAAAATCGTAGTATTGAGCTAAGGTATTGCGACCAATCCAGTAGCCGGTCAGAGCTAATAAAATAGCGTTCACGAGAGTGACTAAGTACACAATTAAGTGTGTATGCTTGGGAACACGTTGGGTTTCTTGGCCTGCTTTGATTAATTGAACGGTGAATGCATGGAGCTGAATATCTTTGAGGACATTTTTTTCTGCCGCAATCCAGAAGACTAAGGCAAGGGCTTGCACCATCAGGATCACTACATTAATGGGGAGGACAAGCTCAACTGCTATGCATCCAAAAAATAGGGCAGCAGCGGCTGTGGAGGCAGAGTTACGTGTAGTCCACTTTTTTCCTGCTTGGAAAACGAGCATCAACCAAGTGGCTAGCCCACATAAACCGAGTGTGCTTGTTAATGTGAAGAAAAAGTTGCTTGCTTGCGTAAAGGGTACAGACCAAATTGAAGTGGTATTCAAGTCTACAGGTTTAAATGCGTAGAACACATTTCCGTAGTTATTGGGGCCAAAGCCAATCAATGCGGGCTTCACGGCTTTGAAACCTTCAATCATGATGTTCCAACTTGCCCCGTAGGGTAAAAAGATCCCTGAGGTTTTTTGCAGCTGATAGACGCTATATCCATTAACTACCAAACCAGCAGTCACAATCAGAGCGGTAATGAGATGGAAGAAAGTAATTTTCTTGTGACCAAAGTAGAGAAAGCCTACGATTCCAACTAAGACAACGAAAAGAAACTCAGCCGTAATAATTGGCGAACCAGATAAACTAAATAATGGAGAAGAAGGAAATGAAGTGTGTAAAAACATATTGAACACACGAGAAGGTCCAAATCCTGTTAGTTCGGCAAATGAACAAGCACTGAGCACCACCGCGGGAATCAATAAAATGTTGAGCAGTTGACTACTCTTGCGCTCAGTTAATAATGAAGAGCCAAAAAGCACGATACTTATAAATGAGAGAAACACGCCGCCCCAACCCAACAACTGATTAATTGGATAAGCACTATTCATTAAACTAGAGACGAGAACGACACCACCAAAAAGAAGGAGCGGTGCTAAAAATGGCGAGATGGTAACTTGAATGGACTTTTTTGTAAACGTGGCGACAGCCCATAGAAAGAACGTCAGTAAGCCCGCCGCAAAGATCACAAAGAATTTGGAATCTAATAGAAAGCTCGTTGTTAAAGGAAGAATTAACAATGGACTCAGTACGGTCACCGTAGCGAGTAACCAAAAATTCATCGATTGTACCGGGAGGTTGCTGAGTTTCATATCAAGGTAAATTGAATCAGGTAAACACTTATGTTGTAAAGAGGGTAAACGTTTTGCTCAAACTTTTCCACAATGGAGAAGAAATAACGTGATTCTTTTTGAATATAAAAGATATTTTAATATTTGTTGCATGTTCAGTCGTTTATTTTTTTCCAGATTAAATGTGGTTTGCAGAAGAGGAGAGATGATTTAGAAATGGCATATTTTGCACATAAAATGCCAGTGCGTAAATAAAATTTTATAAAAGTTGAAAGTTTAGAAAAATAGTCTTATGATTTATTTCAATTAAACATGAAAAACTGCAGGCTAGGATTCACAGCTGGGTAATTTTTGAGAAAAATCTCTGCTTCGGTTTGTCCAAGTTGACTCCGTTCATCTGTTTATATTTTTTGATATGAAAATAACCTCGCAAAAATTGCTTTTATTCCTCTATACACCAGACGGAAAGGCCTTTTCAGCGCCAGCAAGTGATATCTCTGAGTTGTGGAAAGAGCTTTCAGAAACTGGGAAACGCTCATTGCTGTCGTATTTAAAAAAGCAACACTACATTACAGAAAATCCTTATACCGAGCGTTCCTATCTGCTCACACCTATTGGAAGGGATAAAATCGTCTCTTCATTTCCTTTTTTAGAGAGTACTCAGCAAACAACTAAGCAGCTGATTTCCCTTCTTCTTCTCAAAAGGGCTCCACGTCATGATCCCAACTTTAAACGCTTGGCTAGAGAAGCCCGTAAGGAAGGCTTCTGTCATTTTTCGCGGTCAGTTTTTGTTTCTTATCAGGAGCCATCTGCAGGGTTGGTAAAGATGCTCGAGAAGTCATACCTTGGCTCAGTCTGTTTATTTGAGATTGGTGATTCATTACTTCACAATGACTGGATATTTCTGCAGGAAAAAAATAATTATAATGACTTAATTGCTTCTTTGTCTGGAATTAGCAGAGAAGTTGGTCAACTGACAAAGTCTTATACTATGGAAAATAGATTGAATTATCAATCAAAAAATCGTATTTTTTCGTCTTTCGACAGATTCTTTGCCTTATGTTTAGAGCTCAAAAACTTTCCTTTTATCGCTCAAGAGGAGATTTCGGTAATAAAACAGTGTTTGGAGTCGTATCACTTCCTCTGCGCAGAAGCCTGATTTCCAGATTCTGTTTAAGCTACTGAGAGTCTTCCTTGGACGCAATTTTCGCCTAAATTTCGGAGCACTGGTTTCGGAAATACTCTCTTTTTCATTCAAAAAATGAGTAAATAGTTTTGCACTCCTGGCACAAGCTTTAGTTTCGGTTTTTTAAAAGCGTTGTTTTTTCAAAATTATTTTGATATTAATTGATGTTTTAATATCAAAAATTGTCGAAATGCGTTTATCACTTTCCCAGATATTGCATTAATAATGCATTTTATTTGCGTTAATAATAATTGTCAATAATTATATAAATAATAACCGAAAAGATGGGGAGTTTTAACCGAAGAAAAGCCACTCTTGTGCTATACTCAAACAACCTATGTCACATCATTTTTATGACCATCAATCCATTGAAGAGAAGTGGTTGTCTGTTTGGGAAAAACAAAAGCTCTTTTGGTCAACTGAAGAGCAGACCATTACTGCCAAGGATCAAAAAGAGTACCTCCTTTTCGCGTTTGCTTATCCATCTGGGACTGGTCTTCATGTAGGTCATGTGGAGTCCAAAACCGCACTTGACATTTATGCACGCTTTTCTCGAATGAATGGCAAAAAGGTTTTTTTTCCGGTTGGGTGGGATGCATTTGGCCTCCCGGCAGAAAATTTTGCGATTAAATCTGGAATTCCTCCGGCAGTAACGACAAAGAACGCAATCGACACTTTCCGTCGTCAAATCAAGAGATTGGCAATTTCTTACGATTGGGCAAATGAGATCACCACCAATCATCCTGGTTACTACAAGTGGACGCAGTGGATTTTTCTTCAGTTCTATAAAAAAGGGCTCGCGTATCGCGGAATTGGAATGGTAAACTGGTGCCCAAATGATCAGACAGTCTTGGCTAACGAGCAAGTCGTGGACGGGAAGTGCGAGCGCTGCGGGACGCAGGTGGTTCAGAAGGAGTTAGAGCAGTGGTACTTTAAGATTACAGCCTACACGGAAGAGTTACTCTCTGGATTACATCAAGTTGACTGGCCCAAACCCACCAAGCAGCAGCAAGAAAACTGGATTGGGAAGAAAGAGGGTATCAATATCACCTACCAGGTAGAGGGTACCCAAGATTTGACGGTGACTTGTTTTACAACTCGTCCAGAGACGAATTTTGGGGCAACGTTTATTGTTTTGGCTCCTGAGCATCAGTTTGTCAAAGACATTTTAAATAAAAAAACTTCACTCAACGCTGATCAAAAAAAACAACTCAAAAAAATTCAAGCTTATGTGAAGCAAGCAGCCGCTAAAACAGAGCTTGACCGCCTTAGTGAAGGAAAGAAAAAAACTGGCGTCTTTACTGGTTTTTATGCCAAGAATCAACTCAACAACACCTTACTACCTATCTGGATCTCAGATTTTGTTTTAGCGGGATTTGGAACTGGTGCTGTGGTAGGCGTCCCTGCGCATGATCTACGCGATTTCCAATTTGCAAAAGCATTCGAAATTCCTATCGTGAGAGTAATCTCAGATGGAGAAGATGGTCTAATTGAGCGCGAAGACCAGGTGTATGAAGATCATGGGAAGATGATTAATTCTGAGTTTCTCAATGGTCTCGATGTGCTTGATGCAACTGCCAAGATGATTGATCATCTTGAAGCAAAAGGCTGGGGCAAGCGCGTCGTCTCATACAAGCTCCGTGATTGGTTGATCTCGAGACAGCGATATTGGGGAGCCCCAATTCCAATTGTGTACGATCCAGAAGGGAAACCGCATCCCGTAAAGGAAGAGCATTTGCCATGGATGCTTCCGACCGATGTTGACTTCAAACCGACGGGAGAATCGCCTTTAAAGAGCTCAAAAGAGTTTTTTGAACGCACTGAACAATTGTACGGAAAAGGTTGGACGCCCGAATGTGACACCATGGATACGTTTGTAGATTCAAGTTGGTATTTCTTGAGATATGTCGATTCGCGCAATCCCAAAGAGTTTGCGCGTAAAGATCAACTCAACAAACTTTTACCAGTTGATTTGTACTTGATTGGCCCTGAGCACATCGTTTTGCATTTGTTATATGCACGCTTTTTTACGAAGTTTTTGCGCGATGAGGGATACCTCAAGTTTGATGAACCGTTCATGAAGATGCGTCATCAAGGCATGATCTTAGGTCCTGATGGAAAAAAGATGAGCAAGAGTAAAGGGAACGTTATTAATCCTGATGAAATTATCGAAAAGTATGGTGCGGATACACTGCGCATTTACGAGATGTTTATGGGACCCCTCGAAGCTGATAAACCCTGGGATCCAGGAAGTGTGATTGGCATTTATCGATTCCTCCAACGCATCTATGCCTTGATTCAATCTCAACCTGCTACCCAGCAATCAGAGCCGGGGTTGCAAAAGAAACTGCATCAAACATTGCAAAAAGTTACTCAAGACATTCCGCAATTGAAGTTTAATACGGCAATCGCGGCATTGATGATTATGGTGAACACGTGGGAAGAAACAGTAAAGAAAGCGAAACGAGGATTATCAGCAGAAGATACGAATATTTTTGTCAAAATGATTGCTCCATTCGCACCTTTTTTTGCTGAAGAAATCTATCACTCAATGTTTGTAGGTGATAATTCAGAGCATTTTACTTCAATTCACCAGACAGAGTGGCCAGTCTTTGATCCACGCCTTACTCAGGAAGATCAAGTAACGGTGGTGATTCAAGTGAACGGTAAGGTGCGCGGCCAGATTAAGGTTGCAAGTGATCAGATCAGTGATCGAGAGAGAGTCCTAGTAGCAGCCAAGGAAGAAGAAAGTATCATCAAGTGGATTACTGATCAACATATTGCAAAAGAGATTTATGTGCCTGGGAAAGTAATCAACTTCGTTCTCGCATAGCAACTTCACTTTTGTTACGAATTTTGTCATCTTCGAGGTTTATTCTCGAGGGATGTTTGAATTCTTTGCTCCTTATCGTCAGATGTTTTTGCCGATTCTCGTTGGGCTGATGGGATGTGTTGTATTTGCCGTGTTGATTTTCTCTGGTGTCTTGGGAAAAATCTTTCCGTCCACCAATTCGCCACAGCTTGATGAAGGCATGCATTCTCCTCAATTTACCTCGAGTTCATTAATGGTGCACGTTTCAGGTGCTATCAAGAATCCAGGAGTGTATACACTCCCACTTTTTTCTCGAGTAAAAGACGTGATCGCCAAGGCTGGAGGAGTAACTCAAGAGGCGGATCAGAAATTTATTATCGAGAGATTGAATCTAGTGGAAAGGGTAAAAGATGGTGAAAAAATTTACATTCCTGCTCGAGGAGAAGGCATTCATTTGCCATTTAGTTACGAGCAAGCTGTGTTTGAAACGCCAAAACCAACCAAAAAACCCTCTTCCAGCAAAATTCAAAAAAAAGCAGCACTATAATGTTTAATTTTTCAAAACTTATTAAAATAGTATTTGTTCTCTTTATATTAACGAAATTAATTCGTGAATATTATATCTACCAGAGTATAGAGAAAAATAGTTTCGTATTAATTTCACATCGTGTTTTTAGGAGAGATCTCGATAGTATGGGCAACTGCCAGATGGAGGAAGGCCTGTTTAGCTTCACTGTAAGTGACTGTCTTGGCTACGAGGTGGGTAAAGTGCTCCAGGTCACTGGCACAGTCGTGGGGCAGCCTGATAAAGAAAAATTAAATAAAATAAGACTGGCAGTTCAAGCAATCTCTATAGAAAATAGGGAAGAGGGTTCGGGAAAAAGGCTTTTTTTTGCCTATCTGGATGAAATAAATAAATTTCAAAGAAATTTAATAGATAAAGTGCGATTACGCATCGATGAGCCGGCTCGCAGTGTTTTGCTCAGCTTTTTCTTTCACTCGCAAAGGGGGATGGATTGGCAGTTCAAACAGCAACTGCAAAAGACGGGCCTGCTGCACGTCATTTTACTAAACACATTGATTATTACGTCACTCACGGAACTGTTGCTGTGGTGCATGCCAAAGCATTTCTATTTAAAGTCTCTGTACACATTGGCCCTTTTGTTGGCAGTTGCCTTCTTCTTCGTGATTTCTGGCTTTATGGTCGTTTTACTTCGACTCGCATTGTGTTTGCTGTGTGAACTCATCGGTCAGCTTGCCCACCGACCACTTCATAAAAATTATCTATGGTGGAGTGTGACGCTGTGTTTACTCCTTTATAACCCTTCATATCTTTTTGATGCAGGATTCCAGTTTTCAAGTTGCGCCTGCCTGATTATTTCACTGACCCAACCTTCTCGAAAACCGAGGAGAAAGCCCAAATGGCCTAAAGTCCTTACGCAAACGATTAAAATACAAGTATTCCTCGTTCCATTGATTCTGCACTATGTAGATCAGCTGAATACAATTGCGGTGGTGACCGGCATGCTCAGTGTACCCCTTACCTTTTTATTAATTCCTTCTAGCATCGCGTTAGTACTTACTATGGTGAACGCTTTTGCTGCGTTTAAGCCAGTTCTGCAAGGAATGTTTGTTTTATACACTCGAGCATTAGCTGCTATGGCGGGAGTAAGTGAAGTTCTGCCTACTTTGAGTGGAGGATTGAGTTGGAAGGACGTTTTAGTCTGTTGGCTGGTGCTTTTTGCACTGCTTTTGCTTTATAGACGTCTTGTTTGCTCAAGTGTTTCCGAAAGAACATTATTGGATGTACCAGATTAGAAATGCGTTATAAGAAGATATTTTTGTCATTTGCTAGATCGAAACGACAGAGGAATAAAGGGCTTAAAAAGACTGATAAATGGGAAGAAATACTACTTTCTTTTCCAAAGAATAAATGATTTTGACCCGAAAAATTATTATGCATTTTCCTCGAGTAGAGGCAAATAAGAAGGTGCTCATTCTCACTTCATCGGGATTTCTTTGTTAAAGGGCAGTGGCAATAGTTTTAAAACTTTATTTATCTGTTTGCAATAGGCAGTTTTTAGAAATACGAAATAAATCCGAATTTTGTATACGCCTCAAAATCGGCTTATTTTACCTTTAATTTGCATTTCTGCGTGTGATTTTTGGATTGGGATTTTTACTACCAGGCTAAATAAAATCGCAAAAGAATAAGCAATCACATCTTCCTCAAGAGAGAACAAGAGAATCGCATAAGGAAAAGAGTCAAAAAGAGAGATGACTTTTTATTTTTCTGGAAAACTGCAATGGCATTGCGGTAAAGTTGCGCAAAAACTAAAAACAGTATTTTGAGTACAAAAAAATAGCCATGTAATGCCGAAAAATTGCTTAAATGAGAATGAATTAATTTTACAGAATGTACTCAAATTTTTTCGGATAAAATTCGGTAAAATAATACACTCTGCTAGTAAAAGAAAAAGAACACGCTAAAATAAGACTATGCCTTCTCAAGATAAGAATGTGACGGAACATCTGCAGCTCCTGATTAGCAAGGCGCTCAATGAGATCGATGGAGTAGCTGGCTTTCCAGTTCACTTAGAACACCCCAGTGATTCCGCAAACGGTGACTACAGTACTAATATCGCGATGACTTCTTTTGCCGCCGCAAAAAAAGCCGATCCAAACTTTCAGTTTCAAACACCCCGGCTGTGGGCTGAACACATTGTGTCTACCATTTTAAAAATCAAAAATCAGCAAAATGACGAAATTATTTCCGAAGTTAAAGTTGCTGGAAGTGGCTTCATAAATCTCACTTTATCAAGTTCTTTTTTACTCAATTCCTTAAAAAGGATAAACGAACAAAAAACACAAGATATTCATAACTTTCAAAAAGGAAAAAAGATTATTGTTGAGTTTACCGATCCTAATCCCTTTAAAGAGTTCCATATTGGTCATCTTTATAGTAATTCTGTCGGAGAGACAATTTGCCGATTATTGGCTACTACAGGTGCGCAGGTTAAGAGAGTTTGTTATCAGGGTGACGTTGGGATGCACGTTGCCAAGTCAATTTGGGGTATTCGTCAAAAACTCCAACAGGAAAAAATAACTTTACAACACATCAGTGAGCGAAGTACTTCCGAGAGAGTGAAGTTCCTCGGGCAAGCCTACGCGCTGGGTGCGACAGCTTACGAACAAGATCAAAATGCGCAAAAAGAAATCAAAGCGATGAATTTTATGTGCTTTCGTTCGGCGCAAGATCAACTCGTGGAAAGAGAGGGGTGGGTACCTCAGATTAATTATGCACAGTTTCTGCAAGATGTGGAGATTTCTTATCAAGAGGTCAAAGAAATTTATAACACTGGTCGACGATGGAGCTTAGAGTATTTCGAAACGATGTATCATCGCTTGGGGATGAAGTTTGATGATTATTACTTTGAAAGTCTGACAGCAGAGTTCGGAGTAAAAATTGTTCAGGAGTATCTGCAGAAAGGGGTTTTTAAGGAGAGCCAGGATGCAGTGATTTTCCCTGGGAGTGAATATGGCCTCCACGATCGCGTGTTTATTAACTCGTTAGGTTTGCCAACGTATGAGTGCAAGGAGCTGGGTCTGGCCCCTGAGAAGTATCACCGGTTTCCTTATGACGAGTCAATCATTATTACCGGCAAAGAGATTGATGAATACTTCAAAGTGTTAATTATTGCATTAAAAGAAATATATCCAGATCTGGGTAATAAAACACGTCACTTCTCACATGGTATGGTGCGTTTACCTGAAGGAAAAATGTCGAGTCGAACTGGCAAAGTGCTGACCGCAGAGTGGCTGATGGATGAAGCTAAGCAACGAGTCATGAACATTTTTACGGAAAATGGTACGCAGCTCTCGGAAGATGAGATTGATGCTACCGCCGAAAAAATTGGGATGGCCGCCATTAAGTATGCCTTACTGAAAAGTAATCTTGGTGCTGACATTTCTTTTAGCTTTAATGAGTCACTTAGCTTTCAGGGAAACTCTGGACCGTATCTGCAGTATACCTATGCAAGATGTCGGTCAGTGTTGGCAAAAGCAGGGGAGTATTTTCCAGATTTGGCTACCGCTGAGTTTGAGCGAGAGGAGTTGGAGGTGATGCGCCAACTATATCAATTCAGCGAAGTTGTCGAGAAAGCTGCTCGGGAGTTTGCGCCACATCGACTCTGCACCTACTTATTTAATTTGGCCCAGGCTTACAATGCTCTCTACAATGCGCATTCCATCTTGGGTGACACGGTGGAGCCAGTGAAGCGACTGCTACGTTTGGAGTTGACGGCAGCTACTGCGAGGATTATTCAGCAGGGATTAGATTTGCTTGGCATCCAAACTGTGGAGAAGATGTAGCGTATTTTTACATTTTGACACATTAATTTACTTTAAGTTCTGTTTTGAAAAATAAATAAAAAAGTATACCCTTATCTGAACTATGGCCGGCATATCATCAATGGATCGGATTACTACTGACCATCGGTTCAATCCACTGGAATTTCAGTCTCTCTTTGAACGTCACCACATTTTTTTTAATCCAGATCTCATTAAGCGGGTATATCAAAAATATAATGGACTAGTGGAACGTGCACCTGCATTTGCTTTTGCGTGTTTGGAGTATGTAGCAGAGCATTATAAGGATTTTAAAGATCGGTTTCCATTATTTGCTGAAGGAAAGTTAACTCAAAATCCGGAAGAAATAATGAATTATTTCGGATTTATACTCACTGTTCATCCAGAGTACGCAGTGAGTATTTTACTCGTATCACTACAGGATTCCATTAATCCTAGTCAATCTTTTGAAAAACAACTTCTCGATTTTTCTTTTTGGTTAGCTCAAGGTTACCAATATACTGCTGATTTTCCAGAGAAGGTCATTCAGTCAAGAAGAGAAGAAATATTACATGGGGTAGCAGTCTTTTCAGACTATATGAATGACTTCATTATAAAGTTTCGTCAGCTTGAGCTAATAAAAAATCACCCCCGTACAACCCAAGAAGAAATAAAAGTATTCCTTACAAAGGTTAATGATACAGAACTCTCTTTTAAATTTGCATTTCAAGCACTTGAGGAAATTCTGCGTAGAAAGCCCATTGCAAAAACTGATGTTGTAGAGGCATACCTAGATATAGGAATAAAAAATGAAGAAGCATTAGAAGAAAGAATTCTGCGTCGTTATTATTTAGATGTAATTGAGTACATTCATACACTCAAGAATAACTTATCGAGCATCCGCCTTCTTCTGAGTGGTTTTGCAAATTTTTATGGGAAACAGCTCACCATGGAAAATGTAGAATGGCAACAAAATTTCGAACCCAAAGCAGATGATTTATTCAGACGAACTCAAGACGAAGTGAATAAAAGAAGCTTATCTTCACTAGGCGGAGTAGTAAGGGATGATCTGCGAAAATTAGAAGAAATGGCTAAACCTATTAGACTCAATGTGGACGAAGAGATCCGATTTATTTTACAAAATTTTTTCAAAGATGCACTTTTACTTATCACTGAAAAAAGGAATAGTATACCTATTTACTATACTTATTCCGCAGCTCAACATATTGATCGGCTTCCTTTGAACATTTATATGCCCCGAAATGACCTACAACAGTCATTATTTAATTTACTCAGTAATGCAATGAGACATACAGACCAAGGTGGCATTCGAGTCATTCTGAGTGAAGAAAAATGTTGTGCTGTAATTCGGGTAATTGATACTGGTGAGGGTATCTCAAGCGAAAATTTAGGAAAAGTATTTGACAAAAATTTTACCACTAAACGAGAAAGTGGCGGAACAGGTTTAGGTCTTTTTCTCGTACGCCAAAGAATTGAGGCAGCTGGTGGAGAAGTGACTGCATACAGTCAGGGAGAGGGAAAGGGAAGCACGTTCACCATTAGGTTACCATTATTGCCAGCGGTAGAGGATAAGAACTGATCTTGGCCACATGACACTCCTTTGCTAGAATATTCTCTATGCTTGAACACTCGATTGTGACTTTAAAATCCGGTTTAACGTTAATTCGTGTACCAATGCCAGCCGTGGAGTCGGTAACTGTACTTGCGCTTGTCAATGTAGGTTCGCGTTACGAACCAGAAAAGTGGTGGGGGATTTCACATTTTCTCGAGCACATGGTATTTAAAGGAACTGAGAAGTTTGAAGACGCGCAGAGTTTGTCGGCGGCAGTGGATGCGGTTGGCGCTAAATTTAATGCGTTCACCAGTAAAGAATATACAGGGTACTACGTAAAAGCAGCATCGAAACACATGCGTCTTGCTCTAGATGTAGTTTCGGACATGTTATTGACACCCCGCTTGCGTGCCGACGATCTGGAGCGTGAGAAGGGCGTGATTATCGAAGAAATTAACATGTATGCCGATATGCCATCTGCGCATATTGGGAATCAGTTCGAGCAAATGATGTTTCAGCGCAGTACTTTGGGTCATGATGTCATTGGTACGAAAGAAACAGTGACGGCATTACAGGCGAGCGATTTTCAAGAGTATATTCAACAGTGGTATGGTTTGAAAAATGTGGTTTTAGTTTTATCGGGTGATGAAAAAGTTCTCTCGTCAGAGAATACAGTTCAGCTAGTAGAAGAAATGTTTCATAAAGGCGATCCCGAGTCACGGAGTGCTCAGTGCGCAAGTGATTATCTTGGAACTTCGCCAATTACGCAAAATCGTTTGCATGTTGAACACAAACAAACTGAGCAAGCGCACTTTATTATTGGTTTTCCAGGAATTTCTCGCACAGATAAAGGTCGCCATCCCTTATCACTTTTAAGTGTGATTCTGGGTGGAAACATGAGTTCACGTTTATTCTCAGAAGTGCGTGAGAAGCGCGGGCTGTGTTACTACGTTCACTCTGATACGGATTACTATCGTGATACTGGAGTGTTTGGGGCTTCTGCAGGGGTTGATCCTAGACGTGTAGATGAAGCAGTGAAAGTTACCCTGGCGCAGTTTGCCGCTCTCAAAGATGGCTCAAAGCCCATTACTGAATCTGAACTTCGCAAAGCGAAAGATTTTGTGACTGGTAAGTTTGTAATGGACCTCGAAGACAGTGAAAGTGTGGCGCAGTATTTTGGGATGAAAAAATTATTGCTTAGCGAAATTGAGACACCAGAACAATTAATGAAAAAATTCATGGCAGTGACTTTAGAAGAAGTAAATGGTGTTGTGGAACAGTTGGTGAAGTTGGATCAGGTTCGCTTTGCGATCATTGGCCCGTTTGAAGATAAATCAAGATTTGAGAAATTATTAGCAGCTTAATTGGGCGATGTCCCACGATGGAGGAAATATGGCAGATATTCAACGCAGTGCAGTATTGGTCAAACCAGACGGTTTGCAACGCGGTTTAATTGGTGAGATCATTGGCCGCTTTGAGCGCAAAGGACTGAAGCTTGTCGGTTTAAAAATGATGCACATGACTGATGCTCAATTGTCTGAGTGGTACGTCGAGCATAAAGATCGCAGTTTCTTTAATGATCTGAAGTCTTACATGGCCTCGATGCCAATTGTGGCGATGGTCTGGGAGGGTGTCGATGCGATCGCAACGATTCGCAAATTAGTAGGCACGACGCTTGGCCGCGAGGCTGAAGCTGGTTCGATCCGCGGCGACTTCAGTATGAGTCAGCAGTTGAACTTAATTCATGCATCCGCAAATGTCGGCGATGCTGAGCGAGAAGTGAAGATCGTGTTTACTCAAGATGAGTTGATCGAGTATTCCAGTGTGATGGAAGAACTCATTTATGCTGATTTTGAACGGAAGAAATAAATTTTAAACTGTCTCGCGGATGTGCCTCCAGGGGGAATCGAACCCACATCTGAAATTTCGGAAACTCCTGTTCTATCCATTGAACTATGGAGGCTCTAGAAAAAAACTCTTTTCTTCTTCGCGCGAAGCGAGCTTTGAAGCGCTCTTTCTAAAAGTTTTTTTGCGCTGAACGCCTTGTCTAATGAATTATAACTGAGAAGGGGAAATTATTTTGACGGATTGGAATTGTTTTAATTTCAGCAATTCTTTATCTAATGTTATGAATATATTGATGCCATTCTCAGCAGCTGCAGTAAGTTGCAAATTATCTTCGTAATCAGAGGTTGGCCCTTCTAAGCTCATTAAGCTGGTTTGACGAGAAAGAGGAAGTACTCCAAAGTACTTGAGAAAAGAGCGAAGAGTAGGATGAGGAACACTCAACTTATGGACATACATTGTGATATGAATACTTAAAGTAGATACATAACATTGGTATTTATCTAGTTTCTTTCGCTCATCTTTCAATTGACCTTCCAAAAGCCGCATGAAGAAGTTGGTGTCGAGAAAAATTTTATCCATATTTTTGTTGGAGATGCTGCTGGTATCGTTGTTCTCTTTCTTGATCAGTAAGAGCAGGTAGAGGAGTAAATGTATCAAGGAAAGTGCTTAGAGAAGTTGTATTCTGTTTTTTTTCGCTGAGTGTATATTCCAAACCTTTTACGAG
>PJMF01000020.1 GCA_003173865.1 Minisyncoccota bacterium
TGTTACGGCACCACTGAGTATCCCTGGAGTGATGTCGCAGTAGCGAAAGAAGCACTCAATATGTTAAAACCTCACAGAGCAAAAAAAGCCAAAAAAGGATCTGTATGAAGAAAAAAGTAGTGGTGATGGGTGGTGGTACTGGGACTTTTCCAGTTGTTACAGCACTCAAACACGAGGACGTTGATCTGGCTAGCATTATTGCTGTCTCAGATTCAGGTGGATCTACAGGCCGGATCCGAGACGAGTTTGGTTTTCAACCAGTAGGAGACTTGCGCCAAGCGCTCGCTGCCCTCGCAGAATCAAAAGGAGAAGAGTGGATTCGCAAAATCTTGCTGTATCGTTTTGAAAAAGGAAATGGTTTGCAAGGACATAATTTAGGAAACTTAATTTTAACGGCTCTGCAAGATATGACTGGCAGCACTGACGAAGCGCTACACATTGCCGGAAAAGTTTTTCGCCTCGAAGGTCGTGTCATTCCAGTTACTCGCGAGAACGTTAACTTAGAAATTCGCTACACAGATGGCTCTGTTGTCATCGGCGAACATACTCTTGATGAAGAAATAGTTCAACCAAAAAAAATTGAAGAAATTCGTTTAGTGCCTCCTGCCGAAATTAACCCTTTTGCCGCAGAAGCTATTCAAGAAGCTGATTTTATTGTGATTGGTCCTGGAGATTACTATGCAAGTCTGATGTCAACTCTAGTTCCACAAGGAACAAAGCTTGCTTTTTCGCAAAGCAAAGCCAAAATCATTTACATGGTTAATTTGATGACTCGCTTTACACAAACTCACAATATGTCTGCAGCCGACCACGTTCACGGTATTGAGTACGCAGTTGGCAAACAAATTACGTGGATCGTGATGAACTCTCAACCTATCCCTTCAAAGGTGCTTGAAATGTATAAAAATGAACATGAGTTTCCCGTAAGAGACGATCTTGATGGTGATCCACGCGTTATCCGCGGAGAACTTCTTTCTCCACTTATCGTCAACAAATCAAAACACGACACCACCCATCGTTCACTGCTTCGGCATGACGCAGATCGTATTCGAGAAGTTTTGGCTAAATTGCTCAACATGTAGAAGGTTTTTTTATGAACCTACTCGCTTATCACTCATTTTATCTTGTCGGAATTAAAGGTGTAGCGATGACCTCACTGGCACAGTGTTTAATTGATGCCGGCAAAAAAGTACAAGGTTCCGATCTTGCAGAAGAATTTGTAACACAGCCACTTTTAAATAAACGAGGGATTCACATTGATATTGGCTTTGAGCACGAATTTCCAAAAGATATTGAGTGTGTAATCTATACAGCTGCACACTCGGCGCAGCAGAATCCTCAAGTCCAACGTGCCTTTGCGAAAGGTTTACCTGTGTTTTCTCAAGCAGAAGCATTAGCTCAATTATTTAATCAAAAAAGTGGGATTGCTGTTTGTGGAGTAGGTGGTAAATCAACAGTAAGCGCGATGATTGCTTGGATTCTAGAAAAAAATGGCAAAAACCCATCTTTTTCAGTTGGAGTCGGGAATATACCAGGACTAAATAAAACGGGCCAGTGGTCAGACACAGATACATATTTTGTCGCTGAAGCTGATGAATATGTCACTGACCCGTCTGCTCCAAGTAGAGAAGAAGAGATCACGCCTCGCTTCTCGTTTATGACTCCGTTTATTACGGTTTGTACGAATTTATCATTTGATCATCCAGATGTGTATCGTGACTTCGAGCATACTCAGGAAGTATTTAAAACGTTTTTTTCGCAAATTAAAGAAGGAGGCACTTTAGTTGCTAACAGTGAGAATAAAAACATTATTGAAGCATTTGAATTGAAAACTCAAATTGTCTACTTCGGTGAAAGCGCAGATTCTGACCTTCAATTAATGAAGTACAAAAGCCAAGAAGGTTTTACGAAAAGTATAATTCGATATGGTCAAGAAACGTTTGAACTTAAGTTACAGATTCCGGGCAAGTACAACGTCTTAAATGCATGTGCTGCGATACTTGCTGCTCACCTTGCCAGCACTTCAATTAAAGAAAGTGTTCAGCTACTCGCAGATTTTCGTTCAACGCAAAGACGAGCTGAGTTTGTTGGCGAAAAATCTGGCGTTCGCTACTATGATGACTATGCGCATCACCCACATGAAGTGTCGCAAGTGATCCGAGCATTTCGCGAGTGGTTTCCTGAAAGGAGACTCGTGATCGCATTTCAGTCACACACTTTTTCTCGCACGAAGGCACTCTTTAACGAGTTTGTAGAATCTTTTGCTGAGGCAGATGAAGTCATCATGATCGATATCTTTGCGTCAGCGAGAGAACAAGCAGATCCAAGTATCACCAGCGATTTGTTATGCACTGCAATAAATCAGCGTTTTCCACATATTTCTGTTCAAAATTTCCATACTCTTCAAAAATTAGCGGAGTACTTAAAACAATCTCTCAATCCTCATGATGTTGTGTTAACTCTCGGAGCCGGAGATATTTATAAAGTCCACGAGCTTTTATAACTCTATGACAAAACATCAAGAACTTTTTCAAGCTACTTTTTCTCATTTGAGTCCAAAGTATGATTTTGTTTTAGCGCCTTTGACATACATGAAGATTGGTGGTCCAGCTGAAATTTTTGTAGAAGTAAGTGAAGAAGCAGATCTGAAAAGATTAATAACTTTTTGTAAAGAGCAAAACATTCCAGTGCGCATCATTGGAGGCGCCAGTAACGTCATCATTTCAGACAAAGGTTTAACCGGAGTCACAATTGGACTTTCAAATAGTAACTATGTTATCGACAAAGAAAAAAATATTATTCGTGCAAGTGCCGGCTTTCGGACAGCATTACTCGTGCGCAAAACGGTGGACGATGGCTTCACTGGACTCGAACATTTTCTAGGTGTTCCCGGAAAGTTGGGGGGTGCAATTTACAACAATGCTCACTATTTAGCAGATTTAATTGGTCAGTATGTGTATCGAGTCCATGTCATCGATGACCAAGGGAATTCTCGTTGGCTCAGTCATGATGAATGTCACTTCGCGTATGATTACTCAATTTTTCACGAAATGAAAGCTGTGATTTTTGAAGTAGAGTTTCAGCTGACAAAGGGTGACCGAGAGAACTCACTTCAATTAATTAAAGCGGCGACTGAGTATCGTGCAAAAACCCAACCATTAGGAGAGTTTAGTTCCGGCTGCTACTTTCGTAACACACCAAACATAGATGCTTTGCGTAGTTTATTCCCCCAGTATGCAGAACGGAAAGAATTTCCAACTGCATTTTTAATTGATCACGCAGGATTAAAAAATACGAAAGTTGGCGGCGTACATGTCAGTCAAAAACACGCAGCTTTTTTTATTAATGACGGAACAGGATCAAGTGAAGACGTCAAACAACTTGCTACAGTAATAAAACAACGAGTTCACGAACAATATGGAGTACAATTGCAAGAAGAAGTTTTCTTTTTGGAGTAAAAATATGCCTAATTTCAAGATCATCGGCGGCAACCCACTTTTTGGAAGTGTGCGCGTGGGCGGTGCAAAGAATGCTTCTTATAAATTGATGATTGCCGCGTTACTTGCTGACAGTCCTTCGCGCCTGCTTAACTTCAGTCACATTAGTGATGTTGAGCGAGTAGCTGAGATTATTAATTCACTGGGGGGCAAAGCGAGCGAGCAAGGCGAGCGAGCGTACTTGATTGATCCTCAAGGGTTTTCTCACTGGAGTGTTGAAGACAAACATGGTGAGGCGTCACGCGCATCAACACTTTTTATTCCAGCGTTAGTTGCAAAATTTGGTAAAGCGCGCGTGCCATTTCCAGGAGGCGACAAGATCGGCGCGCGCCCACTTGACCTACACTTTGAAGGATTTGAAGCTCTCGGGGCTAAAATTCATACGTTGAGTAATCAAATTGAAGTCACTGCCGAGCAGCTGCATGGCGCACATTATCGCTTTGCCAAAAATACTCATACTGGTACCGAGAGCTTGATTATGTTGGCTGTAAAAGCCAAGGGAAAAACTGTGCTTGAAAACGCCGCTGAAGAAACCGAGATTGATGACTTGATTGCGTTCTTACGGAGTATGGGTGCCCATATTAATCGCCTTCCTGGCAGAATTATCGAGATCGAAGGCGTAGAACACTTAAGTGGCTCAATTCATAAGATTATGTCTGATCAAAATCAAGTTGTTTCTTTTGCGTGTGCAGCACTCGCCACAAAAGGAGATGTCGTGGTCGAAAATGCAAATAAAAAAGATCTGGAAGCATTTTTACTCAAACTCGATGCAATTGGAGCGGGGTATGAAGTAGGTCAGTACGGAATCCGTTTTTATTACAAAGGAGCCTTGAAAGCTACTGATGTAGAAACCCAAATTCATCCAGGCTTTAAAACTGATTGGCAACCTCTCTGGGTCACGTTAATGACACAAGCAATAGGGACGAGTATTTTGCATGAGACCATTTATGAGAATCGTTTTGCGTATGTAGAGTCGCTCCAGATGATGGGCGCCCAGATTGAGCTCTTTAATCCGGAAGTAAAAGATCCCGAAAGCGTGTATAATTTTCACTGGCATCAACGCAAACCAAATTCTTTTCACGCTGCAAGAATTACGGGACCAACACAGCTCAATGCTGGCGAGTTTATGGTGAAGGACTTGCGACATGGAGCCACGTTGATGATTGCAGGCATGATTGCAAAGGGTCAAACCATCTTGCATGATCCGAAGAATCATATCGATAGAGGATATGAGTTGCTTGATCAAAACTTAGCTGCAATGGGCGCATCGATCGAAAGGTATTCTTAACGTATGCATTCACAAGTTCTTACTTTTGGTTTATTAATTTTTTCATTTGTCATCACAAGTATTTTCATTGTTCCGTTTATTAACATTTTGTATACGCTCAGATTTCAACGCGCAAAACAAAAAACTATCGATGCTTTTGGCAAACGCACTCCCATTTTTGATAAATTTCATAACTCGAAAGCAGGAATTCCAGTTGGTGGTGGCCTTTTAATTATTCTCGTACTTTCTCTGGCTTTTGCCTTCATTTTTCCCTTATTGAGAGTTGCTGGAGTAAAAATTACCGGTGTGTACGAACTCAATAAAGAAGTGAATATTTTATTTTTCACTTTTCTTTCGTTTGGCATTTTGGGACTCTATGATGACGTGAAGAAATTTTTTCACTTTGAAAAGGAAAGTTTTTTTGGTTTGCGCATGAAGCACAAACTCATTTTGCAGTTGATTCTAGCTTCAATCATTGCGTCGATGTTGTACTTTAATCTTGGTATTTCATTCGTAAATATTCCCTTCATTGGCACCTTACACATGGGAATTATTTACATTCCGTTTGCAACTTTCGTGATTGTTTCTTTTACGAATGCTGTCAACATTACTGACGGTCTTGATGGTTTAGCTGCTGGCATTCTCATGATCTCACTGTTTGGTTTATGGTTTCTTTCTACATCGATTTTGGATGTTCCTTTATCAATGTTTATTGCTCTTTGGCTTGGCTCGTTAATTTCGTTTTTATACTTTAATATTTTTCCAGCCCGACTTTTTATGGGTGACGTGGGCGCACTTGCATTTGGCGCAACGCTCGCGGTAGTTGGTTTGTTACTTGGCAAAATCATTGCATTACTTATTATCGGTTTTATCTTTGTGTTTGAGATCTCAACTTCAACAGCACAGTTGTTATCAAAACGTTTTCGGGGGAAAAAAATCTTTCCAGCATCACCATTTCATTTATGGTTACAACACTATGGATGGGAAGAGCCCAAAATTGTCCAACGCGCATGGTTGGTACAAATTATGTTAACGCTCTTTGGAGTTTGGTTAGCAATGTTTGTTTAAAAATTTGTATGTCTGATGAAAAACTCTTTTTACTCCGTCAAAAACATCATCGGTTCATCTATGAACGTTTTTCGTATGAAGTGAATAATGGCGAGTTAAGTATTCAATTTTTCTTTACACTTGATCCTAACATCCACTTTGTTCATCGTATTTTTTTAAGTAAAGTCGATACGCTGAATTGGGAGAAATTTAATAAAAAAATTATCGAAAACTGGATATTTAATATCGGCATGGTGGAACTCCTTTCATACTGGAAAGCCGCGTGTCCAGTAGAGATCATGATCTCAGCCGGTTCTTTAAATGATGAACAAATAACATTTTGGCGCAAATTACTGCAAAATGGTTTAAGTGAGTTTTTCTTTGTCAATGGTATAGATGGGTGGCAGAGTGACTTTGTTCGTTTCAGCATCACCCAAAATGAACCAAGCGTCTTCATTGATCAAACCGAACATCAAAACAGATACTTAATCCCCGTTGGTGGCGGAAAAGATTCAAGTGTCACTGCCGAGCTAATGAAAAGTACCCAATATCCTGTGACCACATTTACGATTAATCCGAACACTCAATTAACGAACGTGCTGCAACAAACTGGCATTGCACAGACTATTGAAGTAAAGCGCGAACTTGACCCTCAATTGGTAAAACTCAATCAACAAGGATACTTCAATGGTCACACGCCTTTTTCTGCAATGGTTTCTTTCATTTCCACCTTTGTGGCGTATGTATTTGACTTTCGCTACATAGCACTTTCAAATGAGCAAAGTGCAAACGAAGGCAACACTTTTTTTCTTGGACAACAAATCAATCATCAATATTCAAAGTCATTTGAGTATGAAAAAGATTTTCGAAGCTACTGCACAGCGTATTTATCATCCACTATCGAGTACTTTAGTTTTTTGAGACCTCTTCATGAACTGCAAATTGCCAAAATTTTTGCACGTTATCCCCAATACTTTATGAGCTTTTTAAGCTGCAATCGCGGTCAAAAAACTGGCAAATGGTGTGGTGAATGCCCTAAATGTCTCTTTGCCTACTTAATCCTTTCACCATTTATCCCTCCTGCGCAAATGGTGCAGATCTTTGGTCAAGATCTTTTGAGTAAAGAGTCACTCATTCCCATTCTGGATGAACTGACGGGAGTAGTGGAGGTAAAGTCGCTGGATTGTGTTGGGACCAGAACTGAATCGTTACTTGCACTGCACATGATTCTTGAGCAAAGAAGAAATGTATCTTCACAACCTTTGCCTGAGTTACTGCAGCACGCACAAAAAAGCATTTTATCCACTCGATCACCGACTCCACTTGAATCCGTCAGTGAGTTTATGTCACAGTTTCATCAACCACATTTTCTGAGTGATGAGTTAGCTCACTTACTGCGCGCACAACTATGAACCAACTGCAACAGCATTTACTAAAAACTTATCAAGATAGCTACATCGTGATTTTGGGTTTTGGGAGAGAAGGCTTGAGTACGTACCACATGCTGCGCTCTCTTTGGCCAGAAAAAGATCTGTACGTCATTGATCAAGCAGCCGGCGGTACCAAACAGAATGACTCTCATCTTCACCCACTTCTGGGGCTATCTGCGCAATTACCAGAGGAGACAGTAGTATTTAAGACCCCCGGAATTTCTCCGTGGGAAACAGAATTGCAGGCATATATTCGTTCGGGAAAAATACTTACTTCGCAAATGAATGAGTTTCTTCGTGTGTACAGAAATCAAGTCATTGGGGTAACAGGCACGAAAGGGAAAAGTACCACGGCCAGTTTAATTACGCATTTTCTCGAAGCTGCCAAGATGCCGTGTATTTTAGCGGGTAATATCGGCAAACCTGTTTTTGATATTGCAGCAGATATTCATGAAGACACTACTCTCGTCGTTGAGATGTCAAGTTATCAACTTGAGACGGTGCATTACAGTCCTCACATCGCCGTATTACTCAATCTTTTTCCAGAACACTTAAATCATCATCGCAGTCTGGAAAATTATCTCTTAGCAAAAGCTAAAATTACCCAGTTTCAAAGTGAAAATGATGTATTGATTTACAACAAAGACTCTATCGATCTCGAGCTTGTTGCGAGTAACAGCAGTGCACATAAAATTCCCTTTTCTGGGCAAGGTCATAATCATCTCATCAATGAGGTCACATCACTTCATACGGTAATTAAAAAAAATAATCTCTTGCCAGCATTTCTGGTACTTCAATTATTTAAAGTAGACGAAGCAACATTACTTTCTGCAGCAAAAACCTTTCAGCCACTCCCACATCGTTTAGAAAGTGTTGGCACCTTTCAGCAACTTACTTTTTATGACGACACACTCGCCACGATTCCGGAAGCCACCATTCAAGCAATCGATGCCTTAGGAAAAGTTGACGTGATTTTGCTTGGTGGTTATGATCGAGGAATCGATTACCGAAAGATCGTCGATCGAGTGATTTCAGCGCATATTCCGCAAGTTATTTTTTTTCCGTCTACGGGACAAAAAATGTATGACTTAATGAAAGCGCACTACACTGCAGATAATCTCCCTCAAGTTCACTTCGTGAACACGATGGAAGAAGCAGTACGTGTGGCGTATCACTTCAGCAATAGACCAGGAACAGTTTTGCTTTCACCTGCTTCGCCGAGTTTTGGCCAGTTTAAAGATTACGAAGATAAATCAGCCCAGTTTGTGTACTGGATTAAAAAACTGGCTCATACTTCAAATGAACCATAATGAAAGCACATCGACAGCTTGCCACACCAGAAAAAGGTTTACTCGCAATGACGGTCCTCCTCTGTGTGCTTGGTCTTTTATTCGTTTTTGAAGCATCCGTAGCAGAAGCATTCTCAAGCTTTGGGAATCAATTTTATTTTGTGCAACAACAGCTCATGTGGCTGGGCGTTGGCGGAATTGCTTTTTTGATTGGTATGTTTATTCCAACGTCGAACTGGCAGAAAGCCTCGCCATTTCTCTATATTGTCAGTATTCTATTACTCATCTGTGTCTTCATTCCGGGAATAGGCAAAAGTGTTAACGGTGCGCACCGATGGATAGCACTTAATCGTTTCACTGTACAACCAGTTGAACTCGTCAAGTTTGCGATGATCACTTTTTTTGCGACTTGGATGGAAAAACATCAAAAACTTCCCCCTTTTTTATTTTTAACTCTTTTGCCAGTTGGGCTTTTACTTTTGCAGCCAGATCTTGGTTCAGGATTAATTGTGTTGGCAATTGCTTTTGGTCTTTATTATCTAGCGGGCGCTCCTTACAAAACATTTCTGATCATTGGTGGAGTTGGGATCGGTCTGCTGATTCTAGTGATCCTTTTTTCACCATATCGTCTCAAACGCATCACGACATTTATTAATCCTGACTCCGACCCACTGGGTGCCAGTTTTCACATTCATCAAATTACGTTGGCACTTGGAAATGGGGGAATCTTAGGCGAAGGAATCGGAAAGTCGCGCCAAAAATTTTCTTATATTCCTGAAGCAAGCACTGACTCGATTTTTGCGATCGTGGCCGAAGAAGTTGGTTTTGTAGGATCTTTGGTGATCTTTGGTTTATTTTTACTTTTTATCCACTTTGGTTATGCGATTACGAAGAAGACAAAGTCGCGTTCTTTCGAACATTTATTGGCATCTGGAATTTTAATTTGGCTGGCGTTTCAAATTGTTTTGAATTTATCAGCGATCGTGGCGCTCGTGCCACTCACAGGAATTCCACTGCCATTTTTCTCGTATGGGGGTTCGTCACTAGTAATGATATTATGTGTGACCGGTATTTTAGTAGGTATTGGTCGGCGAACCACGAGAAATTTATGAAGATTCTTATTTCGGGCGGTCATCTCACACCAGCACTCGCGTTTATCGATTACGCTTTGACAAATCATCCTCAAGATACATGTGTCTTTGTTGGCCGCACATTTAGTCAATCTGGAAATGCACAAAAAAGTCAAGAAAAAGCTGCTGTGCTCGCACGCGGAGTCAAGTTTGTTGCTTTCCATTCGGGCAAACTTTCAAGCTACGCGCCACATATATTGCTCAGTGAGAGTTTAAGTTTTCTACGCTCGCTGTGGGAAGCTGAACAGATTATTCGTAAAGAACGACCTCATCTTTTTCTTTCATTTGGCGGGTATCTCGCACTTCCGCTCGCATGCATTGCTTTTTTGCATCGACTTCCCATTATTACGCATGAACAAACACGCACTGCGGGTGTAGCCAATCGTTTCATCGCCAAAATTGCTACCATAGTCGCCCTCTCTTACCCAGAAAGTCAACAGTTTTTTGCCAAAGAAAAAACAACCGTCATCGGCAATCCCATTCGTCCACAGTTACTGACAAAAGCGCCTGAGCCACCGGCTTGGTTACAAGGAAACATTGATTTGCCAATCTTATACATCACAGGCGGTAGTCAAGGATCACAGTTTATTAATACAACCATACTCCAAGTAATTTCCCAACTCACCAAAGAGTGGGTGGTGATTCATCAATGTGGAAACCCCACAAAACACATGAATTACTACAACGAACTGATGCAAAAGAAAAAAACTTTACCACCCGTTCAACAACGTCGTTACTTTATTTCCGAGTGGCTTACCGAAAATGAACAAGCTTGGATTTATCAACACGCTCATGCAATTGTTTCCCGCGCAGGCGCCAACACGGTTCATGAGTTAATGACCATCGGAAAACCAGCAATCTTCATTCCATTGCCACAGAGTCATGATGATGAACAATTAAAGAATGCACTGGCAATGGAGCAAACTGGCTCGGCACTGATTATTCAACAAAAAAACATGAGTGCTGCAGTATTTTTAGAGACACTCAAAACATTTAATCGGAAGTATCGTACTCTCGCTCGCTGCGCTCGCGCCAATCGTAAAGAACTAGACAACTCGGCAAGTCAACAGCTCTATCAACTTGCAGAGAATGTGTATGCACGATCTCATCGATGAAAACTATTTTTTTGATTTTTAGCAGTGCGTGTTTACTTGGAGTATTTCTTTTTGCGCACTGGAAAAATATATTCACCATTCAAACAATTCACTGTCACATTGAGGAACAAGAGTGTCCTGCCGATCTTAAAACAACTTGGGAAAAAAACATCGGTAAATCAATTTTTTTCACCAATTATGACAACATCAACGAGCAAATTACCAAACACAATCCTATTCTGGGTGCAGTTCAAATTAAGAAAAAACTTCCTAACGAAGTATTTGTCACGTACCAGCGCATTCCGATTTTGTATAAATTAGTTATTCAAACCTCACCGACCACTTCAATACTCCTAGTAAATAAAAATGGACAGTTGATTGCGAGTTCAGAAACGCTAAACATCATCTCTTTTCAAGTTCCCAGCGAACTGTGGAACTCACTCCATACTAACTCACTCCTTGACCCAACTTTACATCAGGAATTGACGCAATTTGCTGAAATAAACACCCGGCAACCGCTACCAATTCAAACGCTCACTCTTACTGCTGATCAAGAATTATTACTTCAACTTACTGATGGACGAAGTGTTCAGATGCGTTTAGACCAAGTGACGACGAGCATCCCCAAACTCAACTTTTTGTTACAACAAGGAACACCCTCAAACATAAAAACACCTATCAAAACGATTGATTTAAGATTTCGCTATCCAATTTTAAAATAAATTTGCTATCCTATTCTCATGCAGCGCCAATCTATTGTTACGATCATTGACCTAGGCACCGACAAATGTGTCACGTTGATTGCCGCTATTACTCCGGAAACGCGCGAGCTGCAAGTTATTGGGGTGTCAGCTGTTCCTTCGCGTGGCATGCGCAAAAGTCAAATTGTTGATCTCGAAGATGTGATGAATACGATCACTGAAAGTCTTGATGCTGCAGAACGCATGGCTGGCTGCGAAGTACACTCGGCGATGATCTCGATTTCTGGGACAACGATTGCATCACAAAACTCGAAGGGCGTTGTCGCAGTTGCTTCCCCAACCCAAGAAATCACGTCTGAAGATGTCTCACGTGTGCTGGAAGCCGCTCGCGCTGTTTCTTTACCATCAGCGCGCGAAATTATTCACGTTATTCCACGCGATTTTGCCGTTGACTCACAACAAGGGATTAAAGATCCAGTTGGGATGACAGGAATTCGTTTAGAGTCTGAAGCACATATCATCACTGCGCAAACCACTTCTTTGAAAAATCTCTCTAAGATCGTCCAAGATCTTGGTTTACAACTTGATGGTTTTGTTTTTTCTGGACTTGCTTCTGCCGAAGTCATGCTTTCCGAAACTGAGAAAGAGTTGGGTGTTGTGCTGGTCGATATCGGCGCGGGCTCGACTTCGGTCTGTGCCTATGTCGAAGGCGCGCTCACTTACTCTGGTGTACTGCCTATTGGTGCACGTCACATTACTCAAGATATTGCCTTAGGCTGTCGCATTAGTTTAGATTCTGCAGAAAAAGTGAAGCTTGCACTTAGTCACGATCCCGGTCTCAATATGCGTCCCAATCCAGGTGAGTCAAAAGAAGAGTTTAAAAAACGGCAGAAACTTGAAGACATGCTTGATTTACAAGCGCTCGGCATTGACGATAGCCAAGAACCTTTGTCAAAACGCACATTGCTGGAAGGTATTATGTTACCGCGCATGAAAGAAATGTTTACCCTGATTGAAAAAGATTTACAGAAACAGCACGTTATGACGAGTGTTCCCGCTGGCCTCGTCCTATCTGGTGGGGGAGCGGAAACGGTTGGAATTGTAGAAGTCGCCAAACGCACATTAAACTTACCTGCTCGAGTTGGTAAACCAGTTGAGTTAAAAGGTCTGATCGATGATATTCAAAAGCCTTCCTATGCCACGAGCATTGGTTTATTGATCTACGCTGCAAAAAAACATCGCAGCACTCCAGTCAAAACTTCCATTGACCTGTCCGGAATATTTAAAAATGTGAAACTAGGAACCCTTCCTGGAAAAATCACACATTTAGTAAAGTCATTGTTACCGTAACTTGAATCGAAGTAATTACTTCGAGATTCCCCTGTCCGATTTCTTCAAGAAGTGGTAGACTACTGGCTCTAGAGACGAAAAGGAGTTGCCATGGGCTTAGTTAAACCAACCAACACAACATTTGCTAAGATTAAAGTAATTGGTGTCGGTGGTGGTGGTGGCAATGCTGTCAACTCGATGATCGCCTCGAATCAAATTCAAGGCGTTGAGTTTATTACCGTGAATACTGACGCTCAAGCACTTCTTTCCTCAAAAGCAGATACGAAAGTGCAAATCGGCGCAAACTTCACTAAAGGTCTCGGCTCAGGCGCAGATCCTGAAGTGGGTCGCGCAGCTGCAGAAGAAAGTCGCGAAAAGTTGAAAGATCTTCTTTATGACTCTGATATGGTTTTTATTACGGCGGGTATGGGTGGAGGAACGGGAACAGGTGCCTCTTCTATCATTGCCGAAATCGCCAAAGAATCTGGCGCTTTGACTGTTGCCGTAGTAACCAAACCATTTGCCTTTGAAGGTATTCGCCGCATGCAGTCTGCCGAAGAAGGAATTGAAAGCCTCAAGGAAAATGTCGACACGCTCATTGTGATTCCAAATCAACGTTTGATGGATGTGATCGATAAAAAAATGACGTTGCTCGACGCGTTTCGTTTAGCAGATAACGTGCTGGGCCAGGGTGTGCAAGGTATTTCGGATTTAATTACGGTCCCTGGGTTAATCAATGTTGACTTTGCTGACGTGAAAACAATCATGTCGGATTCTGGCTCTGCTTTGATGGGAATTGGCCAGGCAAGTGGTGAGAATCGCGCCGCGACTGCTGCACGCATGGCAGTTTCTTCACCATTACTTGAAGTTTCTATTGATGGGGCCAAAGGTATTCTCTACAACATTATTGGTGGATCAGATTTATCAATGAGCGAAGTTTCTGATGCATCGATGATCATTGCAAGTGCCGCTGCACCAGATGCCAACATCATTTTCGGCGCAACGATCAACGAAGAGATGGGTTCATCAATTAAAATCAGTGTGATCGCCACTGGATTCGACGAGAAACAACTTGGCTACGCGTCAAGTGCACGTCCCATCTTTGGAGCATTCACGAAAGACTCACAAACTCGTTTGACAAAGCCAACTACTGATTTTAGTGGAGGAGAAACCACGCGCGAAACCACAAAGAGCGAAGCACCTAAAATTGACCGTGCCCCTACTTCATTTACTCAACCAGTCATGAGTGGCCAAAACTTAACACTCAAAAACGAACCAATTCAAATTCCCCAATTAAGTCAAACACCACTGGTGCGTTCACAGTCTTTTGGGGACATCGTCTCTTCAACATCAACAACTCCCGTAAATACTCCAAGTATGCCAGCAACTCCTCCTCAAGATGATAACAAGAAAGTTACTCCGAGTACGCCTCTTCCGACCTCACAAGTCGGCGGCGCAAACGAGTTTGAAGACGAGTTTGATATTCCCGCGTTTTTGAGGAATAAGAAGTAAAATTACTTACTTTCTTCTTCTAAAAAATTTCTTCAGCTTTTGGTAACCGATTGACCTCACTCTTTTTTGGGACAAAAAATTTTTATTCATCATTATTCGCACAAAGTTCAATATTGCAAGTTTATTATGATGGAAAATTTTTGCCACCATTTCGTCGTTTTTGAGATTAAATTCAAAGGAATCTTCCCCTTTTTCTCCAAATTTGCGAGAAGTTAAAGAAAGCATAATCATCATAATGATCGTGCCGTTCCAATCAAAAAAAGGATGCAAATCTATAAAATGTACAAAAAGATCTGTAAATCTTCTGTAGTAGTTCACGCCAACTGACATGTCACTGGAAAGCAAATGGTTGTACTCATCGCATATCTCCTGAATATCTTCGTAACTAATTCCTCCGCTTCTTTCATCAATACCGTTAATAGCAGTATCATCATGAACACCTTCACGAAAATAAGTTTGTTTCCCAAAAAATAAATCTGAAGTGAGAATTCTAAAAGCTTCTGCAATTTGTTGTACAGTTAAATTCCCTTCAAGTTTTGATAAATATTCACTTACTTTTGTTCTATTTTCTCTCCTTTTTGATTCGAACAAAACCTTATCGGGATGAATACTTTTTGCAAATACTTCAACTTCTCCTAATGCTGGTTGAACAGAAGCGAAAAAATTGTAGAGAAATTCATAGTCATTTAACATTTCAGACTTTAAGATCTCCAAAACATTGGGGTTTTTTCTTACCTCTTGAAATAAACTAAAACAAAAACGACCAAGGATTTCAATATTTCTATTTGAGCGATATTTCTGTCTTCTCTTCGAGAGATAATCATCTGTAATTTCCCCAACGCTTCCATTCCTAGGTTTTAATTCTGTAAAGGAGTTTAATTCTGCAGACGGTTTTTCTTGACTTGAATCCAGAGCTTTCAAAAATGTAATAAAACTGTTAAACCGACTAATTATTTCATCGTTAGACATACCTTCTTGAAGGTTTAATAAATCTCGAAGATTTGATTGAAGATTTTCGAGTCTTTGTTTTGTATTTGCGCTACTCGTTGTTTCAGAGGAATCAAGAAAGGAGTCTTGATCATCATTATTCAATAATTTGATAATTTCTAATTTGTAGTTCATAAACTATATAATAAGAACTTATACCTAAATTAATAACGTAAATACTTTAGAAACAAAAGAGGAAAACAACACCCTTGACGGCCTCACTCTGATCTGGTAGACTAAACATCAGAGCTGGTAATAAGACACTATGCGTGCTTAGATGCTCCTGAGTGGGTCACTCAGTTTGAGTCTAAGAACAACACGTATAGCACCGCCGCTCTACCAAATAAGATCTCGGAAACGAGGTCTTTTTTGTTGCTATTTCTCCCAAAGTTTCGTCCATTTTTCAGAAAAGAGTTCCTTCTCTTGAATCAGGTTATTTTTGAGAATGTTATAAAATTGCTCTCCCATATCCTTACCCTCATGATACCGTGCAAATGCACCACAAAGCCAATCAGAAACCTGAACCAGTGGACTCGTTGTGGAATCTACTGATTGGATTTCTAAAGCCACTTTCGCTGGGAGTCTAGGAAGTAAGCTTGCTTTCAAAATCTCATTGAATTGCTCAACACTCACTCCTTTCAGAGTGCGCTGGTCTCTAACAATAGTGACAGGGCTTTCCGTAATAGGAAGATACAACTCAAGGGTTGCTCGAACAATTTCTGTATAGAGAAACCCTGTTTCGGTAACTTTGCCTTTTCTGTAATATTCTTGTGGGATATTGCTTTTCTTGAGATATGTATAAAAGATACGAATATCTTGATTAGCAAAATGTTGGAGCGTCCTCAACCGTAAATCCTCATTAACGTGAGGATCATTAAATTTTACTTCTGCCTGTAGTCTCAGTTTTCTTGGAAATTTGGCTTTTTGCCACTTACGAAATGCTCGGACTATTCTCCGTGGATCACTGACGGTATATGTGGCAACGATAAAATACTTTCCGTCGCTTTCAGTTAAACTTCCAGTTTCATCAAGATAAATAAACATAGGAGTTTGTTCCTCAGTGAGTTCCCAGAAGATATTGCTGAAGTCGGCACACTAATTAAGTAGTATAATTATGCAAAACCCACCGTTTCAGCTCGACAATCATCGAGCGAGGTGCTGAAAGAAATCGCTTTACGCGAAATTAGATTCAGTCGGGTAAGCCCGTTACAGCAGGAATTAAGCACACAAGGCTGGTACCTTTCTCTACTTGAGAAGCCTTCACTGTTCATCATTGTAATGAGTAGTGGAGGCTTTTTTGTATCACATCGACCGTCACAGTAAAATATTACATCAAAAACATTAAAAGAAGATTAAATATATGCAGCAAAATGCGCGGGAAAAAATTGACTTTAAAACAAAAAATCAACTTATAAAAGGAAACTATGCCTAAAATGACCCAATTACCACAAGTCCCTAACTTCCCTCAACTTGAGGAGGAAATTTCGAATTTTTGGGACGCCGACAAGACTTTTGAAAAATCTGTCGAACAACGCGACGTCAAACAATCGTACGTCTTCTACGATGGACCTCCTTTTGCGACTGGCCTTCCACATTACGGCCACATTCTCGCCTCAACGATTAAAGACGTCATTCCACGTTACTGGACGATGAAAGGCTACCGCGTGGAAAGAGTATGGGGTTGGGATTGTCACGGCTTACCAATTGAAAACATGATTGAAGGGGAGTTGCAACTCAAAGGTGGAAAGAAGGGAATCGAAGCATATGGCATTGATAAATTTAATCAAGCATGTCGCTCGGCAATTTTGCGCTTCGATAAAGATTGGGAAGTGATTATTCGCCGGATTGGTCGCTGGGTTGACTTCAAGAACTCCTACAAAACCATGGATAAAAATTACATGGAGTCCGTGTGGTGGGGTTTTTCTGAACTGATGAAAAAAGGACTAATCTATGAGGGTCGCAAAATCGTCTTGTACTGTCCACGCTGCGCCACTCCGCTTTCTAACTTCGAGATCGCCATGGATAACTCATACAAAGATGTAGAAGATAACTCTGTGTACGTCAAGTTTCTTCGAAAAGATAAAGCCAATGAATACTTTTTAGCATGGACTACTACACCATGGACTTTACCGGGCAACGTGGCTCTCGCCGTACTTCCAGACGCTGATTACAGCAAGTTTGAAGTCGATGGTGAATGTATTTGGGTGGCACACGAAAAAGTTGCTCATATTGCCAAGATGAAAGATATTCATCACGCGCAAATTATAGAAACTGTCAAAGGCAAAGATTTAGTGGGTATTGAATATGAAGCGCTGTATAAATACATGCCTCTTGATGGGAAAAAAGCCTATTACGTCACAACCGCTGACTTCGTCAGTTTGAGTGATGGCACTGGTATCGTCCATACTGCAGCCATTTACGGTGAAGATGACTACGCGCTCGCACAAAAGATTAACTTACCATGTGTCCCAACTCTCGATGATGAAGGAAAATTTTTACCAATCGTTGAGCCCATCAAAGGCATATTTTATAAAAAAGCCGAGCAATGGATCATCGATGATTTGTCAGAACGCGGCTTAATGTATCTTGCTGAAAAATACAAGCACTCGTACCCATTTTGTTATCGCTGCAGTACGCCACTTTTTTACAATGCAGTACCAGCATGGTTTATCAACGTTCAAAAATTAAAGGCAACACTCATCGCCGCAAATGAATCAATTAATTGGTTCCCCGAACACTTAAAACACGGTCGTTTTGGCAAAGGAATTGAAACTGCACCAGATTGGAATGTTTCTCGTTCACGCTACTGGGGAACCCCAATGCCTGTCTGGTCAGCAACCGACCCCAAAAATAACCAACGTATTTTCCGCACAGTTGGTTCACTCGCCGAACTCAAACAGTGGGCCGTTGATCCAGCACAAGTTGAAAAACTTACCGACATCCACCGCGAATTTTTAGATGCAATCGAAGTTTGGGTCGATGACGCCAAAACGATCAAAGGCAAACGCATCTCGGAAGTTTTTGACTGCTGGGTCGAGAGCGGCAGCATGCCATTTGCTGCAGTGCATTATCCATTTGAAAACAAAGAGTGGTTTGAAAATAACTATCCTGCGCAATTTATTTCTGAATACATTGCCCAAACGCGCGCGTGGTTTTACTGCATGCACGTACTTTCGGTAGGTATTTTTAGCAAGCCATCGTTTCAAAATGCCTTGACCACAGGGACAATTTTGGCTGAAGATGGCTCAAAGATGAGCAAGTCGAAGAAAAATTATCCTGACCCGATGTTACTGATTAATAAATATGGTGTTGATAGTTTGCGACTGTACCTCATGAGCTCTGTCGTGATGAAAGCTGACAATCTGAACTTCAATGAAAAAGAAGTTGATGAACTACGCAAAAAAGTCTTTGTCATTTGGTGGAATGTTTTTACGTTTTATCAAACGTTTGCCAACCACGATCACGACGTCACTGCTGTTCCCAAAAAAGCTGAGCACGTTATGGATCAATGGCTCCTTAGTCGCTTGCAGACTGTCACTGAACAACTCACCAAAAGTATGGACGAGTACGACGTGGTGCGGGCAAGTCGCTTTTTGATTGATTTTGTCAGTGAGTTCTCCACTTGGTATCTGCGTCTCAGTCGTGATCGGCTTAAAGCCGAGGACAATAGCGAAGTAAGTCATGTGTTTGGTTATGCGCTCTTTACTTTAGCGCAGTTATTTGCCCCGCTCACGCCTTTTTTTAGTGAAGTGTTGTATCACCAAATCGCAAATGACAAAACTTCCATTCATTTGACGAGTTGGCCAATTGTGCAGAAAAAATTGCAAATGGCGACGCTCGAAGAGGAAATGATGATTGTGCGCAAAATCGTTGAATCAGCGCACGCGGCACGGCGTTTCGCAAATATCAAAGTGCGTCAACCGCTCGCGAGTATCAAAGTAACAACTCAAACGCTCACTTACCAAAAAGAACTTTCTGAACTCATGAAAGCAGAGCTCAATGTGAAGCATGTGATATGGCATGAGTCGACGAGTATGTCTGATCCCGAAGTCGTTTTAGAAACAACTCTCACAGATGAATTGCGTGCGGAAGGTGAAGCCCGTGAAGTCATGCGCCAAATCCAAGATTTGCGCAAAAAACAACAAGTGAAGCTCGATGCTTGGGTCACTGTACAATTGCCAAGTTGGCCAGCTGCATGGGAAGAACAAATCAAACAAAAAACTAAAGTGAAAGAATTGAAAAAAGGACCTTCATATGACATTAAGTAGAGGAGAGCAGCAGTATATTATTCCTGCTTCAAAGAAGATCGAAACAAATCCCGACAATCCCAATCCGTTTGATTGGGACAATATTCAAAAGCATTTACCCAAAAAGTGTGATACTGATCAACTTTTTGAATGCCTTCGCGCACAGGGACTTTTAATCAAAATCGACCCAGATGACCACAGGCGACGACGAAAACACACTGACATCCGCGGAAAATATACTTTCAATAGTGACTACATTGCTTTCCTTTCGTATCCAGTAGCTGAACTTTCTAAAATTTCTTTTGTTCAAATTCCCGATATAGATATAGAAAAGGGAGATTTTGCTGAGTTTCTCAAATTACTTCAGCTTTATCTGAAAGATGGTAAACGTCCAAGACAAAAATATTCTTCATAATATGCCATCACTCCTCCTCGGCATTACTAGTGGGATCGCAGCATACAAGGTCGTTGACTTGATCAAGTTGCTGCGCGAAAAAAATATTTCAGTACAAGTTATTCTCACGCAGAGTGCTTCTCAAATGGTTTCCATAAATGAGCTTGAAGAAGCTTCGGGCCAAAAAGTTTTGCACGAACTTTTTCCTAAAGGTTTTAATTACAAAGAAATTTTAGCAAAGCGCCAAGTTGAACATATTCAAGTTGCTGATACTGCTGATTTAATGGTCATCGTCCCAGCTACCGCCAATACCATTGCTAAGCTTGCGCATGGGATTGCGGATGATTTTTTAACAACCACGACGCTCGCAGTCACTGCTCCAGTGATGATTTTTCCCTCGATGAATGTGCACATGTGGCAACATCCTGCGATGCAAGCAAATATTTCACAGCTAAAAGCATATGGCTATCAAGTCATCGATCCAGATTCTGGACCACTTGCTTGTGGATACGATGGCAAAGGCCGTCTGCCAGACATTCACGCAATTGCAGAAGAAATTTCAAAGCAATTAGATCGCGGAATCTCTCTTAAAGGGAAAAAAATTCTGGTGACCGCTGGCGGCACACAAGAAAAAATCGATGACGTTCGTTTTATGACAAATAAAAGCTCTGGTAAAATGGGAGCTGCGATAGCCGACGAGTGTTATGCCTGTGGCGCTGAAGTAATTTTTATTAAAGCAAACACTTCAGTTACACCACGTTACTCAATGCAGCAAATCTGCTTTGAGACAGCCGATGAGTTAGAAGCAATTTTGAAGAGGGAGGTTCAGTCGGCAGATATTTTTTTTCACACTGCGGCTGTAACAGATTTCGTAATTGAAAGTCAAAAGGGCAAAATCAAAAGTACTGAGTCCATCCAACTCACACTCAATCCGAGAAAAAAAATTCTTGATCAAATTAAAATTTGGAATCCAAACATAACACTGATTGCATTTAAGGCCGAGCACAACTTGACTGATGAAGAGCTCCAGCAAGTTGCGACAAAACGACTTGCCGAAAGTAATGCAGATGCGATTGTGGCGAATGATGTCGGTAAGCCAGATCGCGGCTTTCAAGTAGATACGAACGAAGTGTTCGTCATTTTACGTGATGGCAGTACGAAAAAAATTCCCCTCGCTTCCAAGCGAGATATCGCGCGCGCAGTTGTAGGGTTTGTGTTACTCTAGAGCTATGTTTCGTCGCTGGGTACTTCCCATGTTAATTACCATTCTCGCGTTGTTCAGTCTGATTACGTTGCGAAGTATCGCGCCCCCGCTTTTAAGTAAACAAATGAGTTACTTCCTCATTGGAGGTATGCTGTTTTTCTTGACGATGTACATTCCCTTTGAAAAATGGCACAAGCTTGGTCCATATTTGTACGTGGCGCTGATTATTCTGCTTTTAATCACGCAACTAATTGGCCGGGTCACGCGTGGCGCAACTAGCTGGATTCCTATTGGTTCATTTCATGTCCAACCTTCACAGTTGGCCGTTGTCTGGGTGGGTCTCTGGTTGTCGAATTTACTGAGTCACCAACCAATTAATCGACTCTCACGCTTAGTGAAGTTTATTTTGATCGTGGGGTTGCCAGCTTTTTTGATTTTCATTCAACCGGAGTTAGGAACGACAGTCGTTTTCTTGGCAGCTATGGGAAGCTTATTTTTTCTCGCCAAAACAAAACCCATTTTCGTCATTCTGACAATGACGAGCATCTGCCTTTTTAGTTTAATTGCGTGGATGTATCTGCTCAAACCTTACCAAAAAGAGCGCATTACTTCATTTATTAATTCTCAACAAAGCTCTGCACATGCCAGCTACAACGCCCAACAATCCGTCATCGCGGTCGGGTCTGGCCAATGGTTTGGTCGTGGAATTGGTCAAGGAGTACAGTCACACTTGCGCTTCTTACCTGAGCGCCAAACTGATTTTGCGTTTGCCTCTTTTGCCGAAGAAGTCGGCTTTTTAGGGGCTTTTCCGGTTATTGTCTGTTATGCCGCACTGATCTTCTTTTTACTTTTTGTTGGCTTGAAGTCGAGCAACGAAGCCGAGCAGTATTTTTGCTTACTCACTGCGACCATGATTGCCGTCCAATCTGGAATTAATATCGGAATGAACATGAGCTTACTGCCAATTACTGGCATTACGCTGCCGTTTTTCTCGTATGGGGGGAGCTCGATTTTGTCCCTGTGTTTTCAACTCGGATGCATCCAATCAATTCTGTTGCGCTACCGCAAGTCAACCCATCTCTATATCAAGTAAAATCATGCCTTATCTTAGCCCATTTTCATGCTATAATTCCGGTTTATATCAGTTTTTGGCCCATTTTTTGGAGAATTTATGAAGTATGCAGTCGTTCAACTCGCTGGAAAACAATACAAAGTCAGTGAAGGTGACAAATTGAGCACTAACCGTTTATCTCACGCTGAAGGTGCTGAGTTTACGAGTAACGACGTGCTTTTCGTGACTGACGGAAAGAAAACAGAAGTTGGTCTTCCTCTGGTAAAAGATGCCAAAGTAAAGTTCAAAGTCGTTGCACACGAAAAAAGCGATAAGCTCCGCGTTGCAACGTATCACGCGAAGTCTCGTTACCGCCGTGTACGTGGACATCGCCAACACGAAAGTCTCGTAGAAGTCGTCTCAATTGGCTAACTTCTCGTTTGCCTGCCATGAATCAGCTTGTTTACTACTTTTTACTCGGTCGTACTCCGGAACTTTCTTTCCAGGAACTTAAAAGTCTCGTCAGTGAAGCTGTCACGATGATTTCTCCCGAAATCGCTGCCGCCAAATTGAGTTCTGACCAAGAAGCAAAAGACATTTTCAATCAACTGGGCGGTTCAATTAAAGTGATGAGAGATGAAGGTCACTTTACTCTAGTGGATGACCAGACCATTTATCAGTATTTAGCTGCCTTTTTAGATCAATCCGACCGACCAACGTTTGCGTTAGCAGAGTTTGGTCGTAAAAATCTGCAGAGATTAGCTCCAGATGAAATTAAACATCTTCTCAAAGAAAAGGGTAAAAGCTCTCGCTACATCGAAAGTGAACGCGACGGGTTATCCGCATCTGTATTACTGCATCATAAAAATGTGGTAGAGCTCAACGTTATTCAAACTGAGAGTGAAGTTATTTTAGCGCAAACAATTGCCGTCCAAGATATTGACGACTGGACACGGCGCGACCGCCAAAAACCCTACGCAGATCGCAAAAAAGGCATGCTTCCACCAAAATTGGCGCGCTTGATGATTAATCTTGGTCAGCAGGAAACTCAAAGGGGCCTGTTATATGATCCATTTTGTGGCTCTGGCACAGTTTTACTTGAAGGTTTGATGAAAGGGTATCAAGTAGTTGGTTCCGACCTGGATAGAGTTGCCATCCAAGGCACTCAGGAAAATCTTGCCTGGTTTGCCGATACATACAACACAGCTCAAAATGCTGGACGGGCTTTTCAAGCTGATGCAACTGGTGTCCATCGAGATTTAATTGGTGCAGAGGTCAATATCATTGTCACTGAGCCTTTCCTCGGTAAACAGACTCCAAATCCAGAGCAACTGCCGAACGTTTTCAAAGGCTTAGAGAAACTCTATTTAGGCGCTTTCAAGCAGTGGACCAAAATTTTGGCTAAATCTGCAAGGGTAGTAATCGTTTTCCCATATACTGAAGTCGGAAAACACGTGTATTCTCTCGAGAGTCTCATTGACAAGCTCAAGTCACTTGGGTATACTCCTCTTCTTGATCCGGTTGTCTACGCGCGCCCACAAGCAGTGATTCAAAGACAAATCTGGGTCTTCGAGTTCAAAGGAAACGAATATGTCACACGTTAAAGCAGGTGGAGCAGTTCGCCAACATCACCAGAGACCTGGCAAACGTCTTGGTATCAAGAAGTTTGGCGGTGAAAAAGTTGCTACCGGTAACATCATTTTGCGCCAACGTGGCGCCAAGTACAAAGCTGGCAAAGGCGTGAAAATGGGTGATGACTACACAATTTTTTCCATGAAAGAGGGCGTTGTGGAGTTCGGTAAAAAATGGGGTCGAACTATGGTGAACGTCGTTTAATTTTTCTTTTTTTTCCAAAAAAATACGTGATTTCAGCCTTTCGAGCACGGCTTTGTTGTGCTATATATAAGCTACCATGACAGCATCTGATCCCCAACAAGTCAGCATCTTAAAAATTGACCAACTGCAGGCAAATCCACTGCAGCCCCGTGGCAAGATTAAAAAAGAAGATCTCGATGAGTTAGTGCAATCAATCAAAGCCTATGGCATCCTTGAACCTATCATCGTGGCACATACGCTCGCAGGATATCAGATTATTGCTGGCGAACGCCGTTGGCGAGCCGCAAAGGTTGCTGGGTTGACGGAAGTCCCTGTCCTCGTCAAAAAAACCAACTCACGCGGCATGTTAGAAATGGCAATTATTGAAAACGTGCAACGTGTCGATCTTTCACCAATTGAGCGCGCACAAGCATTTTTGCAACTCGCTCGGGACTTTAAATTTAGTATCGGGCAAATTGCAGAAAAAATTGGAAAATCAGCATCATATGTTAGTAACTCACTCAAACTACTGGAACTTCCTGATGCAATTAAAGATGGTTTAATGGGCGAACAAATTTCTGAAGGGCATGCACGTGCCATCTCAGGAATTGAAGACAAACGAGCAATGATTGATTGTTACAAAGTTATCCTGAAAGAAAACGCTTCAGTCCGCCGAGCTGAAGAACTCGCACGTCGATTCAAAGAACAGATTGGCCAGGTGCAAAACGCAGTAAAAACGACGAGTCGAATTATGAGCAGCCCCATGCTTGATCGCTGGCAAGCCGATCTCCAGAATGTTTTTTCCGACAGAGCAAAAGTGAAGTTGGTGCAGTCGCGCAAACAAACGCGAGTGACGATTACCTTCAGTGGTAGTCCAGAAGAAGCTCAAGATGGAATTGAGCGATTACTCAAACTTTCCGAGATTTAATAAATTAGAACGGATACGAAGGCCGTGTAATCATTCCCATCACATTTGTGGGCCAGTAACGTAAAAACGCTCTTCCTACAATATCAGACTTTTGAATTGGCCCCCATGAACGCGAATCACTTGAGTACGGACGATTATCTCCGCACACAAAGTACTCATCAGGTCCCAACGTAATTGTCTTGTCGCGCGTCGCTGGTCCGGGCAAAATTTGAAACTCTTTTGGCAAGTATGGCTCATCAACTGGACGATTGTTAACGTAAATGTGATTGTCATGAACCGCAATCGTTTCTCCAGGCAGACCTAAGACGCGTTTAATAAAATCACAACCGGTTCCTTTCGGACAGTTCGCTGCTTCGGGCGCATGAAAAACCACCACGTCACCGCGTTTGGGATTTCCTAAACGATAACTTACTTTGTCAGAGAGCACGTATTCACCGCTTTGAAAGTTCGGCACCATTGATTGACCATTCACCTGATGAGGTGACACAATAAATAAGTAAATAACCAAGAAAATCGAGAGTGCAATGACGACTGTTTCAATAATATCGAGGAAAAAAGCTCCGAGCGTGCGTAACAGGTTCTCCATAGAGAAGTATTATGCCTTTTAGGCTACAATTGAGCAATGGGTTATTCGAAAAATGCACTACAAGGATCTGGTTGGAACAGCTTAGTGAAGGTGCTGACTGTTTTTGCCACTGGTGCCAAAATTCTTGTTTTGGCTCGACTTTTAACGCCATATGACTTTGGTTTGGCGCAGTACGTAATTATTACCTTGGGCATTTTGGAGTCGTGCATGGAAACCGGAATTAACACAACGATTGTTCAATCAAAACAAAGTATCCATTATTTTCTGAATACTGCTTGGGTCATCTCAATTTTACGCGGACTCTTGATTAGTACTTTAATGATTGTCAGTGGACTTTTTATGCAGCAGTATTTTCACGAACAAAAACTGTTACTACTGATGACAGTGGGCTCTTTTGTTCCATTTATTAAAGGATTCATCAGTCCGGGCGTAGTTACTTTTTATAAAGACTTACGTTTTTTTCGAGATTCAGTCTATAGATTTTCTCTCATTGCCGTTGATGCGGTTGCTGCAATTTTCTGTGCGTTTTTATTTAGATCGGTGTTTGTATTCGTGTATGCAATGATTGCAGCAGCTCTTTTTGAAGTCATCATTTCTTTTTTCTTTTTTGGCGAACGTCCACAATTTCATACAGTCAAGTCACGACTGCAAGAAATTTTTCATAACGCTCCAGGCCTCAATCTCTCCACAATTTTGGGATACTTAATCGAGAACTTAGACAACTTGATGGTTGGAAAAGTCATTGGCACCGTGGGTTTAGGAATTTATAGTCAAGCGTACTCGCTCAGCCATAAGTTCACACTGCAGTTTGCAAAATCAGTCCAACATGGCACGTTTCCAGTGTATGTCAAAATCGTCGATCAACGTACACGCTTACGCAGAGCATTTTGGAAAACTGCACTCACATCAATTGGATTTTTTAGTTTGATATCACTTCCATTTCTGATTTTTCCTGGACAAACTGTGTTTCTCTTACTTGGACCACAGTGGCAAAGCGTCGGTGAAATTCTTCAGCCACTCGTTTTTGCAAGTATCATTCAGAGTTTTGTGGCAATTGCCACTGCGCTATTTACTGCTACGAAACATTACACTTGGTTGAATCTCACAATGTTTGTGAACTTGCTTTTGCTTATCATTCTGGTTATCGTCATGGGTCAGCGCTATGGTTTGATTGGATGTGTCTGGGGAGTACTGCTGTCACGATTACTTGTTTTGCCAATGAGTTTGTATGGAAGTTGGAGTATTTTGAGAGAATAATATGAAAAAAAACATTCCCATTATTTTAATTGTCGTTGCAGCGACGTTGCTGCGAACTTGGAATCTCACTACGCACATGATTTTTTTTGGTGACGCAGCGCATGATATGTTATCAGCTGCTACGGCTGTGCAAACACACTCGTTACCGCTGCTGGGAATAGCTTCCAGCGTGCCAAGATTTCATCAAGGACCTTTAACAGTTTGGCTCGAAATGGTGATTTTTTTATTGGCGGGATATCACACCATTGCGTATGGTTTTATCTTCGCCCTTATAAGCGTTTTGGCAGTGATTTTTCTGTACGAAATCATGACAGTGTATGTAAATAAAGAAAGCGGTTTGATCGCAGCAACACTTCTCGCATTCTCACCTTTGGCGATTGCAAGCGGACGAACGCCATATCACACCACACCCATTCCTCTTTTTCTGATTGTGTATTTATTTGCATTAATGAATTTATGGAAGCATAAAAAGGCGAGTGTCTTTTTTGCTGTATTGAGCTTCTGCTTATTGTTTCAGTTTGAGTTAGCAAATGCACCGTTGCTGCTTTTGATCCCATTTGTTTTATGGCGGAGCAAATACAAAATTGAAAAGAAATTCTGGTTCACCACAGCATTGCAAGCCTGTGCTGGAGTTTTACTCGGATTACTACCGCAACTCATGTATGATGCTACTCATGGTTTTGCGCAACTCGGCGGTTTTGCAACGTGGGTGGCGTATCGCTGTGTTGCATTCTTTGGGTATAAACAACAGCATGTATTTTCTGTGCATCAATTTGCAACCACGTTGAGTATTTTACGAATGTTTTTCGGACGAATTTGGAACGTCGATAATCCATTTATAAGTATTCTTTTTGTCATTTTATTTATTGCCGGAATCGCATCTGTGTTTTGGAAGTTAAAAAATCAACACAAACAACCTCTATTGATTGAAGTATCAGCAATTGCTGCGGTGCTGCTCCTCATCAGTTATATTGTTCACGGCGTGCCTGGAGAAGCATACTTTTCACCTTTTTTTGTATTGAGCGCAGTGATGGTGACAACAGGGATTACGGCATTCAAAAATAAATTTTTGCACCAACAATTTGGATTACTGATCACTGCCTTGCTCATCGGTTATGCGTTCATCAATACACTGCAAATTTTTCAAGCAAACTTTTTCGTCAGTACCACCAATAACTTTAACTACAGTTACTCCCTCGCCGAACAACGCGACGTCGTCAATACGCTCTTGCTCGCAACTAAACAGCATATTCGCTTCAAGACCACACAACAAGAAGGGCAGTTTTCCAACTACTTTGACAATTTGCGGTGGCTACTCGCGGAAAAAGGTCTCCAAGAAGATCAAAAAAATGGTCAAGATTTTTACATCGAAACCAAAGATTCACCTCTGCAAGGATATCCTAATTATACAAAGTTTATCTTTCCCAGCGTTGATGCGTATCGCTTAGGGTTGAAAGTACTATGACCTTACCTGTTTCTGTGATTATCTTAGCCAATCAAGATAACGTAAAACTTCGCAACGCGATTGGCTCAGTGCGGTGGGCGACAGAGATTATTGTAGTATGGTGTACTAAAGAACAGCCGAGCGAACGTCTTGCCAAAGAAATTGGAGTAACACTTGTCCAACATCCCTCTCCAATCACAGATTTTGCTCAAACACGAAACAGAGCATTCCAAACAGCAACCCAAGAATGGGTTTTTTTCTTAGATAGTGATGAAGTGATGACACACGATTCAGTTGCGCAGCTGCAAAGAGTTATTGGCCTACACAACGTTGATGGGGTTAGAGTTCTGCGCCACGATATTTTTCATGGTCACGAACTCAAATGGGGAGAGCTATACAACGTGCGAATAGTGCGGCTATTTCGTAAACACAAGGGTCACTTTGTACGCGCTGTTCACGAAGTTGCAATCATTGACGGAAAAGTAATTGATTCGCCAATCTTTATTAAACACTATGCCCATGACTCTCTGTCGCAATTTTTGCAGAAAATTACTTACTATGCGCAGTTAGAAGCGCAGCTCAGAGTTGAGGCAGGCGAACATTTTTCTCTCTTTCAACTGCTTTTTTTTCCAAAAGCAAAATTTTTTGTGAATTATTTTCTTAAGTTGGGTTTTTTGGATGGGTGGGCAGGACTGTGCTATGCCACGATGATGAGCATTCACTCATTTGCAGTGCGCGCGTTACTTTATGAAAAAAAGTAAACATTTTTTTCATCTTTTTTTGCTAGGAATCCTAGCGATTTTTCTAAGTTTTGGACAGTTAGAGCGTATCCAAGTCACCTCCCAGGTCGCTTTTTATCTGCACGACGTATTGCTGGTATTTTGGATTGCAACTTCATTTCAATTACTCACTCCTCTGTTGAAAAAAAATATTTCTTGGTTATCTGGATTTTTCAGTATTTGGATTGTGCTAGGAATACTTGTAAACGGAATAGGGAATAGCGGCCTGTTAACAGCAGTGCTATATTGTTGCCGGCTGCTGACCTATCTTGTATTTGGCGAGCTATTGCTGGATTTAGTGAGAAAAAAATTGCTTACCCACACCCAGATTCTTTGCGCAGTTCTTTTTACTGGAGTAATGATGTTGTACTTTGGTTTTCTCCAATATATTTTTATACCTGACACGCGGATTTTATTTTTTCTAGGCTGGGATGATCACTACTATCGTTTAATTTCAACGCTCCTGGATCCGGGATTTGCCGGAATTATGTTGGTGTTAACGTTTTGTGCAGCGCAAATGATTGAACAAAAAAAATTTAAAAAACTGTTTTCAGTTTTACTTTTGTTTGGCATTTTGTTGACGTATTCGCGAGCGAGTTACTTGACATTGGCGTTCGTGTTAGGCATTGCGACTGTTACATTTTGGTTACAAAAAAATCTCTTTGTTTCAGCGTATCTTGTTTACTTGTGCGTTTTTTTGACTGCCATTCCTTTCTTACCACGACCCGGTGGAGAAGGCATTCGACTTGAACGCACATCAACAATTACTGCACGTACAGCTGGTATTGTTCAAAATTTTCAAAGTATGGAACCAAAAGAGTGGATTACCGGGAAAGGTCTATTTTTGCCCATTCACTCGTCACAGACACTTTTTGGTCAACCTGATCATGCTGTGGTTTCCTCAAACTGGATTATTTTTGTATTGATCGAAACGGGATTACCAGGATGGATTGCTTTTTTCTTAATCATTTTCACTGTGTTAAAAAACTTTTGGAAAAAAAATGTGTGGCTGTTTCTTGCGTTCTGTGCCATCCTGATTCACGGATTGTTTAATGCCACGATTATCTATCCGTTTGTAGTGTTATTTTTGGTCCAGATGAATGCTGCTGGCTCCGAGTTTAGTCGTGATACGAGACAGTGAGCTTTTTTTCAGTTTGGTTGCCTGCTTGATCAGTTACTTTGAAGTCAAGTGTATTGTCCCCAGTTTGAAGCATCTGCAGTGTTGAAAAACTGCCGTCATCGCGGTTAAAAAGAATACGATCATTGAGCGTCACTTTCGTATTTTTATCTGCCTTTCCTTTGATTGTCAGATTTTGATTCTTTTTCCCCACAATTGCTTGCTTATCTTGCGGTTCAGAAATATCAAGCTTAGGTGGATCAGTAATGTAGCTGACGACATACTCACGGCTAGCAGGGGATTGGCGATTTTTATCATCAATAGCTAAAGCAGATAAATGATTATCCCCCTTGGTGAGAGTAAGAGAAATTTGAAAACTTCCATCATCATGTGTTCCGTCGCGAGCGATTTCTTGACCGTTATTGGAAACGACGACAGTCGTGTGGGCAGAACTAAAGCCACTTAAACTGAGTGCCGCACTAGAAGTTGCATAGACTGGAGCTGCAATTTGCGGAGGTTGGGGAGGCGGAAGATCATCTACAACGACGATCGGCGTTTTATCCTTGCTGCCTACCCAACGAATTAAGTTTGGAATGATCACTATGACAAAAAGGGCCAGTAAAATCACAGCCGTAACACTGAAAAAAATGATTTGCTTAATGATTTTCTGCTGTTCCTTTTTGCCGCGACGCGAAAGGACATACTGGACTCGAGGCTGAATTCTAGAGGGTGCTTTATTGTAAGGGCTGTAGTTGTTCATATATCCTCTGAGCCGAAGGCGGGAGTCGAACCCGCGACCTACGGTTTACGATACCGCCGCTCTGCCAACTGAGCTACTTCGGCGAACGACTCCGAGGAATATATTGTATCAAATCTTTAAGAGCCTGTTTGAAACAGTCTATTTCGTAGTGAAAGCGTATCATGTTTGAGCAAAAAAATCTGTTTATCGACGAAGGAGTATTGAATATACTTCGAGGAGAAAAAAAGATTTTTTTGCCAAATCATGTATGCTTGTAATAGAAAGAGACTTTCCAAACAGGCTCTAAAAAGGAGTTGAGTAGGCAGACATCATTCCTGTAATCAATTTCTCAAGAAGTTCATCACTGTGTTCTTCTACATAAGCCTCTTTTGCTTGGTCGTCATTTGTTGGAATCTTTGGATCAAGAATCAATGCGATCTGAGCTAACAAAAATGGGATTTCACTCTCATTCTCAGGAGGCTTAATCTCGAATCCTTTCCTACTTAAACTCGATGTTCGCCAACACACATTAGTTAGGTATAGACCATCGGTAGTTTGAGTACTTTCAATAATCCTCACAGCATTAACTCCGGAAGTAATCATTAAACCTAATAAATTCTTTTTCAATAAAAGGTAACTTTTCACTAATTCTGCATTCAGCATAACAACTTTCTTTTTTCAAATTAATAATCCGAGTACTTTATCATAATTTTTTATGCTGCAACGAGCAAATTCATGTTAGAATCTTTATATGAATCGAATTGATGCAGTTCGTCTTGCAAGTAACGAGACTCTTTCCCGCCGTTACTCTGCACTTAAACTGATTGAGATTCTTGCAAGTCGAGATCAAACCATGAGCGTCGTGGATGGCTGTGCAGGATATATTCTCGATTTACTCACAATTCCCGGTGCTACCAAAGCATTTCGCATGGGTGTTGTCGCCAGTAATTGGCAATCAAAGGTAGAGCATGGAACACACTCACTCGAGAAGGCAAAGCAACTTGCGCTTCAATCTCTGAGTTTCCACAATGATGACATTGGTTTGGCAGCGGTGGACGAGTTTGTAGCCATTGCACAGAAAAATCAGGGAGTATGGGGAACTCGAGTACTTTTTCCTCAAAGTGAAAAAAAAGTACCGCATCAACATCAGTTTATACTCGCGCAATCAGCACTTTCTTTGGCGTATATGTATCTCAGAGGTCATATTAGTCATGAGACACATGCATATCGTCTCCCTTCCTCTACATATATTTCCAAAGAACTTATAAATCCAATTCAGGTGAGTAAGATTCATCGAATTTCTGATCTTTTGAACCAAACAAATCAAAAAATTGCGACGATGGAGTCTTGTACCGGCGGAGCACTCGCATCTGCCTTTGAGTCAGCGGGTACCGATGTAATAGATACTGCTTGGATTACCTACGATGAAGAGGCCAAAGTCAAATTGGGCGTGCCAATAGAAGCAATGGCTTATGGAACGGTCTACAGTGAACGAGTCGCACTTGCCATGGCGCAGGCAATTCAGAAGCGAACGGGTGCCGAGATTGGTCTAGCAACGACTGGAACTATGGATACTGCGGACACGAGAAAGTATCACACAGACACTAAACCTGGAACTGTCTTTTGTGCGATCTGTATAAATGGGCGAGAACCAATCACTATGAGACTAGAACTTGTTCTCGATACGAGAGAGAGGATGAAGGCGATGGTGGTGAACAGGATGATTGATGAGTTACTGGCTGCGCTGAGTAGACAACAAGTGGTACTCGAACCACATGCTTACATGGGGAGTCCAGTAGAATTAGGAACCCAATACTTTCTTCACCTCATGAAGTAAATTCTCGTAATCACTATAAAGCAGCACATTGCATCCAGCTGATTTTGCTGCTTTGATGTTTTCAGAACCATCATCTATATAAAGTATTTCATCAGGAATCATATTTATTTGATCGGCAACTAATCTATAAGCCTCGGGAAGTTTTTTATTTGTATTCATTTTTTTTGCTGATAAAATTCCCGCAAAAACTGGCTGAAGATACGGTCGGAATTCCGGAGCATCTTGAATGATATCGCTTGTAAAAATATAAATGGGTGTTTTATCTTTTAAAGATATGTAGAAATCGAGCAAATCGGTATTTAACTCAAAATAATCAAGGGGATTATAGTTAGGTTCTTGGGACAACTTTTTATGTAGATCATTCAAACTACCCAAATAACTTTTATCTTTAGGAAACAACAAAACTCTACAAAAATCACTAATAATTGCTTTGATCATATTAACTTTCCTATTTGCTCTGCTGTATTAAATTCTTATTTTTCCAAGGTACCTGCCCAACTTTCTCAGCAAGTACTTGTGCTAACTTCTCATTATTTTCCTCATCAAGATGGATGCCATCTATAGGGCTCACTTTGAGTAATGGACCAAGATCGAGAAAATCCGCTTGTATTTCGTTTGCAACTTTAAGATATTCATTTCCAAACAACTTCGATTTTTCTTCTCCTCCGCGGTACCCCCACTCCGAAATAGTGTGGGCTTCGTCAATAATAGGCGGCGAAAGTAACAAAGTTCTTGGTTCTGACTCTTTCAAGTACTGACAAGCAAATGTCATCGCTTCTTTATATTTTGTGAAAACTGATGCAATCTCATCAGCACTTCGATGAAACTTTTCTTTTAAATCATTGGTCCCGAGAAGGAGAATCACCAAATCAACTGGCAGATGTGACAAAATACAACTTTGAAAGTACTCGAGACCATTTCTGCCAACGGCATTATGATCATCCAGATTTGTTGTTCGACCACGCAAACCTTCTTCAATGACTTCGTATTCTTTACCAAGTAAGTTTTGCAAAATTCCAGTCCAGCGTTCGTTGGCTGCGTATCTTTTCGTTACACCTGGGATTTTTCCAAAAGTGAGGGAGTCTCCGTAGCACAGGATTCGTTTGGTATTGGGATTGGGAGTCATACAATAAGGTCTATTTATACCACAACTGCAACTCGCGGTTGAGTATATGTAGTCACAAACATATCAATTTCTTTATTCACAATTGCATCTCTACAGATGGGAATGAGCCAAGATAAATTGCTCATCATATTTTTAGGCAATACGTTTACGGAGAACCATTCAACTTGTTCTTTTTCCAAGCTTCTTGCATCACTCTCTTCTCCTTTATAAATTGCTGCCATGACATCAACATCGAATTGCGTAGAATGTAATTCGCCTATTTTTCTCCAATCAGATAACTTTGTCATCAGACCTGTTTCTTCTTTCACCTCCCGCTCGATACAGTGGGTATTTGTCTCACCATTCTCAAATTTTCCACCCAACCCATTGACTTTACCTTTTTACCACTCAGGAGAAAGCTTGTGTATCAAAAGGACTTTAGAAAGATTTTTGTTAAAGAGAAAACCAAGTGTGTAACGGATCATAACAGTAATTTACATGTAACCGGAATCTACTTAAGAGCTTTATCAACCAATTTATTTATCTCAGCTCTACTCAATAGTTGTGGCGGTTCACCTCTTCCTATGAAGGGCCAAAGAGAAATAACTTGCATTGGCTTACCATGTCTTGTTTCAATTAGTTTCCTTCGTACATCAATTGGCGTATCTTGCAGAGATTCAATCGACTCGCCAGTTCTTTGTTCAATTGCACGCGCCAATTGAGATTGCTGAGGATTAATGGGAGGAGGTAAACCTTCTTTCATGTGTTTATATTAACATTTTTTGTTTAGTTCTTCAGGAGAAACTCTACAGAAGAACCTTAGAGTAGAAAACAAGAAATACTTTTAAGATCGAAATAAGACACATTCTAACAAAAACTTGATATACTATCTTTGATGTTTAAAGAAAGAGCTGATCAATTTGCAAATCTCACTCCTCAACATAGGCTCGAAAATTTTCTTCCAATTTCAATAGCTTCTCTTGTGCCAAAAGAATTTGTAACAGCTACTTCTAAAGTTGCTCAGCGCACAAAACCCAGAAATGGTGATATTGATTTTCATGAAATTGCAAAGAAACTTGTGGGAAGACGATTTGATACCTTAAATCTCTCCGCCTATGCATGGGCTTATCCCTGTCTAGTAGCTCGTTGCAAGTTATATGCTGAAATTAAATCAACAAATACAGAACTAGAAAAACTTATTGGACAATCAAAAGACTTTCAAAGTCTACTTCAATTTGAAAGAGAAGTTTATCAGTCAGTATTAGTAGAGATCACTACACTCTTCAATCAAGAATTAGAATGGATACACCAGCCAGGATCTCCAACAACAAAACAATTAAGAGTGGTAATAGATTATATAGAGAAATACTTTTCTCAACCTCAAAACATTCAAAAAATTATTAAAATTGCTTCAACCTAGAAGGTCAATTCTATTCCCAACCAACATCGAAACCCTGTTGACCAATTCACTTTTGGAGCTGGTAAACGTAATCCGTTAGAACCTATACAATTTTGTAATTCGAAAGCTTATTTTACAACTTAAACCGAGTGATCTATGCGGTGAAAGTACCCGACTGTAGGGAAACGATGTCGGCGTTAATTTTCTAATTGACCGTCTTAGCGACAAAGATTGAATTTTGGTAATTCAGACCTTAAAAATCTCATTGCAACAAATTTTTGTACGAAATATTGTACATTATTGACATATATGTAATTTTTGCTAATATAACTTATATGATTCATTCATTCTCGTGTAAAAATTTTTATTCATTCTGTGAAGACAGCGTAGTTGATTTTTCTGTTAATGACAAAACTCCAGTAAATGACGGTTATTTTAAAGCTCCTTCTGGAACTCGGTTATCAAAAGTAGAGGCTGTAATAGGACCCAATGCTTCAGGTAAAACAAACCTTCTTAAGATCCTACCCTTTTTGAAATGGCTTATTATTGACTCGCTTAAAAATCCTTCTAATATTCTGCCGGTCCGTCCCTTTGCTTTTAACAACAATGTTCATCAACCTATGGAACTTTCTGTAGATTTTGAGATTGATGGTGATATTTTCTCATACACATTCTCTTTACAGAGTACTCGAATATTATCTGAGGAACTAAAAATTCGTAATAAAACTAAACAAAAGGTAACTCTAAAGAGAGTATTTTTTCGTATTTGGGATGAGAAAAACCAAAAATATGATTTCGATGGAAAAAATTTTGATTTACCAAAAGGATTTGAGAATTTACTGCCTCCAACTGGGAGTATAATTGCGCTTGCTAAAGGATTGAACCATAAACAGAGCCAAATAATTGCTAGTTATTGGGAAAAAGTCGAAACAAATGTAATTGAAGCTGGTTGGATTGGTGACCATTTGCTTCCAAATGCTAGTGCCAATTTAATTGAAACACTAAATTTCTATAGTGATAATAAAATTTTAAAAGAAGAGGCTGAGAAGTTATTAAAGCGATTTGATCTGGGATTAGAAGGTTTTGATATTAAAAAAGACCAGCAGCCTCAAAGTTTGCATCTTAACATCCGTGCAGTCCACTTATTTGGAGATCAAAAACAATATCTTCCTATACAATATGAATCCTCAGGAACTAAACAATTATTCATTTTACTAAAAACAATATTACAGGTACTTTCTTCTGGAGGTATTGCTGTCTTGGATGAATTTGATGTTAATCTTCATCCAGATATGGTCTTGTCACTTTTTGACCTTTTCATCCAACCAGAAACTAATCCTCATCAGGCTCAATTACTATTTAGCACACATAGTCATATAGTTTTGAGCAGATTAGATAAATACCAAATTGTTTTAATTGAAAAAAATAGCAATGGTATAAGTGAATGCTGGCGTTTAGATGAAATGTCGGGAGTACGTGCTGATGATAACTACTACACAAAATACCTTGCAGGTGCCTACGGTGCCGTTCCGAAAATCAACTAAAGAAAGTTACAATTAATATGTCAAGAACGAATCCACATAAGAAAAAAAGACGCTTGGCAAAAAGAACTTTATTGATTCATGGCGAAGGTGAAGAAGATTGTGTCTTTCTTAAGCACCTTAGAAGTCTTTATTCTCAGAATTCAAATTCTACATGCAAAATTAATAGAGGCAAAGGAGGAAGCGCTGATAGCATAGTTTTGCAGGCAATTAGGAGTCCTGGAGCCTACGATAAAAGGATAGTAATTCTAGATAATGATAAAGCTAAAAATGAAATGGCTAAAGCAAGACGACTTGCCAAAGAAAAAAATATTGAACTCATTGAACATACACCATGTATTGAAGCTATTCTACTCTCTATTTTAACCACTAAAAATAGTTTTAAGCAAAAAAACTCAAGTGAGTATAAGAAAGAATTCGAGTCAAAATATATAAATAGTAAAAAGAGATCCAAGATTACAGAGTATCAAAAATTATTTTCAAAGAAAATGCTAGATCGGAAGAGATTAAAAATCAAAGAATTGGGCCTTCTTATAAGTTTATTTGAAAATAAATAACCATTTTTTACCGGTAACTTTAAACTCCAGGCTAACGGCAAAAAAACCTGGCTCGTAACAGGCTAAATCTTGATTTCCAAACTAATTTTCGAGAAGTTGCAAAACTATTACCGTATGGAGCGGGATACGGGAATCGGACCCGCTTCTGCTCCTTGGGAAGGAGCCATTCTACCAGTGAACTAATCCCG
>PJMF01000027.1 GCA_003173865.1 Minisyncoccota bacterium
AAAAAACTCTCTGATTTTGGTACTCAGCTCAAAGAAAAACAAAAACTAAAATATATTTATGGTGTTACCGAGAAACAGTTGCGCAAACTGTATGATATTGCTACCAAAAATCCGACTTCAACAGGTGCAGCTATGCTTGGTTTACTCGAGCGTCGCTTAGACAATGTTGTTTTCCGTTTGGGTTGGGCTCCTACTCGGGCAGCAGCGCGCCAGATTGTGGCCCATAGTCACATTCAAGTAAATGGCAAAAAAATGGATATTTCTTCCTACTCAGTCAACGTCGGAGACGTGATCGTAGTTAGGGAAAAATCTGCTGAAAGTAAAATGTTCGATAATCGCTTAAAAGATGTCACCAAAGAAGTTCCCGCCTGGTTAGAGAGAAAGGGTCCAGCAGGAAAAGTTGCTCGTTTTCCAGAGCGTGCAGAAATTCGTGAAGCAGTTGAGGAGCAATTGATTGTTGAGTTCTTTAGTCGTTAATAATTATTTATTATCCAGTTACAGAGTCTCGCCAAGGCGGGACGGTGAAACAAGGAGAACATTATGAATCAAAACTTTAACCAATATCCGGCCATGAATCCGTCCTTTTCAGTGACCGAGCAAAGCGTATCTGGAAACAGTGCATTGCTCGTTATCGAGCCATTGGAACAAGGATTTGGCCACACCTTAGGAAATGCGTTGCGTCGAGTGTTGTTATCCTCCTTACCAGGATACGCTATCACCAAAGTCAAGGTGAGTGGAATTGATCACCAATTTACCACCTTAGAGGGCCTCAAAGAAGATATTACTGAACTAATCTTAAACTTAAAAGAAGTCCGTATTAAATCAGAAAGTTCAGTCCCCGGATCGTTGTTCATTGATGTCAAAGGGGCGAAAGAAGTAACCGCCGCTGACATTAAAGCCGAAGGTGGCTTCGAAGTCGTGAACCCTGAGTTGTACTTAGCCACTGTCGCAGCGGGCAAAACCTTAAAGGTTGAGATGCTCGTTGAACCAGGTGTGGGTTACTCAATGGCAAGTGATCGTAAAGATGTCTCGATTGGGGAGATCCCGGTTGATGCATTATTCTCACCAGTGGTAAAAGTTGCATATAAAGTTGAGGCAACACGCGTGGGTCGTCGTACTGACTTTGATCGCATTTTAGTGGATGTGCAAACCACTGGAGCCATTACTCCTTTAGAAGCCGTTCAACAATCTGCACAAATTCTTGCCAAACAATTTATGCAAGTCTTTAGTCCAGTCTTACCTTCTGCACCTCAGGAAGAAATTCACTTGAGTCCAGAAGAAGCAGAAGTTTTGCGCTTAACAGTAGAAGAACTTGATTTACCAACCAGAATTGCTAATGCTTTGCGTAAAGGCGGCTTTAAAACAGTTGGTGATTTAGCGGGAGCCCCTAAAGAGGTGGTGGCAAAAGTGAAGAACTTAGGCGGCAAGAGTGTTGACTTAATTGACGATGCTCTCAAGAAAAAAGGAGTGAGTTTAGGGTAATAGTTTGAGGATTTTATGCGACATCGAATTCAAGATAAAAAGTTTAACCGCGATGCCAATGAACGAAAAGCATTTTTGGTGGGTTTGTTGCGCAACTTAACAGAGCAAGGTGAGATTACGACTACGCGTGCGCGAGCCAAAGTGATCAAGCGTCTTGCAGACAAGTTAGTGACACAAGCTAAAGATAGTAGTCCTGCTTCTCGTCGAGTACTGCACCGAACGTTTGGCAAACGCGATGTCGTGAATACTTTAGTTGACCGTGTCGCGCCAGCTCTGTCGGATCGTAATTCTGGATATACACGTATTGTCGCACTTGGTTCACGTCGTGGTGACAGCACAGACATGGTGAGACTTAGTTTTGTCAATAAAGTTGAGAGTAAAGGGAGTTTGAAAAGCGGTCGCACATTTGTTGAGCCAGTCAAGGTCAAGGAGCCAGTCAAAACGGTTAAGAAAAAGCCTGCGGTGAAAACTGCACCAAAAGCCGTCAAGTCGAAGAAAGCTAAGTAGTAGATATGCAAAAAAAGACATTTTTACAGAAACCACTCGAAGTAAAACGCACCTGGCACTTAATTGATGCAAAAGGTTTGGTTTTAGGCCAAGTGGCGACGGATATCGCCAAAAAATTACTCGGCAAAGATAAAACCACGTTTACGCCAAACGTTGATGGTGGGGATTATGTCGTTGTCATCAACGCTGAACTCGTCGAAGTGACTCGTACTAAGTCACAGAAAAAAATGTACTACAATCACTCATCCTTACCTGGCGGTATTCGCGGACGCAGTTTTGCAGAAGTTCAAGAGAAGAAACCAGAAGAAGTAATCGAGAGAGCTGTGTACAATATGTTACCAGCAAACCGTCTGCGTAAAGATCGTATGAGTCGTCTCAAGATTCACAAAGGTGCTGAGCACAAATATCAAGCGGAGATTTATGGCAAATAAATTGGTGAAAAAGAAATCAGTTCAAAAAGTAGTTAAAAAGTTGAAGCCAGCAACTGTCGCTGACCACGCAGAAAAATCAACAAAAACCTCAACTGCTGCCACATTTACTTTACCGACAGGTTCGTATGTTGTTGCTGTGGGTCGCCGCAAAGCTGCCACTGCCCGTGTGCGCTTATACAAAGGTGCAGGGGACTTTGTGGTAAACGGCAAACTCGTAAGTGAGTACTTCAATAGTGTGTTACACGCACCAAGTTTATATAACTTACCTTTAGTCACCGCAAATGTTCAAGGAAAGTATGCTATTTCTGCAAAAGTAATGGGCTCTGGTTTGCAAGCACAACTCGATGCCGTGAACCATGCCGTATCTCGCGCATTGATCAAAGCTGATCCTGAACTTCGTCTGGTACTGAAAAAGGCTGGTTTACTTTCACGCGACGATCGCATGAAAGAGACACGCAAGATTGGTACAGGCGGAAAAGCACGCCGTACAAAGCAATCTCCGAAGCGCTAATTATTTCTTACTTACATTGTGCAGCAAGCTGCTGCATAAACGTATAGTGTATTCACCCTCCCGCACTCGTATATTTTTTGACGCTTTGTTTCCAGGCGAATAAACTGAAGAGGAAGAATCCGCCGCCAACGAGGCAAGTATAGAGAATGGTACGCGTCGGAGGTATGTTCAGCAAGACTTGTGCGGGAATTGTGTTCATTAGCCCAACTGGAATCAGAAACAGCAGTGCCGTGCGGAGTGGTTCACTATAAATATTAACAGGAAAACGCGTTAACGACGTTGTATCTCGATAGAGCATTACCACATTATCCACTTCGGTAGTCACTACGCCGATGCAGATCACGAGAATATGAAATCCAGTTGCGATCAAAAAGCTATTAATCATCAAGAAAAAGTAAATCACTAAAGAAGTAGCTGTGATATGAATATCTAATTGAGAAGCAATCCAAATACTCACCAAAATGGTTGGAAGGAAAAACGTTGCGTCAATAATGTCTGGTTTTCCGGTGAGGATGCGAAAAAGGGGATTGAGCGGTTTCGACAAGTAAAAATCGAGTTCACCTGAGCGAACTTGCCAACTAAACTCGTACACTCCGCGGAAAAACATCTGGGCGAGCGTGTCGGTCACTTGAAAAGTTAGATAAAAAATAATCACTTGATCAGTCGTATATCCAGCAAAGCCATGAATATTCTGCTTGATTAGAAAAAGAAAAAGCAACGTCATACTAAAACGGATAATTTTCCCAAAAAGAAATAGCGAGTTTGTCCAGCGATTCAAAACTGTTTCTTGATACGCATATTTTGCGATTGTGAACCAGATCTGCCAGTAAATTCGTAAGCGAGTGAGTGCTTTTTGCATATTAATGTCCGAGTGCCCCATATTCGCGTAAACCTTTTTTCCAGAAATATCGAAAAACAAACGTACAAATCAAGATCCAGATAACGAGCGAAACGAGACTACGTGTTATTTCAACTGCCGAGTACTTATTCAAAAAAATTTGTGACTGCACATACGAAAAATAGGGAAATGGCGTGTAAAAAAGTGCAGTTTGCAGAAACTTGGGCAAGATACTCAGAGGATATAAACGCCCAGCAGTAAAGTCAATAAACATGTAAAAAAGAAAACGCATTCCCCAAGTTTCATTGCTCCAGAAACCAACAACTCCAAAAAGTAACATGATCACAAAAAGCAAGATTGCACCCAAGATCACGCTTACTGCAAAAAAACCAAAAACTGGCCAAGCAGGAAACGTTATTTGTGGTCGAAATAGAAAAAAAAGAATTATTGTTTCGGCAATGACAAAACCAAAGTTTTTCAATTTATCGGCAAAATCTTGAGCCGCTAAAAATCCAAACATATTAATCGGCTTCATCATTTGATAACTGATTTTGCCTTGATAAATATCTTCAGCGAGATTACCTAGCACTGTGGCCAAGATCATACTTTGCAAAAAACCAATTAAAAAAACGTACGTGATCATTTCTGGTCGCGAGTAACCAAACGAAGTGGTTTGACCCATAAAAATCACACTCCACACAGTCAACGACATAAACGTAGCCAAAAACTGCCGCAACCGCCAAAACAGGACACTCACCGGATACGCAAAGCCGTTTTGCCAGGTGATGGAAAAAACTTGTAAGTATTTTGACATGAGCTACTTCGTATGTTGCGACTCAAACACTTGACGGATAATCACTTCTATCGAGGGTTCTTCGATATTTACATCAGCAACTGGGAGTTCTGCAAGCAGTTTGCCTGCAACTTTCGCTGCTTCAGTGCGCTTGACCAAGATAGTTGCTTTCGGAAAAGCAAACTCTTTTACTTCGCCAAATTTTTCAAGCTGTTCGCGGATTACACTTTTTTCCTCTTCAAAAGTGAGGGATAAAATTTTATTTACTGCGTATTGATCAATAATTTGTTGCAACTCGCCATCAAAAATTTTGTGACCGTGATCAATGATAATCGCGCGTTTGCACAGTTCCTTAACATCACCCATGTAGTGGCTGGTCAAGATAATCGTGGCACCAAACTCTTTGTTGTACGCTTTAATAAAGTCACGCAACACTTTTTGCATGACAACGTCGAGACCAATTGTTGGCTCATCGAGGAAAAGAACTTTCGGATTGTGCAGAAGCGCCGCAATCAACTCACACTTCATGCGCTGACCAAGAGAGAGTTTGCGTACTTGAATGTTGACGATGTCGCGGACTTCAAGCAAGTCCATTAATTTATCGAGTGTTTTTTTAAATTGCGCGTCCGGCACCTCATAAATGGCTTTGTTGAGTAAAAAACTTTCCATTGCCGGCAGATCCCACCACAATTGATTTTTTTGTCCCATCACCAACGCAAATTGTTTTTGAAACTCCGGTTTGCGATCCCAGGGATTGAAACCAAGCACTTGCACTTTGCCGCTACTGGGATACAGTAAACCAGAAAGCATCTTCAGAGTCGTTGTCTTGCCAGCGCCATTTTGGCCGATGAATCCAACTATTTCCCCAGGAAAAATATCAAAAGAAATATCGTCGACGGCTTTGACTTCCTCATACTCACGGTGCCATAGTGATTGAATTGAGCCCATTAAGCCAGGTTTTTTCTTATAAACCTTAAAGTATTTTTTGAGATTTTTGATAGAGATAATGGATTGATTTGACATAATTGTTTCTACCATTTTACTACAAACACTTCCTGCGCCCTATACCCTATACCCTTGACCCTTCACCCTATTCAAGAACTAGCTGACGAGTATTTTTTTAGACCGCTCTCCCAAGCGAATTGATTAATAAAAAATGATCCAATGAGTACGCCGATGGTGATCCATAGAAGTTTCCAGTCTCCTCTGCCAAGCAAAAAGCTCGTTGGTACATATCCCAGAAATGCAATTGGAATCAGTGAAAAGAGAAATGGCTGGAGCCACTGTGGATAAATTTTTGTCGGATACTGGGCATTATCAGAAATTGTTTCGAGTGCACGAAGTGCCTGACTCGAGTTAGTAAAGTGAAATGCCAAAGTTGCGTAGCTCGAATAAAGAAAGAAGAGAATGCCCATGGAGCAAAAACCAGCAAAAGTTGCTACCAATACATTCGCGGGATAAAGCTGCCCATGGAGAATAAAGAGTTGATGAATGAACAACACCGCAACGAATACCTCGTGAGGTGTCGTAGCGGGATTTGGCGTACTGAATGAAATTAAAAGTTGAGCGTTAACTGGTTTAGTAAGAACCTTATCTAGATCACCATTTTTTACGCCAGAAATTGAAAATTGACGGAGTCCTTCGAAAAAAAACGATTCGATTATTCCCCAGATTAACGTGTAGACTGAAAAAAGTAGAATAACTTCATCCCGTGTCCAACCGCCCAGTGATTGTGTTTTGGAAAAAACAATATTGATCAGAAAAAGAAAACCCAGTAAATACACAATCATGAAACTCCCTTGAACGAGTAAATTGAGTCGGTATGTCATCATGAGTGCGGCCGTCATGCGCAGAATTTGGAAGTAAATGCGTGGGTATTTTTTCATTGTTATATACCTGTCGATTCGTAGCTATGAGTGGCTTTTCGCCAAATAAAGTTTTGGAAGAGAAAAAACAGAGCGGTCCAAACAACAAGAGAAACAAAAAATGCAATCGAGTCTGTCGTGGACAATTTTCCTTGCAAAAACTCAACTGGTTGAAAGGCAAGATTCTGAAATGGGAGCCAGCGAGAAATGCTTAAAAAACCAGGCGGCATAAAGATAAGTGGGACAAAAATTCCTGATAAAAATCGGAAACAAAACATAATGCTAATCCGAATTGACTCGACCGCTTGAAACCAAAATGCCAGACAAGAAAGGCCAAAATATAAGCTAAACATGCCAAAGAAAATAATAGGAAGGGAAATACTAAATCCAAGTAAATGCAGCAGATCGATTCCAAAAGAAAAGCCTAACACAAAAAGCAGTGGCACCATCACAGTCATTTTGATGACGGTTTCTAGCAAGGCGGTAGTACCTTGATAAATGAAGTACAGCCAAAATGCGTTGATTGGTTTGACTAAATATTTGGAGATTGCACCTAAACGAATGTCTTCTTCAATGTTGTCAGTATGAAAATTAGAGAGGCCATAAAGAATGGCAGTAAAAAAATAGTAACGCACAATATCTTGCGTATTGATGGATGTCATCGTTGTTTCACGCGCAATTGCTAGCCAAACAAATGAAATCAAGACGATATTCATTGCGTAACGAAATGTTCGCATGATTAAGTCAAAGCGATATGTCAAGATATCTTGAAGAGAAATTTTGAAAAAAAGCCAATACTTCATCCGCTCATTATATCGTGCTTACCACACCATTTTCTTGAGAGGTTTACCCACACGGAAGTTAACGACTTTGTGACCTTTAATGGTTTGACGTTTATTTTCGTTACCAAATGGAACTACTTGTTTGTCTTTCACTTTCCCAAGATAAAACGTACCAAATCCAGAGATGACGACTTTATCACCTTTTTTCAGTGAACGAATGACTTCATCGATCATAATTTCAATCGACTCTTCAGCTGCTCGTCGAGGTAAATGTGCTCTTTGCGAAATTACTGCAATAAGTTGTGACTTCGTCATAACACTCCTTCATTTGATGAGATCAAATCGTATCATATTTTTTGATTTTTTCCAAATGGAGTTCACTAGAGAATCATGAAGATTTATCTTTAACATTCTGAATGAGCTTCCTGATTTCAGCGGGGAGATGACGATCCACGTGGGGTCTTTTGCGATACCAAGCAAGAAATTCTTTTCCCAGAATGACCAAAATTGCAAAGCAGATCAGCAATGCAAAAAACAAAAGTGTTCTGGTCCATATTGGTTGTGTTCGTGAAACTGGCAGCGCAGATTGAGTTGAAGTAATCAACGCAGATGAAGTTGCGATTTCTTCAGGAGAACTGAGTTGTAACTCGTGCTCATTAAAATAATTAGTATCTATGTGAGGAGAAGTCGGTGTGGGAGGAGAGGTTTCTTCAGCAGTTGAAGGAAGTTCTGCCACTCCGGGTGAAGAAATACTAAGCGGTTGATTTGGTGAAGGAGAAGTATGTGAAATTTGAACTGGCTGAGGCGTGGCTGGAACATCAAATCGAATACTTTGTCCAGCTACACATTTTTCGTATTCCTTTGAAAAAACAATGACTCCATCCGGTCTGATGAGACTAATCGTGTCACCTTTTTTATGCAAAAAATCTGACGCCCAAGAAATTGTTGTACTACTTTTGGCTGCGATGGAAAAATTCATGGTGATCGTTTTGCCATTTGCATTTTGCAGATGCCATTTCTTGATGTCGTATGTTTGAAGGTCAGGATTAAAAATTTTTATCCATTGTTTATCTGATTTTTCGTTACACGGAAAAGCCTCAATGAGTTGTAATGAAGAGGGAAAGTTGGGAAGAGCAGTTGGCTGAGGTGCAGGCGTGCTTGTTGGCAAGGGAATTTCGGTGGGAAGAGGAGCGGGAAGTGAAGTAGGTGGCAAAGTGGGAAGTTCAGTGGGCACTGGCGAAGGTGACGGTGAGGACGAAGGAACGAAGATCAGATTTTCTGTGCCTCTAGTTGGCTGTGCTATGACAAATGAACCCGTACCATCAGGAGTTCTTGCCCAACTCTGATTGGGTTCAGAAGATGTAAAAAGAAAGTGATCAATTACTTTTGTACTTGGGTCACTAAGAGTGAGTTCATCACTTTGTTTTCCAAACTTTGAACTGAGTTCAAAAACGGCATAGCTATTAGCTCCAAGAACAAAATCAGTAAAGCCAGGATGGTGCACTAATCTGCCTTCAGCAATATCGAGATGCCAACCAGTGAGTTTAATAGGCTTGTCACTCAAATTTTTTAGCTCAGCCCAACTGGCACCTGTTGAAGGATTAGGCAAGACTTCATTAATCGCAACTTGTGCAAATGCCACCCGTACGCAAGAGGTGAGGAAAAGTGATCCCAGGACGATCCAGAAGGCGATCCTCATGCTTAAAAAAGTAAAACGTTGAATGAGTTTCATTCCCCGAGTCTAAACCACGAACTGTAGGAAAATCCGTAACAAAAATGAAGTTGCTACGTTGCCAATTTGGTAGACGTTGTCTGCCAAATTGCTGATATAAATTTCCGAGACACTGTCTCGGAAAAATTCCGATCCTTTTCAAGGGATTTTTGTGGTAAAATGGTGGCAAATGGAACGGAAAAAAGACAATCGACCAGATACAAATGTCCGGGGTGGAGAGTACGTTTTACACGCTCTTGCTGAAGGTGCCTCTGATCCTGAGCAAGCTGCGCTCCCTCAAAATATCGAAACGATTTTGGCAGGAATGTTTCGCGCCTACGACCAGTTAAACTACGATATTAAGAATATCCTCTAGTCTATCCAACTTATCCATTAACTCTCGACTTGAGATACGCTCCAAGATGTCTGCAAAGTTTGCTTGAATATTACGCAAGGCAGTCACTGTCTTTGGCGGTAGCTTCATCTTACTCAAGATCGGAGCGGCTTCGTGAACACAGTCTTTCACCACATTGAGCAAGTTGCGTAGGTTTAAAATTTGATCTCGAGTGCTGTTGAGCATTATGGTAATCTGATCATGGCTAATATGAGGATTGCGAACCATATCCTCTGCCACTTCAAGGAGCGCTACAGGGCTATTTTCGCCTTCTGGCTGATAGTTGGGATTTCTGACGAGCAAAACAGCTTGTTGTACCGCTTCATCTAGATACTCAATTAACTCAATTGCCGGAATTATCGCCTGATTGGCCGCGTACACATAAATAGGTGGAACTTCACCTTTAAATATATATACGACTAGCTCGCGAGTCTGATTCTCATTGAATGATAGGCTTTTTTTGTCTAATTGAGCGTTGGGTACCATGAGGTATTAATAGTACCTCATATTAAGGAAAACTCAACTGCGAACGTTGTGGAAACCACTGCTCGCACGAATCACGCTTTCTAAGGCATCTAAAAGATTTTCAGCTTGTTCAGAATTTATCATAAGTCTCCTTTATATCTTTATCTTTGGCGAAATTAAACCACGAGATCAAGAAATACACGCACGTAATAATAAGGAGAGCATATCCCACGAAGCTGAGCAGCTGTGGCCAGAAGAAAATAACTACGTCGTATTCACCGTGAGGCAATAGCCATGCATTTGCCCAACCGTTGTATTGGAGGTGGGAGAAAATAAAAAAGGGGTTATTTTTGGGAAAGGCGATCCAGCCGTTATCAAATCCTTGGGATAGAATAAGAAGATTATTTTTCCCAGAAGCAACAACATGAGCACTGTATTGTTGCGTACCAAATTTTTGTAAATTGCTGAGAATCACTAAATTCTTAACAGCATTATTTGGCGCATCACTTATTGGTTCGATTCTTATGCTCGCTAGTATATTTGCTGGAACGGTATATATCCCTATATCATCCAAATAATTCTCGCTGTTTTCTGGACCAAATGCGCGAGTTTCAGTACTGAGATAGTAGTCGCTATCTTGTAGATTTGGCCAACTCAACAACATATATGTTTTATCGACGCTGGGATCCATTACCAATTCTTCTAAATCATTATGAGTATTTGTTAAGTTTTGGAAATAGAATTTACTACCTCTACCCTTAACATTTCCACCTACTATATGTAATAAATATGTCTGATCATGGTTAAGTCCAATAATTTTTAGACCATCACAAATGGCGCCATTATCATTTGCTTTATACGTGATTTTTTCATTACTCACTGTTTTTTGAATTTTTCCCCTCTGAAACGTATCGCAATTACTTTCACTGTTCTGATCCGGTAAATTAATTTTTCCAGGATATGAAGAAAAACGAACTGCAATTTCTTGCGGATTTCCTTGCAGCTGTAATTTTTTATCTTCCACAAATCCGCTCCATACCTGAGCGCTCGTGCTGCTTATGTGTACATTTTGCAGATTTACAAATGACAAATTATTATTTTCTTGAACGGTATTCGCATCAAAGTAGCGAATCATGATCGGTTCACCAACTTTTAGTTCAATATTTGCTCTAACTTGGTTTCCGTCATTTGGTACGACAACTTGCTCTTGACCAAAATCTACGATTTCTGTTTTAGCAACAGATTTTGTTTTAATGTCTAATGCAGGTAATTGTGACAGAGTGATTGATTGTTCTCCTACTATAATTTGTGGCGAGGAGCCAAAAACAACATGGATGTTTTGGTTTCTATAACTGAGAAGTACTTCCACTGGAAATGGGGTATCTTTTTTTAAGCCCTGCACAATAAGTTGATTGTTATCATTTAATTGATGTGTAAATGGTTCATGAATAGTGATTGTATCGCCATCGTACTCTACTTTTTTTATTTCAGTTTGAGTTATATTTGCAAATGGAAAAATTGTAGATTGTTTGCCATTTCCTACATAATTACCGACTTGCTCATACATAGGATCTTTACGATCAAAAACAGTTTCTCCGCTTACAAAATGATACTGTGAAGGTGCGTATATAAATGATTGGGGTATATCGTTTACTTTATAAATATGCAAGAAATTCTCGTGCCACACTTCCGGAATGTTTAATTGCGCCAACATTGTCTTGATTTCCTCAATTTGCAAAAACTTTTGATCATGGTTGGGAGTGATCGTGCTCTCATCAAGCAATAAATACGTGATATCGTATTTGTGTAATATATTCGAAAACGCGGCTGCATCGTGTCCATACACGCTTGTAGATAATTCGTTGTAAAACGTTTCGTTGTGGGAACTCCAACGATCGAAATCTCTCACTAAAACTGGTTGCGCCATGCCAAACCAAGTAAATCCGGCGCCCTCATAGCCCCAGTTGTAGTATTCCCAGCCAAAAAGAGTAGGAACGGGCAGCGAAGCAACGCGGGTCTGCAGTGGCTGCGTTTTCATAAAAGTAAACAAATCAAAATACTCGTGTGGAATTTGCAGTTGCATTTTGGGATTAATTAAGTATCCCTGAAACATTGGCCAGCCATACGCCACTAAAAATAGTGTTATTGCCAAGGTAAAAAATACAGCAAAGATTTTCGTTTTGCCCAAAAACGTTTGCGCTTTGGTCATGAACCACTCAAAAAAGACAGCACTGTACACTGCGAAAGTAAAAGCTAACAATAAAGAAAATTTGGTAAATGGTGTACGTAAGCCTTCGCGTAGCAATGAGATATGGTCACGCAAAAATGCAAAGATAAAATCCAACGGTGGAGTTGCATTCATTAACACTGAAAATGACATTGCAAAAACGAGAAACAGCGCCCATGAAACTTTTTCTTTTTTGCGAAAGGAAATAAAAATTCCAGCGACAACTGTGGCAAAAATTGAATATCCGATCAGTAAAATATATGGTTGTTGAATTTGGTTCTGCCACACCGGCAGCAAATCCCCAAACTGTCCGTTCGGTTTGTAATCGATCCAGTTAAACAAAAAGTTGCGCATCAACATGACATCTTGAATTCGGCCATACGCTTGGTTTTCTAAAAATGATTCTGGTGAAAATAAACGATTAATGTGTGACGCTTCAGGTACCTTAGAAGCAGGTGTGAGAAGAAAATAGAAATTTGGGAAGAGCCAGAAACCATTGGCAAAAAGGGTAACCACTACAACAACTACGCAGCGAAAAAAGAAAACTCTTTTGCGTTCAAGTAAAAATAAAGCACTCAGAAACAGGAGTAGCGCGCCAAAATACGCGAACCACAACAATGATGCATACGCCATTGGTGCAGCCAAAAACGAAACGACAAATAGCGCAGCAATATTTTTCTTTTTTCCTTCGCGGAAAAAGCGCGCTATCAACCAAAACAACCACCCGAGTGCGGCGTACTGCACTGCGAACATCTCAAAAACGGTATAAAACTGCTGAACGGTACATAAATTAAAAATGTAAACAAGCGCCCCCAAAAACGCGGCTGCACGCGCCACAAAAAGATGAGCGGTTTTCTTGCCAAAAATTTCTTGCCGCAAAAACATATACACACCTAATGGGCCAAGAATAAAGCACAAAAAATCATAGGCATACTTAACGGTTTTCAAAGGCATGACGAACGAAAAAAGAAATAAAATCACAATGCGTGGCAAGTCACTCATATGTGAGTGCGCCGCGAGTGTACCTAGCCCTTGATCTTCGCGCCAAACCCCAAACAACGACCGCCAAAAATGCAAGCCGAAATTAAACTCAGGGTGCAATGTATCCCAACCAGTTAGCCAGGTTCCGGGGGTGTAGTTCGCATAGACAATCACCAAACACATGGCCACTAAAATGAGTGGCCAAAAAAGTTCGGAAAGAATTTTTTTCATTCTTATTCAGTATAAGAGGACCGGAGCGAAAAAGCCAAGTTAGAAAGTCCAGTATTGAGTTCTTGTTTTGTCATTTGCCACTGCAAACGGAATGTATCACGCACCGCTTTTAAAATCACTTTTGTATTGCTGCCAGTAGCTTCCCCAATACGGCGTTGATAGTGCCGCACACCAATTTGCGCAAAGCGGAAATCAGCGCGGTAGGCTTTTAAAAGTAACTCAGTTGAAACCATCGCTCCGTCAGAGAGCAATGGCCCAGTTTCATATAGCACGCGACGATGAATGAGTTTGAAGCCACAATCAATGTCTTGAATATTACGCGGAAATCCCAGCAGTAGACGGTTCCAGATTTTCAGCGTGTTTGCGAGTATTTGGCGCTTCATGCCTTCGGCGCGATTCAGGCGATAACCCAGTACCAAGTCATTTTCGGCAGTCTTTGCCACGAATTTTTTCAATTCGGCGATATCAAACTGCAAGTCCGCGTCAGTAAAGAAAATCCAGTCATACTTCGCTTCTTTAAAGCCGCGTTTCAGAGCGCCGCCATAGCCTTTGTTGCGTTGGTTGGCCACTCGTACGCGTTTGTATTTTTTACTTAAACGACGCGCAATTTGCAAGGTGCCATCTTTACTGCCGTCATTAACGACGATTACTTCGTAATGTGCAGCCACAGTCGGCAACACAGCAAGTGCTTGTTTTACGACCTCTTCAATATTTCCCGCTTCGTTATACGCCGGGAAAAACACTGACAGAGCTGGTAGTTTTTGAATCCGAACACTCATCTATTTTATTTCTTACCCTCCATACATTTCTTATACAAATCTTCCACTGGATACCACACTGTTGTGCCATCAGTCTTAGTGACACTATAGCGGGAACTCTGCGCACACTCAAAGCTCGCTTGATTGGCAAGCTCTTGCTTTTTCAGCGCAGCCCACTGGCTCATTGCCATCACACTCGCAACAATAATCGCGAGCGCAACCACGACTAAACCAGCCAAATGAAAGACAGCACTATTCATGTGCTTTTCATCAGTTTTAAGATTTTTCATATACTACTCCTTCATTTAAGTAATACTTTCATAATTTATTTGTTTTGAAAGTGTCTTTAAAACACAAGAAAAATATTCTTCTGTTCTAAAGACACCAAGGCATACAATCTTGGTGATAGATGGGGTGTCCCGAAGGACACCCATCCGATTGCGAAAGAAAACTCAGGAGCGAGAGTAGGTGCCGACCCACGTCGTTTGCACAGTACCGTTTCCAATGACGATAACCTGGTATTGGAGTTGCGCGCAAGCGTCGATGCTGCCACAGTTTGCGCCATCAGCGGAAGCAGTCATTCTGTAAGTGAAATGGTTCAATAACGCCTGTGCAGCTGCCGTCACCTTCCTGGGGTCACCCATGTCGAAGACCCTGCCGGCGACGGTAAAGCCGTCGCGTACAGTCAGGTTATCGAGCATTACGGAATCACCATAGTGGTTGATCACGATTAGCAGGCAACCCTTATCTTTGGTAGATTGGCAGGTAACGTTAAACGATGGTACGGTATAATTTGCAGCAGTGAGAACCCTCATGTAATACTGCGGAACCGACAAGCTGCCATGTCCAGTTTCCAATACGTCCGCCTTTTCGAAAGGCTTTTCGTAATTTACCAGGTCGTTTGGGAAATCCTGGCTGGGAACCGGTACACCCAGGTCTGGGTAGTTCTGCGAACTGTTGGCGATGAAAGTTTTCTTGACATTGCCCGTGCCAGCACCGCTATCCTGCTTCTGTTGACTGTTGGTCTGTCCCCCATTCGCTGGGGGTGTGCTTGGTGGTTGTTGACTTGCCGATTTGGTCGTTTTCTTCCAGACGCCGTTACCACTGCCGTCATTCACACACTTCCATACGTAGTTTTCGTAACTGATTGTGTCTCCGCCGTTAAAAATGAAGGCAGAGTTGTTCTGAGGATCGGTGCATGTGAGGGTGGCTGGATCGCTTGGAATGTCGTACACGCTGGTGTGGCCGTTCGGGTTAATCAAAAACACTTGGCCGCCACTTTTGTAAAGTGCATCTTTGAGGTTTAACGAGATCGAACCCGTAGGTGCCGCTGCTGGAACGGTTTCCGTGAAAACCCAGAAAGTGCCGGAGAAAACCGGTCCCTGCAACTTCACGGTTTGGGTATCATTGCCGATGAGATAGCCGTCCATCTGGGCAATATCCCCGTCCGTAACAACGGCCTTGAGTTCCACAGCCTCTGTGGGTTCTCCAGGCTGAAAAACTTTCACCACACTGAGGGTGACTGATGGTGTTGCCGCTTTAACCGGGAAAGTTACAGCGACAAGCAATAAGGAAAGGAACGAAACTATAGCAACACGACTCAACTTTTTCACGATATATTCTCCTATTGGATTCGACCGGTTTTAAACTCGCGCGATGGGGGGAACCTTAATCGGCCCTTTAAATAACCCATCACCGGCTGCTTCTTCTACAGCACAATAAATATGAATGACTTCCTATTCATCATGCTGTAGAAAACAGCTAGGAGTTTTTTCGCTAATTCACACAATATTTTGTATGCCTTGTTAAAGATCCCTCTTTTGCCAAATTTACCGAGAAAAATCTCGCAACTTAGCATAGAGGAACAATTGTTTTGCCGCAATCAATGAGCGTTTCGTCCCGGCGGACGTAAACGTCCACGGGACAATCCGACTGTTGTCTGCAGCGATCTCCGCACTTTTGCTGTCTGCTGGATTTTTTTTGAAGGGGCAAGAGCAAAATGGGGATGTCGCCAAAGGCAACGTGAATATGTATCTCAGCTCATTCTGGCCAAGATTTACTTTTTTTCTCTTTTTGGCCGGGTGGTAATGGGTAGTGTTCGTTCACTGCCGTCCGCACCTCGTCCCAGCTTCTTATTTCACCGCGCACATATTTTCTAGCAATGTCTTTTATCCATTCTGGGTAATCGGGATCATCAATCTCTACTGCAGGATCCATCAATGTTTCGTCCTGCTTAAACATTTCTACAAGAGTATCTAAGCTCAGTAGTGCGCGAAGCCGCATATGTTCTGGGTAAGGAAATTGATTGTCGTGATTGTTGGGCTGGGATTGATCAGAATGATCAAAATTGGGTTCGTTGGACATAAGGTTTTGTTTTTTAAGTAGAGCAAAGTATATCAAATTAGACCTATATTGTCAATGTTATAGGCCCACTGTGCACTGTGGTTGACCAGCAAATTCTTACCTTTATGCTACGGATTTTGTCATCTTCAGAGGATATTCTCGGGGAATGAAATTGAGCAAAAACCAAACATATTTACTTGCTGATTACAGTGCCGATATCTCGAAGGCACTTTTAGTTGCTCTCTTGGTAAACCAGACGATCTACCAATCTGGAGATTTTCTGAAGCAGTTTGGTATACTCTACTCATATTAGTATTTTGTCTTTTTTTATTAGCTATTGCGATTTCTTTGAAAGGAGGAAGACATGGACCAAACCCACATTGACGCTGCATATGGCCTCTTACTCATCATTAGTGGTTTTTTTACAGTTTTATTCGGGGCCATTGCTCTCAGTGCTCTTAATAGCGAGAGTGTAGAAGAGCGAAAAATAAAACTCAAGAAAGGAAGTAAAGTCTATGACGGAATTTCTGGCTAGCTACAATGCATTTTTTATCATTGTGCCACTATGTATAACATCCGGTTGTATTACAGCAGCACTCCTTTGGAAGTCTTGCAGAAGGGGCGATTAAACCAACCGCTTCTTCAACGTGACGATCGCTCCACCTGCGGTGGTGATCATGGTTGCAACACCTGCGACGATGACTTGTGGGTCTACGCCGGTGTTGACAATTTTGTGTTTATAAACGGGAGTACCGTTATTGCGGTAGACAATGGGTGTGGTACCCAATACGTTATTGGAAGTGACATTTTGAGTTTGTTCACCGTTTTGGTTGCCAGTTGCAGTGCATGTAGAGTTTTGGCCGTATGCGCCGGTGGTACAGTTGACTGTGTAACTTTGAGAAAGGTTTTGGGTTTGAGAAACATCTGCGCTAACTGAGCTGCTAAAGATTGCCATAAGTGGCAAAGTCAGTAATGAAGCGAGGGCGATTTTGGTTTGAGTGTTCATAAGTTTTCTTTAATGAATATTGCTATATATTTATATATCTTAATAAGACTTGGATATTTTACTATAAGGACGCACCACTGTCAATAGTTATAGGGATGTTGTAGGACATTGATGCAGTCACTTAATGGTAATGGGCTCCCCGGAGTAACTTCAATTTTCCTACAGTTCTTGCAATCTTCAGACAGACATGGCTAGACTAGATAAAGTTGAGATTGTTTTTGAGAGAAAAGGCGCTTCTAAATTTTAAATTCACCTACATAGCCAAACATATATCGAGAGAGGTCATTTTCTGGTGTATTAATCTCGAGGACGCCAAGTTGTTTGGCTATGAGTCGAGTCTTTGTTTCCCAAGGCATTTCTTTTTCTCCCGCGATGCTCAACGGAAATTTTCCGCTTATGAGTAATATGGCGAACGTTCGTTTATCGACTTGAGTTGGTGGAGTTTGCTGATCTGCTTGTGGGAGAACACTTCCTGGAGTTCGTTCAATGAGAAAAGTAATTTTATAAACAGACAAAATCTTCGGATTTTCTGTTTCTCCAGCTTTCAAATGATCAATAATTGCACGATGATTCGAGCTTTCTGGATTAAGTTGAGCTTCCCAAGCTTGAGCACTTACGGACATGTATGTTAAGGTACTTTTAAGCATCGTATCAAAAGGACTTTGCAGAAATTCGGGGATGCTTCCTGATTTGAAGAATTGAGGAGTAGAGGTGAGTTTGGCTCCTACGGTAGTTTGATTGACAAACTGCCAAGCAAATAACTCTTGATAAAGCAGAGAGAGAGGGAAAGTTTGTCGATAGGTGGGGACTCCTGGTGGATATTTTCCATTAAAAGGATCAAGCAGCAATGCTTCCAGGTTTGGTAATCTTTGAGGGTTTATAGTCAGGTCGAGTTTTTGAGATGCCTCGGGAGTTTGGGGTGTTTCAGTTACGACAACGAGAGGTCCATCTTTGGTGTTGGCGACTACTTGATTTGCTTTTACGGTATTACCAGTCGATTCACGCTTGAGAGTAACGAGGTATCTCGCCATCCTTTTTTGGAGTTCGGTAAAGGAATCGGGGGGAATTGTATGAATTTCTTTTGCCATAGACGCGAATTATACAGTAGTTTAAATAAACTCTTACCTTCCCGTTACGGATTTTCCTACAGTTTGACTTTTATGATCTGAGTTGTGGGCCCGATAGGTATTAAGACCGGATTGATAACCTTGGTCTTCCGGGTTCGACTCCCGGCGGGTCCACATTCTTTCAAATTGATATTGATTTTAATGGTATCCTTAGATTAAAATGTATCTAATGGGTTATCAATCCAAGTCTTAGTACCTATAAGACGTAAGGCCTCCTCGCTGTACAGTGAGGAGGCCTTTTTGTGGACACCTAGTTCCTCAATAATTCACATGCAGATAATACGAACTTAAACCGCCGCCGTCTTTATGCTCGACGCGGACGTATCGCAGCTGCCCGGCGCCACAACGAATACTTCCACGGAAGAGAGTTCCTGATTTCACAGCTTTCACAGTATGGTCGCCAGGCGTTTTACTAATCATATCGATTCCTGTGTGCGGGGCTCCACCATACGCACGACGGACCCGTGCGTAAAATGTCATCCCAAATCCTTGATTGATGCGCGCAGCATCATTGATTGGCCAATTCCAATTTCCACTGAAACCAAAAGGATCGTCGGGTTCGTTGTTCCAAATAATGCCATCGATCGGTTTGAGGTATCCAGCAGGATTAAAGACAGCGCCATTTTGCGCGACTTCAAAGTGGAGATGTGCGCCATTAGAACAGGGCGAAGGTCCGGGAATTATGCTGGCGATTACATCACCCTGATTGACATCGCCGACGCGTTGTTCAGCACCGTTGCCAGCAATGATCGATTGCAAGGCTTGTTGCTCGGCAAGGGTTTTTTCGAGCTCTGCCTGATAGCGGGATTCGTCGTTGCGGGTCTGTTGGAGTAGCACTTGCTGGTCGGTTTTTTGCTTATTTAATTCGTTTTCTTGAACCAGGAGTTTTTGTTTTTTTTGATCAACTTCCGCCTGTTTTTGTTGCTTGAGAGTTTTTTCTTGATCGAAGGTAATGCGCTGACTTTCTGCAGCTTTTAAAATTTCCGTCGTGTGTTGCTGGGCGACTTGCAGATACTTCAGGCGACGGAAAAAGTCATTAAGCGAACTAGAAAATAAAACACTATCGAGAGCGTTGGTGCGACTGCTTTTATAGTTTGCTTGGACGCGTTGAATAAGGACTTCGGTTTCTTGATTGAGCGAAAGATTGAGCCCTGCAATCCGGACACTTAGCTGCTGAATGTCATCATTGAGTTTGTTGATCTCGAGCTGAGTTTGTTTAATCTGCAGCTCTTGGACCACAATTTGGCCATTAATAATACTAATAGTATTGCTCAGCGTATTTGCGGCTTGTTTTTTTTGATTAACTTTTCCTTCAAGACAGCTCAGCTTTGCAGCATTACAAGTGGACTCATCTTGACCAGTGGAGCAGACACATTCGTCGTCAGCATGGACTGGGCTGCTCAAGCACATCAAGGCAATCACACTCACTACATACAGCGAAGTTCCGAGCAAAAAGAGGCTGATAAGCTTTTTTTTCATAGATAAATCGGATAGGTTCGTCTTTTAAGCGCGTCGCATCATACGCTGGACGGAGATTGAGCTGGTGAGAGCTCCAAATATGACGCCGATTAAGGTGCCAACTCCAAGTTGAATCAGCAGGAGCTCGGGTGGTACGGGCAAGAGACTTGCCACCTCGTGGAAGCTTTGCAACCAAGGAGTAAGGTAGAGGAGACCAATATACATCGCGCCCCATCCAACCAGGGAGCCAACTATGCCATAAATCATTCCCTCGTACACGAAGGGTGCTTTGATGTACCACCGACTGGCGCCGAGAATTCTCATAATTTGAATTGCTCTTTTTTGAATCGCCACTTTCATGCCTGAAATGATCATGATAATCAGAAACGACTCAGTCCCGAGGATGACCATACTGGCTACTCCGATATTGCGCAGAAACTGTGTCCACTTATTAATTGCGCCGATGACTTCTTGGTTGTAGAGAACTTGATCAACTCCTGCCGCTCCATCGAGGTCTTTTTTAATTTGGGGAAGAGAAGTGGCGTCTTTGCCCGAAACTTCAATACTCGCTGGCAAGATATCAGCGGTGACGAGTTCGAGCAACAGCGGATCTTTGTTATCTTGACGATAAATTTCAAGCGCTTTTTCTTTGCTGATGACGTTGACTTGATTGACGTACGGCTTGTTGCGCATTGATTTTTCTAGGGTATCAATAGTGGTTTGATCTGTATTTAACTTAAAAAAAGCTGTAATTTGGGGTCGGGTCTCAAAGTAACGGAGCATTTGCTCGGAGCCTAACATCACGAGTGAAAAACAGTATCCGACAAAAAATGTAATGCTCAAGATTAAAACCGCCGCGAACGTTTGATATGGTGAGCGGCGGATAGCGGTGAGGGCAGTGGTAAGATGTTTCATAGGGTTTCGACTTGAACAGTCGTTTTTGTGTGAGGCTCTTCTTCCTTTTCTTTAGTGTCACTTTCAATTTTGCCTTTTTCCAGATGGATTCGGCGATGCTTTAATGCGGAAAGAATCGAGAGATCATGCGTTGCAAACAAAACGGTGGTGCCGAGCTCATTAATTTTTTCAAACAATTGCGCGATCTTGAGCGTGTTTTGGGGATCGAGATTGCCAGTTGGCTCATCGGCGAGGAGGACCATTGGTGCAGTCGCGAGTGCGCGAGCGATGCTCACGCGTTGTGCTTCACCACCAGAAAGTTGCGACGGGAAACTATATGCTTTATCAGTTAACTCAACGAGTCGTAACAGATCAGTGACGCGTTCTTCAATTTCGGTTTGTGGTTTATTGACAATTTGCAGCGCGAGCGCAATGTTTTCCCAAACATTCAGTTCGTTCAACAAACGATAATCTTGAAAAACGACACCGATTGCCCGGCGGTGATGATGCACTTGCGATTTGCGAATTTTATTGACGCTCTTTCCGTTAAAAGTAACTTCACCAGATGTAGGCGTATACTCGCGTGTTAATAACTTAAGCAAAGTCGTTTTGCCTGAACCAGAATGTCCAGTCAAAAAAAGAAATTCGCCTTTATCAACCTCAAAAGAAATGCCCTCGATCGCAGGAGGGTTCTCACCAAAGCGTTTAGTAACGGCAGCAAAAGTAATCATTGAACAATTAGTGTACCGTTTTTGATGACAAATACGCAAGGCGTATTCTGTTGAAGAGCTACTTACTCTGTTGGTTTTTGACCTTTGACGTCAACCACTTGGACCCGACCAACGTCCATTAACCAAGCAGCTTTCAAACCTTTAAATGTTTCACCCCACACTTTGACGCGCATGCCCTCAAATTTACTGAGGTCAGTTACTGATGAAGTAAGATACACTGTTTGACTGGCGCCACCTTCACGCAGCAAGTGGTGAGAACCTTCACCATCGATACCGCCGGCTTCGAGGTATCCTTCAGCTTTATCTTTGAAGTTTTTTTCATCTGCCGTTCCAAACACTTGTCCGGGTTGGATACTGTTTACATCTTGTGCAACTTTGGCAACGATGCCACCACTGGTGCCAGTGTCTTCATTACTACCACCCATCGTTTTTGCTTTCAGTTTATTGATGCCAAAACCAGTCAGTAATCCTGCAACTACCACAACTGCACACAGTCCGACGAAAATTTTATTACTTGCTGGCATATCACCTTTCATTGAGTCAGTTTCCATAGTGTTATTACTTGAGTATTGAAAATCGCGCACTGAACTACTTTGATCATCAAGTGATTCGTATGATGTTTGCGGTTGAACAGGCATATCTGAGTTTTGCATGTCAGAATAATACTCCTTTTTTTTGTAGTATGCTACCCGAAAATTTGCTATTTATTTTTTCTATTTGAAATAGTGATTCCCGCAACTGTTAAACCTGCATAACTGAGCCCTGCAACATTCTGAACTATCAGATTAACTACGGTTTTTCTCATAGAATAGTCATGAATAATTTCATAAACAAATACTCCCAAAAGAAAGATACACACAATCTGAATTAACCATAAAGCAAACTCTCGTACATGCTTACCGTGTTTATATAGATCAACTTTACTTATTTTATCTAAATCAGAGTCCTGAGTCAGAGGAGAAACTGTTTTTTCTTCTGGATCATCAATCCACATTGGAAATAATCTATGAAAAAGCAATGTAGGGAAGTTCATACCCGATTCCTTTGAGACGAAGGATGGCGACCATTAAAGAGACAGTGAAAAAACTAGCAATTTTTCGTACTGAGTTTTCGCTAAGTATTCTATTTCCATCAAGATCATTATTCTCGATATATTTGTGTACAAGTTCTTCAGGCATAAGTATTTTAGCGGCGAGCTCGTTTGCTTCAGCTTCCTTTTCGGGAGAAAGTGAATGAATGTTGTCCCTATCAACGAGTAAATTCTTTTTCACTTCATCTGAATGCAAAATATAATGAGCTAATTCATGTGCTATGGAAAATCTTCTGCGTGTTTCAGCGTGATCAGGATTTACGTATATAGAGAAATGCTCAGGATCAATACTGAACTCAATTGAAGCATTAAAATCATTTTCAGATCTTGCATACACATCAACCCCATAACTCTTTGCCAATTTAATAAGATCAATATATTGACTACTTTCAAAAAAGCCGATTGCACGACTAATTATGTCATTGGGGGAAACTTGAATGGTAGAAGATTGGATTTCCATAGTGTTAGTATACTAATTAAAATGAAAAATTCTGTAAGAAAATGAAAAATTCAATCGCAAAAATAGCTATTTAGGTTACAACTCTTTAATCTCAGCTTGAATAAAAACTTCAATATCACCATCTAAGACTGCGGTCGTGTCGGAAGTTTCAACTTCGGTACGAGTATCTTTGACGAGATGATATGGATGGAGCACATAATTGCGAATTTGATTGCCCCAACTTGCGTGGACGTGTTTGCCTTTGACAGCTGCCATTTCTTGTTCAAATTTTTCAGCTTCGATACTAGCAAGTTGGGCTTTAAGTAGGGAAAGGGCACGTGCTTTGTTTTGGGCTTGAGACCTTTCTTCACGGCAACGGACCACGATGCCTGTTGGGACATGAGTGAGTTCTACAGCAGTGTTTACTTTATTCACATTTTGGCCACCTGCACCCCCAGCACGCGAAAAATGCCACTCTAACTCGTCTTCTTTGATGACAATTTCAGTGTCGTCATCTTCAACGAGCGGCAGTACTTCGACGAGCGAAAAAGAAGTTTGGCGCAAGTTATCAGCATTAAAAGGGCTTTGTCGCACTAAACGATGTGTGCCGCGTTCACCTTTTAAGTATCCGTATGCATAGGGAGCTCTGACTTCGTATGTGACTGCCTTAATGCCGGCATCTTCACCTCGCGACTCTTCAACCATCGTATTTTTCCATTCTTTACGTTCAAAGTAGCGAATATACATCCGCTGTAACATACTGGCCCAGTCCATTGCTTCTGTGCCGCCTTGACCGGAATGAATCGAGAGGATTGCTCCATAACTATCGTATTTGCCACTCAAAAATTGATTGAGCTCAAGTGCGTTTACTGCTTTTTCGAGTTGACGTAGACTTTTGTTTAGCTCGGACTCGAGCTCGTTTTGTTCAGATGAGTCTTGTTCTTCTGGAGCAATTTCGGTTAAAAGTTGCTGGTATGCGGCGACATCTGACTTGAGTTTTTCGACTTCAGTGATCTGGTCGATCTTACTCTTTAAAGTGGCAATCGAGCGCATTATTGCTTGAGCATCAACTCGATTCCAAAATTCTGGCTGATAGGTGTGCTGCTCAAGTTCAGCGTGCTCAGCTTGTAGCTTCGATAACTCAACTGCAGCAAGTAACTGCTCGGCTTGCTGGGTGAGTTTTTCCACTTGTTCACGCGTTTGCTGGGTCATGGGGAGATTATACTATCTTGATCCAACAAAATATTCTTCACTTGTGTTGGAAACTGGATTAAGTAAGGGATTGCAGAAACCCCAGATTGTTTCATGAGTTGGATTCCACCTTGAGTTAAAAGTGGATCATGAAGGGCGACTGTAGCAGTCGTGGCGCTTTTTGATGCCACCGGAACCAGAAAACCAATTTGCTTGAGTTGTTGTCCATTAGCGAGCGAGATAAGTTCTTCGTTCCAGGTCGTCATTACTTGTGCGCCAACTTGCAGACGCTGCACGTTCGTCGTCGGTAAAACAAACACACGTTGATAATTAATATAGTCCAGCGTCTCGTTTGCGTTTTGAAAATGAGTAGTGACTTCTAGATTAGTCGGATCAATGATATGCATCTCCACTTTGCGCTGTACATCGCGATTTACTTTATTAATTCCGACATTCGACTCAATTAACCCTAAGAAAAAAGTATTTTGCTGCGGCACCCATGATCCGGCCAAATTATTTTGTATGGCAATGTTTTCTATTTGTTGATCATTGCTATACAGTTGCACGTCTTTTGTCTCTAGACCTGTAATGAGTTGATTGATGATTTCTTTTTGTTGACTAGTACTTGCGTTCATAAAACGAATTTTAATCTGGACAAAAAGTGCGGAAAGAAAGTTTCTTTTTTGTTGTGATCCAGGAAAAAATTGCGAGCGGTCGGAACGAGCAACTTCTGCCAGATTGTCAGCTGTGACGGTGGTTTTATATTCGGGCAAAGAAATGGGTCCAATGACTTTTAAGAT